>NZ_JBYHFQ010000062.1:0-561 GCF_057669665.1 Sporosarcina sp. Y1004 | reverse complement strand
TCTGTAAACAACGTACCTGGTCAATTCCATAACTACACAGAAAAAGAACCACTAGGTGTATGTGCGCAAATTATTCCGTGGAACTATCCACTAATGATGGCTGCTTGGAAAATTGCTCCGGCGATTGCAGCAGGTTGCTCGGTTGTTATTAAACCGGCGTCACTAACGCCGCTTACAGCTATTATTCTTGGGGAAATTTGTTTCGAAGCAGGCGTTCCAGCCGGCGTTGTTAACATTTTACCAGGATCTGGTTCTGAAATTGGTAACTACTTGGTAGAACATGATTTAGTGAATAAAGTTGCGTTCACGGGTTCTACACCAATCGGAAAAGACATTATGGCAAGAGCAGCAGGAACTGTAAAACGCGTAACACTAGAACTTGGTGGGAAATCTCCAAGCCTTGTTTTTGAAGATGCAGACATTGAGGCGGCTGTTGATGGTTCACTCTATGGTGCGTTCAATAACACAGGTCAATCTTGTGATGCACGTACGCGTATCTATATTCATGAAAATGTTTACGATGAGTTCGTTGAGAAGTTTATTGCTAAAACAGAAAAACTA
>NZ_JBYHFQ010000061.1:0-886 GCF_057669665.1 Sporosarcina sp. Y1004 | reverse complement strand
ACCTCTCACACCACCGTACGTACCGTTCGGTATACGGCGGTTCAACCTTTTAAGTATCTTCGCTCATAAAGTTGGGACATATCTTTCAGTCCCCATTTTATGAGCTTTTCTTTCGTTATTGCACGATGTAAGATTTTAGTCCTAGAAGTACGCCAGTACCCCTTTCGGGAATTTGCTTGTTTTATAGCTGCCTCATGATCGATGCCATATTTACGGAGCATTGCGTATTTCGTACGGACCCTCTTCCACCTTTTCCAGACGATTTGCCTAAGTCGGTGGTTTAACCATTGCTGGATTTCCAGGATGAAACTCTTCATTCTGCTTACCCCATAGTAGTTAATCCATCCAACCGTAATCTGATTAATCTTCTTGATGATTTCCGAGAATGTACCGGGTCTTTTACGAATGGTTTCTTTCCTCAGTTTGTTTTTGAATCGTTGTTTCGCCGATTTACTTGGTCGGCATCCAACTTTCCCATGAGGTTTTGAATATTGAACCCAAGAAACGTTGACAAGGTTGCACCACAGACTTTACTCTTCTCCTGATTAATAGTGAGTTGTAAATCCTTTTCGATGAATTGGGTGACGCTTTCCATCACTCGTTCTCCTGCACGTTTACTTTTGACATAGATGACAAAGTCATCTGCGTATCGGATAAAACGATGTTCCCTCTTTTCCAGTTCTCTATCCAACTTATTCAAGTAGACATTCGCAAGAATTGGAGATAGTGGTCCACCTTGCGGTGCCCCTTCTGTTGTTTCGATGTAGATTTCTTTATCCAGAATACCTGAACGAAGAAATTTCCAGACCAGTTTCAGAATAATCTTATCTGATATGAACTCCTCCAAGTACGCATGTACTCTTTGATGATGTATCGTATCGAAATA
>NZ_JBYHFQ010000060.1:0-955 GCF_057669665.1 Sporosarcina sp. Y1004 | reverse complement strand
TTGTGCGCCCGGCATGGGCTATAACTTGGTGGTGAAAGTCCACTACAGGCTTGGCAGTAGGAACTGTTAGCTTAAGGCAAGGGTGTCCACCGTGAGGTGGAATCTGAAGGAAGCCGGCGGCAAAATCCCGAACTGACGGACAGAAACTGTATATAAGGCTGAATTGGAATGGACGAGTTTGCAAAACAAAACGAAGTCCAATACTGCACAAGTTCCATTTAGTAGATACAGCAGTTACATGGGAGGAAGGTTATAGCTCTTACCCGGGGAGGTCTCACGGACGAGTGAAAACTCGGTTGAAACAAGATTTATCGTGAGAAGTCAGCAGAAACCATAGTAGTTTCCTTACGGAAATGAAGGGTGGAACAATCTTAAATCTTGGAAAACAGGGAGGTGTAGACATCACCGCCGAAACGCAGAAAACATCGTGGTTAAAACCGATAGATGGCTGCCTATGGAGAGATAGGTTGGAAACCGAAAGGTATATAGGAGTGCGCAGGGATGTCGACATGGATATGAAAGAACAGGATGGTATCAATTTAATTGATAAAGTTATTGCAGACGACAACCTTTGGAGGGCATATGCAAAAGTGAGAAGTAACAAAGGTGCTCCTGGTATTGATGGCATTACGGTCTATCAATTAAAAGGACACATGGAAAAATACTTCGAACCTCTTAAAAGGAAGTTGAAGGATGGTACTTACCAACCTCAACCAGTCAAACGAGTTGCCATACCGAAATCTGATGGATCTAAGAGAAACTTGGGAATCCCGACAGTCCTGGATAGAGTAGTGCAACAAGCTATCTTACAGGTGATTGAACCAATCATTGACCCGGAATTCTCGGAGAACAGCTATGGTTTCCGAAAAGGTAGAAACGCTCATCAAGCCATAAAGTTGGCAGAGCAATACTACCAAGAAGGATACCGAGTTGTGGTGGATTGTGATCTAAAGAG
>NZ_JBYHFQ010000059.1:0-1053 GCF_057669665.1 Sporosarcina sp. Y1004 | reverse complement strand
ATATCTCATTGATGTTTTGCTGTTCAGTTTTCAAGGTTCATTTGGCGAGGAACTGATTTACTTCCCTCTTCATTTGCTTGCCGCTTGTTTCAGTGGCAACTCTTATATCATACCAAGTCACGTTGTCCGTGTCAACAACTAATTTTAATTTCTTTTTTCACTAGTTATTGATGTATCGGAAACGCAAGGTTCTAAATATACCATGCTATTTTATAAAACGCAAGGTTTATTTATACTTTACTTAAATACATTAAAGTGACATTGCGAAAGGGACATTAAATCATTGTAATATAGCACTAAGGTTAACTAATCTTTTCTTATACAATATAGATGTTGGAGAGTTTAACGTACAAGTTGTCAGTTAAGATTCAGATCTATGCAATCCTCCTTAACTTCTCTTTTAGCTAAATCAATTATTATAAATCATGTTGCTGCATTTGAGTTTTTATTCACATTCAAAAATCCAAAAGTTTTTCCATCAAGATTTCTAATTAGGGAGTATGAATAATTCTACTGAATTCCGCTTCTGCCTGAGTCTGGATTATAAATTGCTTGGTGCTTCGAGATACCTCTAGCCTGGATTGGTGCTTAGAATCCAAGCTTACTGCTTTGATAGGGTATTCTTTATCGAAATGGTCGTCATTTGGAGATGTATATATTGAGATTACTATTTGATACTAATTTTTTAAGAAAGATGCACTCCAAGTTGCAGATTTAATCCCAGATAATGATATATGTTTTCTTAATGAGACTATCTAGCACAATTCTCCCAATAATGCACTTCCCAGAGTGCTAAAGTGTAGTTAATAAGAAATTCACGTTAAAATATTTACAGCGGTTTGATAAGGCAAAATCAACGGGTCTGTCTGGCTTGCAGATACAAAGTGCAATAGTTATATTTTTGGTCAATCTCAAACGAATTAGGATTACCTTCACACGAGAAGTCTATTCTTCAGCATTTCTATGTCTGCTTTCAATATAACCTTCGGTTAAAATCTTTATAGACATAAAAAAAGCCACTGCCCGAAGGCAATGACTTTACTTTGAGACCGG
>NZ_JBYHFQ010000058.1:0-1462 GCF_057669665.1 Sporosarcina sp. Y1004 | reverse complement strand
TAAACTGTACCCTGTGTAAAGGACAATTAAAAAAAGCCTATGCTATTTGTTGAAGTTGCTGCCTGTATTTTGCAGGCGGCAACTTTTTTAAATTCCATTGCCCACGATAATGATTGTAATACGTCATATAACTTTTAACTTCACGTTTTACTTCCTCTAATGCTGCACAATCTTTAATATTCGTCTCATCCTTAAAATGTCCAAAAAATGATTCCTGTGGAGCGTTATCCCAACAGTTTCCTCGGCGAGACATCGATTGACCTAATCCCATTCGTTTAACTACCGCCTGGAATTCTGGATTCGTGTAATGGAAACCTTGATCTGAATGAATAAATGCACCTTCTGAAAGATGGCCATGTTTTCTCAATTTTTGAAGGGTATTCAGCACAATTTCTAAATGTAGTGAAGAAGATACTTCATACGCCAAAATTTCGTTTGTCTCTGCGTCCTTAACCGTTGATAAATACGCACGTTTCCCATCTTTGTATGTTAAATAGGTGATATCGGTTAATAATACTTTTCCCACTATACCTTGTTTGAAATCACGTTGTAATAGGTTTGGACACGTGCGATGTTCTTTTGTTGCTTTAGCCATACGTCGATAAGGATTCGCTTTACGAATCGGACAAATAATATCGTATTTCTTCATAATACGACGAATCCGCTTTAGGTTATAGGTAATTTCATATTGATTTTGGAGCGTCATTTTAATTTGGCGCGCCCCTTTTTTGCGTCCCCGGAAACGATAGGCCTTTAAAATGATGTCCCTTACGATTTCATCCACTTGTTCTTGTACTATGCGTTTTTGCACCGATTTTTCCGTGAAATAATTATAATAGCTTGAACGAGATACACCCATTATTTCGCATAAGTAGCTCACCATCAGCTTCAAGTTATACTTTTTTATCGTGTGATGAATCAATTCGAATTTTACTCCTGTTGCGATTCTTATTTCTTCTTCAACGCCTGCCTTTCGAGTAAATCGAGCTTTTTTAGTAATTCATTCTCTGCTCTTAATAATTGGTTTTTTGCTTCTAAACGGGTAATCTTCTCTTCAAGCGTTAATTCACGCTCTAATGCACGACCAGAATTACCTTTACGCGTATCTTGTAAACCTTCCACGCCATCTTTATGGTAAGCGGCGCGCCAACGCTTACCAGCGGACTTCACACGTTCCTTGCCGATTAGCTCAACATCAAGACCGGCCTCTTCGAATATCTCCCGTGGTACTTTACCTTTTGCACTTTCTGCAATAAAATGGCGTTTAAATTCATCCGAATATGTGATGGCTTTTTCACTAACTGTCTTCACGTTAGAATTACGTTTTAGTCGTTCCTGTTCTTTTTTATTAAATAATATTTTAGTCATTTGATCCCACCCCCGACATCCTTTTTCATGTATAAACAAAAATACCCTATAAGAGGGACTTTTTCAAAGTGTCCATCTTACAGGGTACAGTTTA
>NZ_JBYHFQ010000056.1:0-1672 GCF_057669665.1 Sporosarcina sp. Y1004 | reverse complement strand
CTCCCTCTATAAACATTGATGTATCAACGGCTTACACTACTTCATGATGTAGAATAAATATTTTTCACGCATTTCATAAACAGAGTCTTGAATTTCTTGTTTTTATTACCAAATAGAGCGTATGCTTCGCTAAAACTAATGGAAATAATTAGCTTTTTCATCCAATATGTGATGCACAATGGATCTCTGCGATACTTATGACGACGTACCCTCCCATGTCTCTTAGCGTCAATGCGCTTACATTCCTTCGTTCGGTCTATTCATAAGGCAGAGGCCTGCTAAGCTGCCCCAGGGACTCATAGTCTTAGTTTAGTTATTTTGCTGGCTTCTCCGTGTCATCCTTCTGGTATAGCTCTCGCTGTTAAGAAATGTTTACGCTGTCTCTGAGAGACAGTGGAGATCTTTCATCATATATTGTTCGTTAAAACAGACTTTCTTTTTGCAAATACCATGTAATATCTTCAGTAATTTACCACAGAGAACTACCATCGACTGCTTCCCACGCAAGGGATTTTGTTGGCGAGTGGTGTAGTATTCATGAAGCCGTTTAAACGCTTCGTTATGACGAATGAGTGGCACCATTACTTTGAAAAGAATATACCTGAGTTTCTTCCGTCCTCGTTTCGAAATATGTTTTTGTCCCTTATGTTGACCAGACGAGTTTTCACGTAATGTTAATCCCGCTAGTTTGATAAGTTGGCGTGGATTTTCATAAAGTGAAAAGCTTCCTACTTCTGAAAGTAAATCAACAATCGTCGCATCTCCTAAACCAGGTACGGAAGTGAGTAACTCATATTCCATTGTTGTTTGTGCCATTTCGGCTAATTGACTGTTCACAGATGCAATTTCGGATTCTAATAAGCGATACTGACGTAGGAGCGTGGCGATTTCATGTCGGGCCATCTGTTCTCCTTCTGTCAGTCCAATCGATTTAGTCGATGCTTCAATGAGAAGCTTTGCTTTAGGTAACTGTGGCGTCCTCATCCCCTCTACCTCACGGTATAGAAAGACCAATTCCTCAGCTGTTTTCCCTTTAATATCCTGTGGAAATGGCGTCACTTCCAAGGCGGCCAGCGCCATCTTTCCAAAAGACGGAAAGACTTGAGTAAACTCTGGAAAATAACGATCAAGCCAACGGATGATTCGATTTTTAATACTCGCTAAATCTTCCGTTAACTTTGAACGGAGAGTAGAACCAATACGCAGTTCAGCGTCTACCTCTTTTAACAAACGTGGATAGCTAAAACGACCATCTTTCAATAAGCGTGCGATGACCAACGCATCTTTTTTGTCGTTCTTTGTTTGTAAATTATCGTCCAATTCCTTCGAACGTTTGACGTGCATTGGATTCACCATGACGAGTGGAATGCCATAGTTATCTAAGAAATAAGCCAAGTTCATCCAATAGTGGCCTGTTGGCTCAATTCCAACGATAACGTCTGTTTTCTTAGCTTCCTTCATCGTTTGACGAATCTTTTCATACAAACTTTCAAAGCCTTCTTTTGATTGATGTACCGCAAAGGCTTTTTCAATCACACGCCCTCGTTCATCGACAAAGCACGCATAATGAACACGCTTGGCAATATCCATACCGACAACGAGTGTATGTTCTGTCACTTGATTAATTTTTTCATTGCATTTAAACTGCATAAAGAAGTCCTCCTTGTTTGAT
>NZ_JBYHFQ010000055.1:0-2216 GCF_057669665.1 Sporosarcina sp. Y1004 | reverse complement strand
TAGCACCAACCCTGAAACCCGTGACTTCAGTCGTGGGAGGTTCATGCAATAGTGATAATAGATGAAGAAACTGAAGACTTGCGAGATAAAGTTAGCAGCTTGCTCGAAAAGTTGAATAAAAAAACGACCATCTCGATTTGTTGTGACCCCTTAAAGTTAGAGTTTTATATTATGCAGCTAATTGGCTGGTATGCAGACGGTATTGAACCGGACTCATGCCAGCTAATTTTTTCTTGATACGCTTGTTATTGTAATAAATGATGTAAGTCTCAATATCTCTTTTTAACTCCTCGTATGTGCGAAGCGCTACCCCATAATACATCTCCTGCTTCAATAGACTAAAGAAGTTCTCCATTGGTGAATTATCTAGACAGTTCCCTTTACGGGACATACTTTTGAACACATGATGTGCCTTAAGGGTCTTCACCCAATTCCTATGCTGATAATGCCATCCTTGATCAGAATGTATAGTGGTCCGGTATTTTGAGTCTTTTACGATTTGAAGGGCGTCTTCTAACGGTTTCATCACAAAGTCCAGTGTTGGATGCATATGAATGCCGTATGAAAGAATCTCTCCGTTATACATGTCCATAATAGGACTGAGATAAAGTTTAAAGCCATCTGAACACTTGAATTCCGTAATGTCTGTTGTCAGCTTTTGATAAGCCGTATTTGTGTAGAAACGGCGATGAATAAGGTTTTTCGCAACAGCACCTACGGTGCCTTGATAGGAACTATAGCGACGAGATTTCCGAGTGAATTTCTCTACTTTGAGTCCGAGCTTCCTCATGATACGCTGAACTTTCTTGTGGTTCACTGAAATACCTTTGTTTTTCAACGCCAGCTGAATTCGACGGTAACCATAGTTTTCATCATTCTCTTCAAAAAAAGTTTGAATTTCTTCTTCCAACTCCTGGTTAGGGTTCTCCGTCATCATTCCTTTCAGATGATAATGATAAGAAGATTCGGGGATGCCTACGACTTGAAGGATGTCCTTTAGTGGGAAGTTTTCTTTGAGTTCGAATGATAACGCTGTTTGTGCTTTTCGAGATAACCCTCCGGATCCATCTGAAAAGCTTTTAACTTTTTTAAATAAGCTACCTCCAAACGGAGTAGTTCATTTTCACGTTCTAGTTTCTGTTCACGCGTCATCTCATCCTGTTGTGTGGGCTGCTTATTTTTCTTGACGCTCTTCGCTTTGTCCGACATGGCTGGCCGTCCTTTCGGGTTGTCCAGGGCTTCAACACCACCTTCAAGGAACTTTTTATTCCAAGAAGAGATCATGGGTGGGTTCGTTAACCCAAAATGAAGAGCTGTTTCAGCTCGAGAAGCGCCTGTCCTTTTCATAAAGCTTAGTACATCCAGCTTGAATTGAACAGAATAAATTTCATGTTTCTTTTTTATAGATAGCCCTATTGCGCCGTATTTCTGGTAAACGTTCACCCAATTACTAAGCTGCGTATGTGATTTTATATCGTATTTACGCACTAGCAACTTTAAACCAAGTGGACCATCTAGATACTCTTTCACAACCATCAACTTAAACTCATCGCTATATTTAGCCATAATAAAACACCCCAAAGGTTAGATTTTGACTCTAACTTTTGGGGTGCACAACAATTTAGCGGATGGTTGTTTTTTGTATAGCGAAGAATGGTGTTATCAATGCTCTGTACAACTTATTCATTAACATACTCCAACTAGATTGGACTCCGATTAGATTCAGGTGTGCTCGATTGTATTTTTGTTGTATATCGAAAGTAATAAGACCAAAACATAAATTGGGTTGATGGCGAAGCTGCCGCTTGATGAAGATTACGTCCAATGGTAAAGAAGAGTGTAGATGGATCATTGGATATGACTAGGAATCGTCATCTTACTATTGAAAAGGTATTGGAATAGAAAATGTTGAATTTCTAATGATGAAAAAGGATTGAGGTAGTGAACCTCGGTACCGTTGAAATAGAAATGAAAACCATTTTAAATAAGACTTGCATTTCATGAGATGAAATGATATATTTATAAAGTTGCTTTTGCGACACGATGAAAACAACGAAAATAGAGAGTGAAATTAGTTGTTGACACGAACCGAACGAAATGTTATGATATAAAAGTTGTCTCCAAAAAACGACAACTACTAAAGGAGAAGGATGCAAGTTGATTCTTCTGACATGAACCTTGAAAACTGAACAGCAAAACATCAATGAGATAACGAT
>NZ_JBYHFQ010000054.1:0-3107 GCF_057669665.1 Sporosarcina sp. Y1004 | reverse complement strand
TCAAAACTGAATGAAACAGACATTGTGTGCATGAATCAGGGTAATCAAGCCTTCTTCAAAAATGGTTAAGTCCTCGATCGATTAGTATCCGTCAGCTCCACACGTCGCCGTGCTTCCACCCCAGACCTATCAACCTCATCTTCTTTGAGGGATCTTACTTACTTGCGTAATGGGAAATCTCATCTCGAGGGGGGCTTCATGCTTAGATGCTTTCAGCATTTATCCCGTCCATACATAGCTACCCAGCGATGCCTTTGGCAAGACAACTGGTACACCAGAGGTATGTCCATCCCGGTCCTCTCGTACTAAGGACAGCTCCTCTCAAATTTCCTGCGCCCGCGACGGATAGGGACCGAACTGTCTCACGACGTTCTGAACCCAGCTCGCGTACCGCTTTAATGGGCGAACAGCCCAACCCTTGGGACCGACTACAGCCCCAGGATGCGATGAGCCGACATCGAGGTGCCAAACCTCCCCGTCGATGTGGACTCTTGGGGGAGATAAGCCTGTTATCCCCGGGGTAGCTTTTATCCGTTGAGCGATGGCCCTTCCATGCGGAACCACCGGATCACTAAGCCCGTCTTTCGACCCTGCTCGACTTGTAGGTCTCGCAGTCAAGCTCCCTTATGCCTTTGCACTCTACGAATGATGTCCAACCATTCTGAGGGAACCTTTGGGCGCCTCCGTTACTCTTTAGGAGGCGACCGCCCCAGTCAAACTGCCCGCCTGACACTGTCTCCTGCCCCGATAAGGGGCATGGGTTAGAAGTCCAATACAGCCAGGGTAGTATCCCACCAACGCCTCATCCGAAGCTAGCGCTCCGGAGTCCAAGGCTCCTACCTATCCTGTACAGGCTGCACCGGAATTCAATATCAGGTTACAGTAAAGCTCCACGGGGTCTTTCCGTCCTGTCGCGGGTAACCTGCATCTTCACAGGTATTATAATTTCACCGAGTCTCTCGTTGAGACAGTGCCCAGATCGTTACGCCTTTCGTGCGGGTCGGAACTTACCCGACAAGGAATTTCGCTACCTTAGGACCGTTATAGTTACGGCCGCCGTTTACTGGGGCTTCAATTCGAAGCTTCGCTTGCGCTGACCTCTCCTCTTAACCTTCCAGCACCGGGCAGGCGTCAGCCCCTATACTTCACCTTGCGGTTTTGCAGAGACCTGTGTTTTTGCTAAACAGTCGCCTGGGCCTATTCACTGCGGCTCTCTCGGGCTTTAACACCCTACCAGAGCACCCCTTCTCCCGAAGTTACGGGGTCATTTTGCCGAGTTCCTTAACGAGAGTTCTCTCGATCACCTTAGGATTCTCTCCTCGCCTACCTGTGTCGGTTTGCGGTACAGGCACCTCCCGCCTCGCTAGAGGCTTTTCTTGGCAGCGTGAAATCAGGGACTCAGGGATAAATCCCCTTGCTATCACAGCTCAATGTTATAGGAATGGGATTTGCCTCATTCCACACCTCACTGCTTAGACGCGCATAACCAACAGCGCGCTCACCCTATCCTACTGCGTCACCCCATTGCTCAAACGGCGGGGAGGTGGTACAGGAATATCAACCTGTTGTCCATCGTCTACGCCTTTCGGCCTCAACTTAGGTCCTGACTAACCCTGAGCGGACGAGCCTTCCTCAGGAAACCTTGGGCATTCGGTGGAAGGGATTCTCACCCTTCTTTCGCTACTCATACCGGCATTCTCACTTCCAAGCGCTCCACCAGTCCTTACGGTCTAGCTTCGACGCCCTTGGAACGCTCTCCTACCACTGACATCAAAGATGTCAATCCACAGTTTCGGTGATTCGTTTAGCCCCGGTACATTTTCGGCGCAGCGCCACTCGACCAGTGAGCTATTACGCACTCTTTAAATGATGGCTGCTTCTAAGCCAACATCCTGGTTGTCTGGGCAACGCCACATCCTTTTCCACTTAACGAATACTTGGGGACCTTAACTGGTGGTCTGGGCTGTTTCCCTCTCGACTATGGATCTTATCACCCACAGTCTGACTCCCAAACATAAATCATCGGCATTCGGAGTTTGTCTGAATTCGGTAACCCGGGATGGGCCCCTAGTCCAAACAGTGCTCTACCTCCGAGATTCTTAAGTTTGAGGCTAGCCCTAAAGCTATTTCGGAGAGAACCAGCTATCTCCAGGTTCGATTGGAATTTCACCGCTACCCACACCTCATCCCCGCACTTTTCAACGTACGTGGGTTCGGGCCTCCAGTAAGTGTTACCTTACCTTCACCCTGGACATGGGTAGATCACCTGGTTTCGGGTCTACGACCCCATACTCTGACGCCCTATTCAGACTCGCTTTCGCTGCGGCTCCGCATTCACTGCTTAACCTTGCATGGAATCGTAACTCGCCGGTTCATTCTACAAAAGGCACGCCATCACCCATTAACGGGCTCTGACAACTTGTAGGCACATGGTTTCAGGATCTATTTCACTCCCCTTCCGGGGTGCTTTTCACCTTTCCCTCACGGTACTGGTTCACTATCGGTCACTAGGGAGTATTTAGCCTTGGGAGATGGTCCTCCCGGATTCCGACGGAATTTCACGTGTTCCGCCGTACTCAGGATACACTCTGGAGAGAATGGACTTTCGACTACGGGGCTTTTACCCGCTGCGGCGGACCTTTCCAGGTCGCTTCGTCTAATCCATTCCTTTGTAACTCCGTATAGAGTGTCCTACAACCCCAGGAAGCAAGCTTCCTGGTTTGGGCTCTTCCCGTTTCGCTCGCCGCTACTCAGGGAATCGATTTTTCTTTCTCTTCCTCCGGATACTTAGATGTTTCAGTTCTCCGGGTGTGCCTCGTTTACGCTATGTATTCACGTAAACGTACTGTCCCATTATGGACAGTGGGTTTCCCCATTCGGAAATCTCCGGATCAAAGCTTACTTACAGCTCCCCGGAGCATATCGGTGTTAGTGCCGTCCTTCTTAGGCTCCTAGTGCCAAGGCATCCGCCATGCGCCCTTTCTAACTTAACCTTTCGGTTTTTGATCAGCTTGCGCGTCTCAAATTCCTCTTTGGTGAATTCTTCTTTACAGCGATGTATGTCAGAATTCTTAAAGGCATTGCATGAATAAATCATTTGCATGATC
>NZ_JBYHFQ010000053.1:0-5568 GCF_057669665.1 Sporosarcina sp. Y1004 | reverse complement strand
ACTACCTTCATATCCCCATCCCCCTTTTGAAAGCACTCTCGACAAATATGGTCCAGATTGTTGAACACAAGTTAGACAACACTCTTCAACTAAACTGCCCCGTTAGTTCAATAAGAAAAAAGGCTATACTCCTTCTTGAAGTAAAGCACCCGTTAGCTTAAGAACAATCTTTCACAAACTCTATATTTATTTAAACACAAATATTCAACAAACCTTCACTTCCTTTTAGGATAACATCCGTATATTGATTAAGAAAGCCTACTTAATTAATGGATCCCATTTCACAAAAACTCCGTTTAGATACAAATCTAAAGGGAGAGACCGATGATACTTTCCTATATCGTAATGTAAAATTTTTCTTTAGATCCATGATGGTAAATCAATTCAATAAATCTTTATTTTGATGACGAATACAAAAAATGATCGGTAAGCTTATACTGATAACCAACAAAAGAATTCCTGCATATAATTCAATCATTGGAATTTTTGTCCATTGATACAAGTCATTCTTTAGATAAAACGCATCTTTGAGCACTCGATTAGCGATGACGATAAAAACAAAGGCAACTGGAATAACTTTCATGAGTAAGGACAAATAATGTTGACTAGTCTGAGAGAGGAATGAGAGAATTCCGCTATAAGCCATTCCAATCAAATAGACTAACAACACGATTTTCACTAACCATTGAGCAAATGTCCATGGATAATAAGATAGCAGTAAAGGTTCTTCGCTATCGACAAAAAATGAATTCAACCCATTCGAGAAGTATTGTGTGAAATCAGCGAAATACAATAAACTTCCAAAAATGCCTACAACACAAGTAATCAATAGAAAACTAGCAGTCATGCCACTCGCAAATTGTGACCAAAGAATATTCCGTCCATGACGACTACTCCATTGAATTTTTTGTAACCCTAACAAACGATCTCTAACAAAAACAGAAGGGATCAATAAAGACAATAGAAAAATAATTAGGGTAAGAATACTTTCAAAATGGGCAGCAACCGTCGAAGTTAAATAACTCGGCAAAATATTACGCCAACCTTCTTCCTTAAATAAAGTTTCTGTAAGTCTTTCCCTTTCTTTTTCCGAATAGTGTTCATGATTGAGAAATACGTCTGATGAATCAAATTGCTTCATAGAACTCTGTAATTTTTGTAAGACATCGATTTTATCCACCATTGAATGACCAGTATCATCTATCAAATCTTGCTGAATCACATCGATTTTTTTTACGATTTCTTTCTCTTCTTCATTCATCTCATTAATTGCTACACCGGGAATGTTTTCTCGATACCATGATTCAAACTCAGTATAACTTCCAAGTTGAAGTTGTTTAGCGATAGCGTTTTCCGAGACAATCTTGTCTGCTTGTTTGACCAAGGTAATATACTCTTCTTCAATTTCTGCTATATCTTCCTCCTCGAGCGTTTGTCCGAATCGATTTTGCCACTCAGAAGCTTTATCATAAACAGAAATCATACCGCCATTCGGCCAGAATTTATGGATAAATTTCAAATCTTGATTGTAGATAACAATCGTTATTAAGAGTGCTACGAGAAGCAAAATCGGTTGAGATAACTTTTTAAACTCAACAGTAAACACTTTATTTTACCTCCTTTGTTGCATAGAATTTACTTGTTAAAATTCCGCCAACGCCTAAGAGAAGAATGTTGACGACCACTGCAATTGATTCTTGCCATGGAATTGTTGCATAAGGTCCCATTTCCGTAAACCAATAGCCTTGTATTTTCCACAGTGAAATTGGATGCCACATCAATAGAGAATGCATATTCCACCAACCTAATTGATTAATGATTTGTTCCAGTCCGAGTAAGACAACATAAATGACAACGAATACAATAAATCCTCGAAATAAATGATCCGTCCATAAGCCTACAAGAAAATTAAATCCATGACAGAGGATGATTAATAAGCCGCCTAATACAATGGACAGAATCGTATAGGTTAACAATGTCATTGGTTGCCAAAGTATAAAGGGTATTTCCAACAATTGAGGAAAATAAACGTTTACGTGAAATTGTGTCGACATACTTGTTTGCCATAATGCTCCAATAGGATGCATATGATTAAAAATGCCAAACGTCAACATTACCATCGTTACATAAAAAAGAAATGTGAGCATTAAACTCGCTACATATTTACTCACTTGTGTTTTACGTCCTGTTTTTGAGGTCATCACGAGGACATCTGTTTTGGTTAATCTCTCAGAAGTACTTCCATACAAACCTAGTAATAAAGCAAAGATTAAACTTTCTCCTAAAATTACACGAAATAATCGATTTCTTATTAAGGTGAAGAAGCTCATTGTTTCTCCCGCTGCTCCCACTTCCAATGCAGCTTGTACTTCGGCTAATTCATGTACAACGGGAGTCAATTTTTCGTATTTTCTCTTCATTTTTTCAGCGACTGAACCTTGAATTTGAAAAAAGTCAATCATCTCTTGACCCAAGGCTTCTGTTGAGTAATGTTGAAAAATATTCTCTAGTTCAGCAGTTTCTGTCAGTAATTGCTGTTGTTCCTTACTAGCGGATTGATTGGAAAGCTTTTCACGGAATTCAGATGTAATCAAAGTTCCTGTTTTTACTTCTGTTTCCTGAATATAATTTAAATAAGATTGATCCAATCCCGCTGTGGCAATATAGATTATATTTAACAATAAACTTGCTACAAAAAACAAGATAATCATTGGCTGTTCAAATAGTTTACGAATTTCAAAGGGAATAATTCGTAAAGGCATCTGTAACCACCTCGTCTCGATAAATGTACAGAAACGCGTCTTCCAAACTTGGGCGTACTTCCACACCTTCTTTTGGGACAACTGGACTTGCAATTCTCAGCAAATGACCTTCATCACTTTCTCTTTCGCTTAATAGCAATTGCTCTGGAGTTAATTGATAAGTAGCAGGAACTTCAAAAATTTTCCCTTGTACCGACCGAATAATTTGAGAGGGCGTTTCGCAACAGTACAAGTGATGATTTTTAATCATAATGATTTGTTTTGCAATCGTCTCAACATCGGAAACAATGTGTGTAGATAAAATGACAATCCTGTCTTGAGCGAGACGATGAATCAAATTACGAAAACGAACGCGTTCTTTTGGATCTAAGCCCGCTGTCGGTTCATCCAAAATTAGTAACTTCGGATTATTTAACATCGCTTGAGCAATTCCTACCCGTTGGATCATCCCTCCTGAAAAACGTTTCATTTTCTTGTTTTTTACATCAGAAAGTGCAACAAGTTCTAAAAGCTCATCAATCTTTTCTTTCGCTTCTTTCTTATTCAATTTTTGTAATGCTGCAATATATAATAAAAATCTTGTGGGCGTGTAATTGCCATAATAACCAAAATCTTGCGGTAAATAACCTAATATTCCACGATAATTCGCGCCCAGCTCTTTAATCGCTTGTCCATTCCATAATATTTCACCAGAAGTTGGGAATAAAAGTGTTGTAATCATTTTTAATAATGTCGTTTTTCCTGCGCCATTTGGAGACAATAATCCGTAAACACCATTTTCAAAAGTCAGGGAAATATCTTCCAAAACTAGATTGGCCTGAAATTTCTTACTGACGTGGCTAAGCGTTAGCATAAGTAATCGTTCCTTCCTTTTCCATAAAGTAGTTGTGACGCAATAAATAGATAAATAAAAGTAGTAATCCAAAAACGATCGCTGTGACAATCGAAATCGGTAGATACAACAGAAGCTGAGCAATCCTGTCTTGTTTCCAAACAAAGAGAACGCCCACAGCACCCCATATAATTGGCGTTACCCAATGACTGCAACGCATCGGTATTTTATATTCTAAAAGGAGTTGAATATTCGCAAATAAAAACAAGGAAGAAAACGACAGACTAAACAATCTCATCAGCGAAAGTTCTTGACCAAGCAATTGCCAAATAAGGACATTACTCCCCACAGAAACAACCAAAGAAATTCCGCTAAACGCCAACATACGTAAAATGAGTAGCTCCTTCAAAGAAACGCGTAGTGTCATTTTTAGTTCGAAGGTTCCCAA
The DNA here is from genome assembly GCF_057669665.1 of Sporosarcina sp. Y1004. Classification (NCBI taxonomy): domain Bacteria; kingdom Bacillati; phylum Bacillota; class Bacilli; order Caryophanales; family Caryophanaceae; genus Sporosarcina; species Sporosarcina sp. Y1004. Next base: position 1,526 of record NZ_JBYHFQ010000053.1, on the reverse strand, counting down.
CAGTCTTTCTTTCCAAATCCCAAGAAAATACAAGAGGGCATAGCAAAGAGGCGATGCCATAAAAACAGTAAAATAAATTTCACTATGGTCATTCTCAAGTAAATGATTTAAATCAGGAAAATACAGGACCCCTACTCCTATCAACAAAAGGCCAACAATAAATAAAATATCTCCGATTCCCCAAAACAGATAGCGGAAACCAACTTCTTGAAAATAAGAACGAAAAAATTCTCTAAACGTTACTGGTTGGAGATTGACTTCTTTTAAAATAAAAGCAATGCTATTTTCTTTTTCATCCTGTGTGAAAGGGATTTTCCTTCTCTCTCTATTCATGTTCACGAAACTCCTCTCTAATTTTTTTAATCAACCGATAGTACTGGGCTTTGATTCGCTCTTCTTTTTGAGCAAGCAATGAAGCAATCTCTGGAAATGATAATTCCCCATAGACGCGTAACCGGAAGATTTCCTGAATTTCCGGACGAAAACTTGCAACATATTGATTAATCGCCCCTAATAGTTCCTTCTGGTACAAACTTTCATCAAAATCTTTTTCTTCTCCCCACGCTACATCGTGCAATTCTAACCAAGTCATCTTCACTTTGCGTCGTGCATCAATGACTTTATAGGTTCCAATACGGAAGAGCCACGTCCGGAATGAAGATTTGCGATCATCGTAAGAACCCAATCCTTTTAGCACAGCGATAAAAACTTCCTGTGTTAAATCAAGAGCGTCATTTCCATTACCAACTTGACGATAAAGATAAAAATACAGGTCATCATAATAACGTCGAATCAATTCATTTGCTGCCTGATTTGAACCTTTGTTTAATATGTAACGAATTAAACGCTTATCAGTTAACACTTTTCTACTCCCTTCGACTTCATTACCTTTATATTCGAAATCCAACTTACAATCGTTGCACTATTTCACTTTATATTTTTAATCTATATCAAAGTCAGATTTATAGGGTTCATTGCAACAACTTGGGAAAACGGAATAGTATGGTCATACCTTAACGCTAAACTCTTTCTCCTCTATCCGTTAAATTGTACATTTCTTCTAATATTTCAGCCACCGTATTCAGAAGTCAGAAATTCGGTGTAATTTAATATAGGTGCCTCCAGTGGTTTACATCCATTCCAATGAATGCATCTTCTAATGTTTTTATGTCTCGTCCTACTACTTAGGCATTCGGTAAGTAATCTTGAGTACCCTTCACATTTTGATAATCTATTTTCTTCGTTTTCTTTACCTCCAATTTTTTGTAAAATAAAAAACCGCACTTGATTTAAGTCTTGGACTTAATCAAATACGGTTTAATGATAAATAGCCTTCCAATTTATAATTTTTTAAATCGGATAGCAAGGCTACTTGATGTGATGATGTAGTTGTGAGAATAAAATAATTGCCTTTTTAAGTGAACGCATAAATACTCCAACTCTAATTTCATATTTTAATGTATTTTTCAATAAATTCTTCTTCAACTAAACTCCCTCTATAAACATTGATGTATCAACGGCTTACA
>NZ_JBYHFQ010000052.1:0-7348 GCF_057669665.1 Sporosarcina sp. Y1004 | reverse complement strand
TTCTTTCCGGCTTATCGCGGGAGGCATCCACAAAGCGGCGAAGCGGTATTAGGAGGAAATCTATTTCATTCCTTGTACAGGGATATTTTTTTGATCACATTTTCTCATTTTATGGCACTCTAAATTACCTATTTAATCCTCGATAACGAAATGCGATATCTAACATTGACTATCGCGGGAGGCATCCGCAAAGCGCAGAAGCAGTATTAATGGGCTTTCTAATCATTTCCATTATTTATCATATATAGGTAACTTGTTTACATTAAAAATACTTTTTTTACGTGTTAACTTGTGATATAATATCTCAGTCCCTTATTTTGCAAATACGGGTGCGCTTTTGTATGTTTACAATTATTTGTGAATTATTCGAGCCGGTTGTTGCTATAACATGCAATTATAAAAACAAGGTGGTTGGAAAAAATGGAAAAAGGTACATTCCGGGTTCTTCTATATTATAAATATGTAACGATTGAAGATCCTGAAACATTTGTTATTGAGCATTTGAAAGCTTGTAATGAAATCGGCTTGAAAGGTCGAATTCTTGCAGGAAATGAAGGAATTAATGGTACATGCTCTGGAACCGTTGAACAAACAGACAGGTATATGGAAATGATGCAGAATGATGAACGATTCAAAGACATTGCTTTCAAAATCGACATTGCAGACGAACATGCATTTAAAAAAATGCACGTCCGCGAGCGAGCAGAACTTGTCAATATGAGTTTGGAAGATGATATTGATCCAAATGAATTGACGGGTAACTATTTAAGTCCTGAAGAGTTCTTTAAACAGATGCAAGATGAAGATACAGTTGTTATCGATGCACGTAATGACTATGAGTTTGACCTAGGACACTTCCGTGGTGCGGTTCGTCCTGAAATCGAAAATTTCCGAGACTTGCCAAATTGGATTCGTACTAATAAAGAACAGTTCGAAGGGAAAAAAATTCTAACGTATTGCACAGGTGGTATTCGTTGTGAGAAGTTCTCTGGTTGGCTTGTTCGAGAAGGATTTGAAGATGTTGGACAATTGCATGGCGGAATTGTCACTTACGGAAAAGACCCTGTTGCTCAAGGTCAGCTATGGGACGGACAATGTTATGTCTTTGACGAACGTATCGCTGTTCCAATCAATCAGGTAGAGCATGTAATCGTAGGCCGTGATCATTTCGATGGTACACCGTGTGAGCGATATGTAAATTGTGCGAACCCTGTATGTAACGCGAAAATCATTTGTTCCGAAGAAAACGAGCATTTGTATATGCGTAGTTGTACGGATGAATGTCGTACACATCCGCGCAACCGTTACTTCGTTGAACATAACTTGACCGTGGAAGAATATGACATGCGCATGGAAGCTATCGAATTACACCGAAATAAAACTCACGCGCTATAATTAAAATCGCCTAAACAATTGTAATTCTGTTTAGGCGATTTTTTGTTATGATGAAGAATGGTGTACTTATTTATCCAAGCAGCTGAAATCAATGCAAGAAATAAGGAGCGGTTATTCCTCTAAACGGAATGGATTCAATGGCAATAGAGGGAATAAGTACTAAACATTGTATAGTGCTTACTTTGCCATTTCTGTCCATACTTTTTAAAAGAACATAATGTTATAATGAGAGCATTCAATTGATATTGGAGGATCATTATTTATGCAATGGAGAAATTTGTATCGTGGATTCTTTTTGGGAATCAGCGATTTAATACCGGGAGTGAGCGGGGGAACGATTTCGTTCATCTTAGGGATTTATGATGAATTATTAATGTCAATCAGTGGCCTTTTTAGCCGCCATTGGAAAAAATATATTGGTTTCTTATTGCCTTTGGGCATCGGTATTGGAGTAACCCTTTTACTATTCAGCAGAGTGATTGAATATTTATTAGTAAATTACTCTGCACCCACACACTTTTTCTTTATGGGACTGGTTTTTGGTGTACTTCCCTTCATTACAAAAAAAGCAGGTGTCAAAAAGAATTTCACCTGGAAACACTTCTTGCTCATTCTACTTGTCGGTGTTGCACTAGCTTCACTTGCCTTTATGAAACCGCAAGATACGACAGCCATTACAAACTTGACAGCTTCAAATACTATTGGGCTTTTTTTAGCCGGTTGGGCGGGGAGTATTGCGATGTTGTTGCCTGGTATTAGCGGTTCGCTCATCTTACTAATTTTAGGTGTCTACTCGACAGCAATTGGAGCATTATCGAATTTGAATTTCCCTATTATCGCCGTACTCGGTGCAGGTGTAATGGTTGGATTCATCGTCAGTAGTAAAGCTGTTAGCTATTTGTTGGAGCATTTTAAGTATCTTTCATTCGCAGTAATTATAGGGCTTATTATTGGTTCGTTATTCGTCATCTATCCAGGTATCCCTGAAAGTGGAACACCGTTTGTCTTGAGTATTATTGCTCTTTATACAGGTCTGATGGTTGCGAATATGTTCAGTTCACTTACTAAAGTTCCTAACGTCAATTACAAGAAAAGTGCCGCATCTGAAACGGATTGAATCGTTTCTGGATGCGGCACTTTTCGCTTTGTTCGGCATTATAATTCCCTTCTTTGCATACTATGGATAAAACCATGCCCTGACTGGAGGGAAATTGATGGATATCTTAAACAAAGTGAGAAGCTTCCGAGAAGAAGAAAACAAGCTTAAGTGGGAAGGCACATTCGCAGATTACTTGGCCATTGTGAAAGAAAGAAAAGAAGTCGCACAAACAGCACATTCACGGGTTTATAATATGATTAAAAGCTCAGGATTGATTGAAAAAGATGGTAATAGACTTTATCAGTTTTTTGGGAAAGAGATTTTTGGACTTGAAGAGTCCATAGAAAGACTGGTGGAAGAATACTTTCATCCAGCTGCAAAAAGATTAGAGGTTCGTAAACGGATATTATTGTTAATGGGCCCCGTTAGTGGGGGAAAATCTACAATCGTTACATTATTAAAACGGGGTTTGGAGAGTTATTCCAAAACAGATGCGGGTGCGGTTTATGCCATAAAAGGCTGTCCAATGCATGAAGACCCACTACATTTGATACCACAATATTTGCGTAAAGATTTCTTCGAAAGCTATGGTGTTCGCATTGAAGGCAGTTTATCACCATTGAATGCGATGCGGTTAGAACAAGAATACGATGGAGAAATCGAAAATGTCCTGGTGGAACGCATTTTCTTCTCGGAAGACAAACGAGTAGGAATTGGAACCTTTACACCTTCAGATCCTAAATCACAGGATATCGCCGATTTAACTGGGAGCATCGACTTCTCGACAATTGCTGAGTTTGGTTCCGAATCGGATCCACGTGCCTATCGTTTTGATGGAGAGCTGAATAAAGCGAACAGAGGAATGATGGAATTCCAAGAAATGTTGAAGCTGGACGAAAAGTTTCTATGGCATTTATTGTCGTTAACACAGGAAGGGAATTTTAAAGCAGGTAGATTTGCTTTAATAAGTGCTGACGAACTGATTGTCGCGCATACAAACGAAACAGAGTACCGTTCCTTTATTTCCAATAAAAAGAATGAAGCACTTCACTCACGAATTATTGTCATGCCGATTCCCTATAATTTGAAAGTGAGTCAAGAAGAATGCATTTATGAAAAAATGATTAAGGAGAGTGATATGACACATGTTCATATTGCTCCGCATGCATTAAGAGTGGCTGCTATATTTTCAGTTTTGACGCGACTAGAGGATTCCAAAAAGCAGGGAATTGACGTTGTTAAAAAAATGCGTCTCTACGACGGAGAAAACGTAGAAGGGTTTAATGAGATTGACGTGGAAGAACTGAAAAAAGAATTCCCGAACGAAGGAATGAACGGGATAGATCCGCGCTATGTTATTAACCGTATATCCTCGGCAATCATCCGTAAAGAAGTAACATCGATTAATGCACTCGACGTTTTAAGGTCATTGAAAGATGGTTTAGATCAGCACGCCTCAATTTCAAGGGAAGACCGAGATAAATATATGAATTATATTTCTATCGCCCGGAAAGAATTCGATGAAATCGCTAAGAAAGAAGTCCAAAAGGCTTTTGTTTATTCTTATGAAGAGTCCGCGATATCGTTAATGGATAACTATCTTGATAATGTGGAGGCTTTCTGCAATAAAAATAAGCTAAGAGACTTTTTAACAGGAGAAGAAATGAATCCTGACGAAAAACTGATGCGTTCCATTGAAGAACAAATTGGGATATCGGAAAATGCTAAAAAAGCATTTAGAGAAGAAATTCTAATTCGACTATCTGCCTATGCGAGAAGTGGAAAGCGTTTTGACTATAATTCCCATGAACGTTTACGGGAAGCCATTCAAAAGAAATTATTTGCCGATTTAAAGGATGTCGTCAAAATCACGACTTCATCTAAAACACCTGATGAATCGCATCTGAAAAAAGTGAATGAAGTAATTGCCAGGCTTATTGATGAATATGGATATAATTCTATATCTGCAAATGAATTATTACGCTATGTTGGTAGTCTGCTTAATCGGTAATCTTAGGGAGAAGAACAAGACTGATGCAGCATTAGTCTTGTTCTTTTCTAAAATCAGCAGCAAACATTGTATAAAAGATGGGTGTGGATGAAGATGAATGAAAAAGACAATGAACATTTTGCTGTCTCGCAGGAAAACTGGTCTCTCCACCGAAAAGGGCATCAAGATCAGAAACGTCATTTGGATAAAGTAAAGGAAGCTATTCAAAATAATTTACCAGATTTAATCAGTGAAGAAAGTATTATCATGTCAAAAGGAAAAGATGTTATTAAAATACCAATTCGCTCGCTAGATGAATACAAAATCCGTTACAATCATGAAAAATCAAAACATGTCGGCCAAGGTAACGGAGATAGTCAAGTAGGCGATGTAATTGCGAAAGATGGATCAAAAGGGAAAAGCGATGCGGGGTCGGGGAAACAAGCAGGTGACCAGGCAGGCCAAGATTATTATGAAGCTGAAGTATCAATTGCTGAATTAGAGGATGCTTTATTTAGTGAAATGGAATTACCAAATCTAGAACAAAAAGAACAAGCTGAAAATACAGCAGAAAAAATTGAGTTTAATGATATTCGTAAAAAGGGACTTATCGGGAACATTGATAAGAAAAGAACGATATTAACCGCCATCAAAAGGAATGCGATTAAGGGGAAAGCAGAAATAGCTCCTTTTCATAATGATGATTTACGTTTTAAGACTTGGGATGATGTCAAAAAACCTGAGTCCAAAGCAGTTGTACTTGCAATGATGGATACAAGTGCATCAATGGGTAACTTTGAAAAAACAATGGCAAGAAGTTTCTTCTTTTGGATGGCCAATTTTTTAAGATCGAAATATGAAACTGTTGAATTTGAATTCATTGCGCATCATACAGAGGCGAAAGTTGTTACAGAAGAAGACTTTTTTTCAAAAGGGGAGAGTGGGGGAACCATCTGTTCTTCCGCGTATCTAAAAGCGCTTGAGTTAATTGAACAAAAATATAATCCAGCACGTTATAATATTTTTCCTTTTCATTTTTCTGACGGAGAGAATATGTCATCTGACAATGATAAATGCATAAAACTCGTTCAAGAACTGATGGCTGTATCCAATATGTTTGGGTACGGAGAAGTGAATGCTTATAACCGTTTTTCAACAATGATGTCTTCTTTTAAAAAAATCGATGATCCGAAATTCCGTCATTATATTTTGAAAGAAAAACGGGATGTCTACTTTGCACTTAAAAGTTTCTTCCATAAAAACTTGGAGGGATTCGATTGACGGAAATAAAAGCGCTTCATCGGGCAATTGACGAAATTACGGAAATTGCAACTGGTTTTGGCCTTGATTTTTACCCCATGCGTTATGAAATATGTCCTGCTGATATTATTTACACATTTGGTGCATATGGAATGCCTACGCGTTTTACCCATTGGAGTTTTGGAAAGCAATTTCATAAGATGAAACTGCAATATGACCTTGGCTTAAGTCAAATTTATGAATTAGTCATTAATTCAAATCCATGTTATGCGTTTCTACTTGATACGAACAGCCTGATACAGAATAAGTTAATTGTTGCTCATGTACTTGCCCATTGTGATTTTTTCAAAAACAATGTCCGTTTTTCAAATACGAGAAGAGATATGGTAGAGAGTATGACAGCAACAGCAGAACGAATTGCAAATTATGAAACTGTTTATGGTAAAGAAGAAGTTGAACGCTTTTTAGATGCAGTCCTGGCTATTCAAGAACATATTGATCCATCTATCTTAAGACCTCAACGTCGGGATGATGAACAAAACTTGGATGATGATGAAGAAATCATTCGCAAAACACCATATGATGATTTATGGAATATAGATCAAAAACCAATTGTCAAAAAAGCAGCGAATAAAGTAGGGGAAAAAACACCTATAAATCAAGAAAAGGATCTCTTGCTTTTTATTTTGCAATATAGCCGTGAACTAGAGGAATGGCAACGCGATATATTAACAATGATGCGAGAAGAAATGCTCTATTTTTGGCCGCAACTTGAAACTAAAATTATGAACGAAGGATGGGCATCATTTTGGCATCAGAAAATTCTAAGGGAAATGGATTTATCGACAGATGAGACAATTGAGTTCGCTACACTAAACGCCAATGTTATTCAACCCTCTAAAACAACGATCAATCCCTACTATCTGGGATTGAAGATATATGAAGATATTGAAAAAAGATATAATCATCCAACAGAAAAAATGAGGAGTTTCGGCGTTCGACCAAACTCCGGTAGAGAGAAAATCTTTGAAGTAAGGGAAGTCGAATCTGATATATCATTTATCCGGAATTATGTCACAAAAGAGTTGGTACAGAAGGAAGACCTATATCTCTTTGAAAAAAAAGGAAGCAATTATGAAATTACAAACAAGGATTATGAAGATGTCAGAAACCAATTAGTCTCTATGCGGGTAAATGGTGGGTTTCCATTCATTGTCGTCGAGAATGGTGACTACTTGCGAAACGGAGAGTTGTATTTAGTGCATAAATACGAAGGTACCGAACTAGATTTAAAGTATTTGGAAAACGTACTCCCTTATATTTATCAATTGTGGGGACGGATTGTTCATTTAGAAACATATGTAGAGAATTTACAAGTTGTGTATTCATTTGATCGGAATAAGGTCTATCGAAGGTATGTATAATAATAGCTTATCCCTCAATCGGATTAACGGTCGGGGGATATTTCAATTTCACAGTTATAGTTGACTGATTTATTAAAAAGATGGATGATTGAGTCAATTCTATAATAGAGGATTTTGTATTAAAATCATAAAAGCTTGATTTACACTCCAGGCGGACGCTTTCCGCGGGCACGGCTTCAA
>NZ_JBYHFQ010000051.1:0-9094 GCF_057669665.1 Sporosarcina sp. Y1004 | reverse complement strand
CTATTTATTTTAAGAAAAATGAGTGATTTTCTACTTCAACTAACGAAGCAGGTTAGTGCAAGATAGATAATGTAAAAGGATGGGAGAAAATGAAAAAGAAAATTTGGATTCCAGTTTTATTTTTAGCAATAATAATCGGTGGTGTTTATTTATTTATAAAAATCAATTCACCATTGGAAATTGGCACACTTGCATCAACTGAAGATAATAATTCAGTCGTTGTTGGTGTCGGTAATAAAGGTTTTCGTGAAATAAAAATATTAGATGTCACAGTGAATAATGGTGAGAAACCTATGAAAACAAGGTTACAAGTTAGTAATGCATTGCAAGGTTTTATTATAACGAATGATGATACCGATGAAAAAGCAAAAAAATTTGGCTTTACAGATATAGGCAAGGTAGCCATAAAAACAGGAACTTCGCCATCTTCTAACTTTGAAAAATTAGATAATGGGACGGCTACAAAAAATGATGAAATTTATGGGATTAGTGTTTTTCACAACGAAGAGGTAAATAAGGTTTATATAAAATATAAATATCTCGGCATTTCATTTAATGAAACTGTGATACTTAACTAACGGGTGCTTTACTTCAAGACGGAGTAAAGCCTTTTTTCTTATTGAACTAAAGAGGCAGGTTAGTGCAATAAAGAGATGACGTTTTATGGTAATATCAAGGGAATAATTGAATCTTTCTTTTTGGGAATCTTTGTGTCAAATGAGATTTTTGAAAAAGTGAAAAGAGGACTCGACGTAATTAAATGATAAGAGCTGGATTAACGGGAAAGCAGGTGCGGTTTATGAAGGCATTTAAAAAAACAATCGAATTCCTAAATAGAATGAAAGTCATCGACATATGGGGGGGCAGAAACGAGGGCTTATCCAATGATGACAAAGAATATATAGACAGAAAAACAACTCAAAACCCTTATGGGCTTATAGGATTGATATTGGGTGGAATTGCGTTCACACTTGGACCTCAGTATGGTTTTATTTCTGTTATTAGTCTTATCTTTTGCATAGTTACCTTTTTTACTTTTGACAAAGAAAAAGAAGATAATCCTTGGCCTTTTTACGTAGGTATAATACTTTCATTGATCGGCTTAATTATGGTTATTAATGGGGAAGTACACGAGCTAATATTTTAATGTCTTTTTTAAAGGCTTCTTTCTCATAGGACACGCCTATCTTATTTCGGTACAGTATTGGCTAACTATGGATTAACCGATTCTTAAACTAACGGGTGCGTTAATTCAATAAGAAAAATGTGGAAGTCGATCATTACGTATCGGCTTTTTTTAATTTCATTGATAGAAATAGTGTCATTAATGCACATTTATGGCTACGTTCCCAAAGTGTCGCATAGACTGAAGTTGTGAGGTGTCATATATCATAGCCAAAAGTAAAGGAGAGGAAAGCCAATGAAATACGGTTATGCGAGGGTATCAACGGCAGTCCAGGAATTAGAAGTCCAGTTAGTTACGTTGGAAGCTGAAGGGTGCGAAAGAATCTTCCGTGAAAAGTATACGGGAGCAAAAACAGACCGTCCTGAGTTTACTGAGTTGTTAGCGCACTTAGAAGAGGGTGACACGCTTGTTGCTACCAAACTTGACCGGTTGGCAAGGAACACTGAGGAAGGAATCAAAGTGATCCGGGAGCTGTTTGAAAAAGGCGTTAAAGTTCACATACTCAATCTCGGGTTATTGGAAGATACGCCAACAGGCAGATTCTTTCTTCAAACACTCCTGGCGGTGGCAGAGTTGGAGCGGAGCATGATAATCGAACGTATGGCAGAAGGTAAAGCAATTGCAATGTTACGAGATGATTATGTAGCTGGCAGACCGAAGAAGTTCTCACAAAAGAAGATTGACCAGGCGGTAGCAATGCTCAATGACCATTCTTATAAGATGGTGGAGGAATTAACGGGCATATCGAAAAGCACGCTTGTAAGAGCAGCACGCAAGGCTAGAGTAACCGAATAACCCCAAGCGCCTTCATTCTATGAGTGAACTCACATAGAAGGGAGGTGTTTTTATGTATAAAAGGAATCCATTTACAGTAATGAGGGGGAGTTGGTAACAAGCCGTACAACAAAGTTTGCCGGACGTTTCAGCGATAACAAAGGATATGCGGCTTACTTACAATGGTAAGACCATCATGAGCAGAGTAGATGCCGTGTACCCCATAGAAGTAACAGATATGGATCTTGGCAAGTTGACAAGGTTGTCAAAGCACTTACAACCAAACACTAATCATCTCGGTTATAAAGGCAATAAGACCAACAGACCGATGGACGCAGTACATATAGGGAGTGTCATCGGTGTAGAAGAGTCACAAGCAAGGCGCTTCGTTAAGCGTATGATTGATACGGTTATGATGGCACAACAGGGTACGTGCTACCACGTGATCCCTATCTACTTCCTTAATTAGTATGTGAGTGACGAACTGTATTGGTTATTCAAACCACGACTCAAAGACGCATGGTGCTTTACTTCAACAACAGGGGCTTCTTAGGGAGCTCTTTTCTTATTGAATTAACGGGGTTAGTTAAACAAATACATAACTTTTATGAACTGGGCAAACTACCTTAAGTGATTAAATAAGGTGGTAATTAAAAATATGAAAAACAAACAATTTACCTATATTTTGGTTTTATTCGTTTTGGTATTGACGTTATTTGCTACGGGAGTAAGGTTATCGAACAAAGATACAGCTGAAGCTGAGAATGTCGGTGCTGAAGAAAAGCACTCCGATTTATATGACGTATTATTAGTTTTATTAGACCCTGATGCAAGAAAAGTGATTAATAAGGAATACCCAAATCGTAGTTATGCACTTTGGAATGCAGAAATATTAGAAGTAAAACGACTAACTGGCGGGTATTCTCAATATGATTTTACTGTGAAAGTAAAATATGATACGTATACAGGTCCTTTTAATCCACCTGAAGGTCCTATTACAATAACCTTTCATGTAACAACAGATGGAGTTTCAGTAGCGAAAATTCAAAAATGAGTCTTGATACAGCATTGTATCTAATTCAACTAACGGGTAGCTTTACTTCAAGAAGGAGTAAAGCATTTTTCCTTATTGAACTAACGCGGCAGGTTAGTTGAACAGTGTTGTTTAACTTGTGTTCAACAATCGTTCCAGACTGTTGAATAAGGATAGTTGTTATTAACTTGGGCAAAATATGGTGGGTAAATCTTTTACGTAGGAGAGATTGACGTGAGAATTCGAATTTTATTATTAATAACACTCATCTATTTTAATTTTTCGTCGATAGCAAGTGCAGATGCCCCACTAACAGCTGTATTTATCCGTGATCATCAGTTATGGCTCAAAAAGGGTGACCAGGAAATACAACTGACAAAAGACCGATATGTGTATTCTCCGAAATGGTCATATGACGGTCGTTTCATTGGATTTATTGATGGGGATGAAAAGGGAGAAAAGTCGGATTTATTCATTTATGATACGAAGGAAAAAGAAAGCTACCAACCTTACGTAAGGGTCGAAACATCTGACTTTAAATGGTCCCCGAACAAAAATCAGTTGGCCTACATTAGTCGGCGTGTATTAAATGTGACAAAAATAAGGAATGGCCGGCCGCAAGGTTTTGAAAATGTTTCATTAGGTGTTAGTGGTTTTGAATGGTTTCCGAACGGAAAAGAATTTATTGTTTCCTCAGAATCCAACTTACTCCCAACAGGATGGAGTCCAATCCCATTTTATAGAATTCCGGTAGATGCAAATCTCGCCAAAGATAAAATGCAGCCTTTTTATACGATTCAAACTAAAGTACCTGACTTGTTTGGGACTTATGCTGATTATTTTAAGTGGAGTTCTGATGGGAAGTGGGTTAGCTTTTTAGTTATTCCTACCCTTTCTTGGTCCATGGATAGCAATACGTTAAGTGTTTTATCATCACAAGGAAAACACTTTCAAGCAGTGGGAAAAATGTTAGGGTATCAAGACTGGTTTAAGTGGGCTCCTTCTGCCAATCAATTGGCTTATATTTCTGGAGAAGGAAGATTTTTTGTTGAAAACAAGAAAATGACGATTGCGGGAATCCCAATAGTTAAACAACAAGAATACACACCTAAAGGGTTTGTAGACCTTGATTTGGAATGGTACTCTAAAGATTTGGTAATTGTGGCTCGTGCGAAAGAAAACAAGGAGTGGAAAGAAGGACCTCCACCAACTATGTTCACATCACTTTACGCTATAAACATGAGAACAGGAGAGCAAAAACAAATCTCATTTCCAGGGAAGAATGAACTTGAGGAAGATCCTCAAGTTGTTGGACCCTACCTTACTTGGTTTCGAAAGATGGCAGAGCAAACTAAAGGTGATGTATGGGTAAAGAACACTTTAAATGGTCAAGAGCATATATGGCTTAAAAATGTAGATTACGCTCCAACATTTTTTACACCGGAGTAAAGTCCTTAAGAATATGTTGAATAAGCGTCTCTTTTCTACTTCAACTAACGGGTGCTTCAATTAGGGGTTAAGCACCCTTTTCTTATTCAACTAAAGAAGCAGGTTAGTTCAAGAAACTTATGCTGAATTTCGTTTTAACCTGATATGATTTAACTATCAGGTTCCTGTTTAGAGAGGTGAATAATATGAATGAGTTTGTCGTTAGAGGCAACCAAGGTTTTATACGTTTTGAGTTGATAGAAGTTTTTGGATTTCCTAAAGACACAAGTCATAATGGTGGTTATGATGCTAAAGCAATAGTGGAAATTAAGAGTGGAAAATATTATGTACAAGGTGACCTGTGGTTTACCACAGGAGAAGTATTTGAGTTTTATGACCAATTAAAAAGGTGTAATAGCGAATTAAAAGGAGAAGCCACCTTTTGGAGTTCCGAGGCGAACCTCAAGATAGATATTAAATTTAACCATCTAGGGCAAATCATAATACAAGGGTATTATAAAGAACAATCGGGTAAAGATAATGAGTTACAATTTGAAATGGATAGCGACCAAAGCTTTATTCCTTCAACACTAGAAGAATTAAAGAAATTTGTATCTTATTATGGAGATATGAAAGGTGTACGAAACAATTAGTGCCTTTTATGTAGGGTAAAACCGATTGTCTTCAACTAACGAGGTGCTTTAGTTGAAGAAGATTAAGTGTGTATGCTGCATAACATCCGTTCACGGAAGTAGTTAATTCCATTACTCAATAAAAAAAGCTGCTATGTAAAGGCAGCCGTATTATAAAAGTCTAGTTAGAATAGGTGAAGAAATGTATAAATACAGTATTACAAAGTATAACCCCTTATTTAGAGATGATGAAAACAGATACTTAAAAGATGATTGGACAGCAATTAGTGATATTGGGAAAACTTTTGATAAAGAAATGTTAACGATTGAAGATTACAAAAAAACTGAAGATAGCTATATTAATGCAATACACTTAATCATTGATTATTTATGTCTTCCTTACCTAAAAGTAGATGATGTAATGCGAAGCTTCTCGTTTGAAATGTTTCAAGATTTAATAAAAGATTACCGGGAACTTTATAGCGAGGAAATGTTGGAGTATTACTCGAATGTAAAAAACAAAGATAACTTAAATAAGAAAAACATTGATGTTTTTTGTAGGTTTTTACTTAGAGAGGACATTGGTGCCAAGGTTTATTATCCTAGGAGAATGAAAGTATTTATAGGATATGACTATTTAATGGGTGTTCATATGTCAAAACCTTTAGACCCAATCATTCCTTTAATTGAAAAGATGGGATTGTTTGTTGAAAATATTTCATAAGTAGATGAAGTAGAGAACATTTAATTTGGATTGGTTACGATGGAATTATTGTTGAATAAAGACCATTCACGGAAGTAGTTTACTCCATTACTCAGTAAGAATCGGTTACCCTAGATACTGCTTGTTATATATTTTGAAAAGTAAAACATTTTTAATCATCAGTTATACTTGTGTTGAAGAAGCGGGTAGGTTTGGAGAATATTCTTCAACTAACGGGTGCTTTCGTATTATAAGGTTAACCAGTTTTTACTGGTTGACCTTATTTTTATAGGATTTAATATATCAGTAGCCAGGGTAGGACGCTTTTTTGCATTGTTGTATTAAAGAGGTATTCGTATGTATAAGGGCAAATAAAGAACATTGTAAAGATAAAAAGTAGGGATTAATCATATTTATTATTTTGTTGAATTATTTAGTCTTCCCAAATATATTTTCATTATGGTACGCAATATTCTTTTCATTAAGTTTGTGAATTAGTACCAAATTCTGTTCGTGAATTGGGTGATTACTGTCTATATGATAGACTTTTCTGTGAGTTATATCAATTTTGATAGCACCTCTATCAAACATTAAGTGGTGATTAGGACAAAGCACAATCACATTATCAGAAGTGTCTGATCCATTATGTTTTCCAAGGGGTCTAATGTGATGCACTTCTGATGCAAAATTTTTTGCACCTATTTGTATTTTTTCACCACAAACTTGACAGGTGTTATTATATGATGTCTTAATCTTCTTTACTAGGTTAGTATCTCTCTGGGTCAGATAAAGAGTTCTTTTTAGTTTAATGGGATTCTTATTACCAAGTCTTACAAATGAATCTGCAGGTGTCAAAGCAGCTAAGAACTTAAAAAGGAAGAAACGCTAAATCCAGCGTTCCTTCCTTTTTTATTCTGAATTTTCCGATTAATTTTGCATATGGAAACGCCAACAGAGCAATACGATTGGTTGTGGCAGTAAACTTTCCTGATGAGTGAACACTGGGATCTACTCCTGCAAAGGCAACCAGTTTTTTCGGATGACTGAACCGATCGATTTCAGAGGTTCAGCTCCGAAGGAGCCACCGACTTGTTAAAACGAAAGAAACTGAGACACAACGAGTATTATGATATGCAATATCATTTTGATTCTTTATATGCTCAAAGTGCCAATGGTCAAAATTTTTATGGATTACTCGATTTAATGCAATCCGATGAAAACATTCGATTAGCTTATCGTAATATATTGCTAGTGATCTAATTGCAAAAGTCTAGTGTATATTTAATACTTAGAAATATTTCAAATGGGTTTACAAACAACTTGTGCACAGTATGATGCAGTTATTCTTTTTAATTGAGGTGAGATTTTTGGATACACTAACTTACTGAAGGTCTTCACAAGTGGAGAGAGAGATTCAAGTAAAATGGTATTAGGTGCTACAGTAGGTCTTAAATTTGTATCATAAAGGAATTTTTAATTTTAAATGAAGAAGATAACTGTTTTTAAAAAACAAATTATATATACTTGCCAAATACATATGAATTTGATTGACTTTTAATAAGATCAGTCCTCCGCAAACAGGTTATGTTTATGGAATATTGATGAAAAAAATAAAAAAGGACGAGGAGGATACAATTATGATAAGTGATTCAGATTTGAAGCACCTGCGACGTTGTGTTGAATTAGCAAAAACTGCACTGGAGAAAGGTGACGAGCCATTTGGTTCGATACTTGTCTCAGCCAACGGAGAGGTGCTTGAAGAAGACCATAATCACGTTGCGGGTGGTGACCATACTCAACACCCGGAATTTTCTTTGGCGCGATGGGCAGCCAATAACATGACACCTGAAGAAAGAAGCAAGGCGACAGTATATACCTCTGGCGAACATTGCCCTATGTGTGCTGCGGCCCACGGTTGGGTTGGTTTAGGTCGGATCGTTTATGCAAGTTCGTCTGAACAGTTGGTACAATGGTTGAATGAAATGGGGGTTACTCCATCGCGCGTTCGAAATCTTCCCATTCATGATGTTATTTGTGATACCACAATAGATGGCCCTGTTCCTGAACTAGCGGAGCAAGTTCGTCAACTCCATCGTCAGTTTTACGCAAGGAGACGTTGAATATATCGGGCCCTGTTGTTTAAAACTGTCATAGTATCAGTTTCCCACTGCACTAAAGTAATAGGGAAGTGGGAGTTATCACGTTGGATAAGAAGAATGAATCATCCCATTCCTATCCGAAAACGAAACGGCTAAGAACTATGTATGGAAGCGGAGCAGAATAGGGGAATGGATGCTCAGAAAAACTGAAGTTTTCACCTTGGTATAATGCTATAGAAGTTACCTGGGGATAATTTAGATGGATAAAAAGTATTTGAAGGAATTATCAGAGCAGCAGTAGGGGCAGTAAAGGGGTTTCCAAATGCCGAAATCGCCGTGAAGGTTGCTGAGGGGGCCGTCCACATAATCTTTTCCCGGGAAATCGCACATAGCGACAAGAAACGCGCGTGCTGTTAATTTTACTCACACACTAAAAATACTAAACCTAACTTTCACAATTACTTTTTAAAAATGATTTGCTACTCCCACGAGTAGCTTTTTTATTTACATGATTTTAGTTCATAATCGGATATAACAAATTTTCGTGACTCCTAAAATAGAATACTTCTTTTAGAACATTTGTTTCTTAAAGTTTATAAATCCGTTCGCGAAGTTACTAGTATATTAGTGAACGTTCGAAAAGTGATGTTATATATTTACGAACGAGATTCTTTAATGTATTTCATTTCAATAAACCTGTTTGTAAAGATGTACTTTTTCGAACGCTTTTAGTCTCTTTGATCAGCAATCCATCTCAAAAATTGACTAGGTAGTTTAGGAATAGAAAGATTGTCCTTCAATGAGGAGGTTAATGGCATCTCATCAGGATAGAAGAATTAATCTATTAATTTATCCGGAATGGCCTCACGCTCTAGCCTAAAGGGATTATGCATATGTGCATATACAGGACCACCAATTCTAGCCAGCGGATTTAATTTTGGAACATTAATTTTATAGGCATCAATTCAGAGATGTTAAAACGACTAAATAACATATAAACCAGCTGGGGAAGTCTCTGCCAGCTGGTTTATGCGAAAGTTTACGGTTGTTGATGAACCAGTAGTAGAGGAAACACCAACCCACGGCTACGAAGACATTCGTCGATATTTAAACGTCCGGTTGCGCAACAGGACTGAAGAGTTGATCTGTATATTTTGCAATGGCTCAAAAATAAAACGACCAATCCGATTAGGGATGTTGTGCACCCCAAAAGTTAGAGTCAAAATCTAACCTTTGGGG
>NZ_JBYHFQ010000050.1:0-10532 GCF_057669665.1 Sporosarcina sp. Y1004 | reverse complement strand
AGAGTAGGACGTCGCCGGTCTCAAAGTAAAGTCATTGCCTTCGGGCAGTGGCTTTTTTTTGTTTTATTAGATTTTAACCGAAGGTTATATTTATTTGATCCAGTGGAATGCGAGAAAGGCGAGGGACGGTAGAGTTCGAGGAAGCGAAGGCAGGAGGATCGGAGCGTATGAAATACATGAGAACCGGACGACTGAAGCTGACAAAGAAATCTGCCGTTCATCGACTTTCGGAGCCCGAACACGGAAGTTAAGCTCGCGCGCCGATGGTAGATGGGGGTTTCCCCCTGTGAGAGTAGGACGTCGCCGGTCTCAAAGTAAAGTCATTGCCTTTTAGGTAGTGGCTTTTTTTGTTGTTTATATTAAATTATAATCGAAGGTTGGATTGCTCGCGCGCCAATGATTAGTTGGGGGGTTCACTTTGTGAGGGAAGGACATGTTTACTCTCTCCATGTAAAGTCGTCCTACTTATATAATTATATTTACTTCAAACAAAAAGAGTGACCCCCTAAGGATCACTCTTTTTGTGCTGTCATAGCTGCTCGGAGGAGAAGAAAGGAAGTTTTAAATCCCATTACACCTGTTACCCGAGATTTTATAGATTGTTAATCGCTCATTATTGAACTTTGTAATTTAAGAAAGTTGAAAGTTTACCTTTTAGGTTTAAACGTTTAGCCTTGAGCTTTTTTTCAATTATTTAAGTTGATTGTAGTGCAGGGGTTTGACCCAGACCCTGCAAACGGGAAAACTTTCTTCTTTTTCGCTATAACAGCAAATCGAAATGGTTATGTACTAGTTAACAGTTATTAATGTACGCGCATTGATTTCGCTGAGTGCTACATCGACATCATCTTCGAAAGTATCAATATCAATTGCCATTTTCGTAGTTAGTTCTTTTACATTGATTGGATCAATCAATTTAGTTTCCTCAGATTCCCAAAACAGCCTTCAACAGCGGTTAAGTCTGTTTTACCATCTTTAGAGATCATGTTATTTAGTTGCGTGTCTAGTCTATCTTGGGCAAGTTCATTATTTTCTTCTACGCGTACTTGAGATTGACCATAGTCATTATTCATTTTAAAAAGAAGTGATTTCTCTATTTCGATAAAATTCTTACGTTCAATTGCATCAGCAACCGTCATTTTTACTCCAGAAACTTCTACAATTGTTTTTGCATTGGATTCAACAATCGCTTTTTTTATTTGTTTTCTACGAGAAATCAAATCTTTAATGGATTGTAAGCTCTCTTTTGCTTCATTTTCGAACTCGTTGATTGTTTTGAAGCCGCGAATCGTTTCTTTTGGTTTTTTTGATGCCGCAAAAGTAGTTTCACTAATTTTTTTTAGTATACGTGCATCCAAGGTTTTAAGTTCACGTAAAGCTTTAGTAATAGAGATATCCATCTGCAAATCACTCCTAGTTTTTACCTTACTATAAGTAATAGTCTACCGTAGTTAATGAAGCAGTTCAAGTAATCCTTTAATAGCCCAGTTGACCTTAGACTGGCTTAATGGATTAGTCGACCCCATTAAATCAAATTCTGCTATTGGAATTTATATTCATAATTAATTTTTGTGGTAATCCATTGGCTTTGTTTAGAATAGGGTATATTGGAATAGGGAGGTAAGCGTATGAAGATTATTGAAAATGTAATCGGTCGTTTTTTCAAGGAACGCTTTTTTGATCAAGCAGCGCAGACGGCATATTATCTTCTATTGTCGATGTTTCCATTTTTCCTTTTCGTTTTATCCCTGCTTAGCTTATTTCCAGTTAATGAAGAAATGCTACTAACCTTTCTGAGACCTTTCGCCCCTGTTGAGGCATTCACTGTAATAGAAGACAATGTCCGAGCAGTTCTAAATAAAGGCCATGGGAAAATACTGTATGTGAGCCTGATAGCAGCATTTTGGGTTACTTCCATGGCTGTACAGTCGTTAGCTCGTTCACTTGATCTTGCGAATGGCCATGTGCGCCGTTATGCATTTTGGAAAGTCCTTATCCGTGATTTGGGCGTCACACTCCTTTTTATGCTCGTTATCCCACTATCATTGTTTCTTCCAATTATTGAGAAAGCTTTATTCAAAGTAGTGACATACTACGATACAATTGAAGAATGGCAAGGTTGGCTTTATATTTGGCCAAATGTTAAATGGGGGCTGGGTACGCTCTTTTTACTTCTGTTTTTCCTTTTATTTTACAAAATTGTACCAACGAGCAAAGTTACATTTAAAGAAGCGCTGCCGGGTGCGATTTTTTTTGCTATTGGTTGGCAGTTATTTTCTCTAGTTTTTGGAAGCTACGTCTCGAATGTTGACTATACTCGTTTATATGGCCAATTGTCGGGTATTATCTTACTTGTTATCTGGTTTTATTTGACGGCCGTTATCATATTGTTATCAGGTTTATTAAACGCGGAATGGTATAAGTTATACGGTAGAAAGAAAGGGAATGTTTCATGATGAAAATACTTGTGGTAGATGATGATCCTAATATATTGGAACTCGTGTCTATTCAATTGTCTCAAGCGGGTTATACGGTTCTGAAGGCGTCTGATGGATTTAAGGCGCTAACGATACTAGAAGAGGAATTAGCCGACTTGGCAGTGGTGGATGTAATGATGCCAGGTATGGATGGGTATACGCTGACAAAAAGAATTAGAGCAGAGCTGGATATTCCGGTACTATTGTTGACAGCAAAAGGGGAATTAGAAGATAAAGAAAAGGGTTTTCTAGCGGGTTCTGATGACTATGTTGTAAAACCATTTGAACCAAAGGAATTGTTATTTAGAATAAATGCAATCTTACGTAGATACGACAAGGCGGTTGATGTGTTTATCCAGGCAGGCCCGATGAAAATAAATCGGCAGAGCTATGAAGTTTCCGTCGAAAAAAAGGTACTCCTTCTTCCTTTAAAAGAGTTTGAATTACTTTCAGTTTTAGCATCACGACCGAATCATGTGTTCACAAGAGAAACTTTGATTGAACGGATATGGGGTTATGATTATGAAGGTGATGAACAAACATTGAACGTGCATATTAAGCGGATTCGAGACAAGCTGGCGAAACTCACTGGGGAAGTGACCATCTCTACTCTGCGGGGTATTGGATATAAGCTTGAAGTGTCCTCGCTATGAGATCGTTATACGGGAAGTTTATTGCGACAACAGTGGTGATAATGATAGTGAGTACGCTCATCGCATTTCTCGCCATCAATACATATTACCATCAGCATTTGAAAGGGCAGAACGACGAGAAGAATATGAACATTGTAAAAAGCATTGTATCATTCATTGAGTCAAATAAGGATATCGATCTTGAAGATTATTTGGAAACACAATCAGCAGTCGGATATAAGCTCTATGTGGTCAATGAAAATCTAAAGTCTACTATGTATGGGGACGGATTTCGAGAAGAAAAACTTTCAAACGAAGTCATAGATAAGGTAATGAATGGTGAAGAATACCATGGGATGAGAGATCTCCCGAGCGAAACGTTTGTAACAGGCTATTTCTCGAATAAGTTGGCAAACACAGTCGGAGTTCCGTTTAAGTATAACAACGAAACGTTTGCACTATTCCTACGCCCCGATATTAAAATGCTATTCACAGAAGTCCATTATATTTTAGGTGGAATGGTTTTAGTCATGGCTGTTTTCAGTTTGCTATCAATGTTATTTGTGGCTAAAAAGCTGATTGATCCAATTACGGAGCTGACTGCGGCAACAAAAAAAGTTGGCGATGAACAGTTTACAGGGACGCTCGATATTAACTGAAAAGATGAAATTGGGCAACTAGCAAAAAGTTTTCAGCTAATGACAGAGAAATTGAGTGAAAATGATCGAATACGTAAAGAGTTCATAAGCGATGTGTCGCATGATTTCCAGTCACCCTTGCTTAATATCAAAGGTTATGCGGAGCTTCTTTTGGACAATATGCTAACGGAAGAGGCGCGAAAAAGTTATGCATCTGTCATCCAATCAGAAACGGAACGATTGTCTTCATTAACGAAACAGCTGTTGCTACTAACTTCGCTTGATCAGTTAGCATCCCCACTTGAGATGAAAACCTTTGAATTGGATGTGCAGTTGAAGGAGACGATCGGCAATTATAGATGGTTGTTAGAGGAAAAGGATATGACATTGTCGATGGATATTGCAGAGGTCCATTTTACTGGTGATCCTGCCTTCCTTGAAAAAGTATGGGAGAACCTTTTATCTAATGCGTTGAAGTATACGGAAATTGGCGGAGCGATTGAAATAGTGCTAGCAGAGGAGACGGACCACGTTATAATCCTTATTCGGGATAACGGGATTGGTATTGAGGAAAAAGCACTGGCGCGCATCTTCGACCGTTTTTATCGGGCAGATCATTCAAGAACCCAGGAAACAGGAGGAACAGGACTTGGATTGTCCATTGTCCAGCAAGTCGTGAAATTGCATGGCGGGACGATTGAAGTAGTTAGTGGTAAAGGGAGTGGCACAACTTTTACTATGAATTTTCCGAAGTTGTAATGTCCTGTTCATCTTCCGTTCATAAAGGAAGTCTAAGATAAATGTATAACATCAACAACATAGGGGGAATTTTGCATGCAAGAAAAATGGAGTTTACGGCTTATTCGTGTTTCTGCAATTTTCGGATTGATAGGAACAATATTAGGCTCACATATGGCGGGTTCTGGATCAGCTGCCTTCCGTCCAATCCACGCGCATATTTTATTGGTTGGCTGGTTGTCACTATTTGCTTGGGGCGTCTTTTACAAGATTTATAAAGTTCGAGCTAAAAAACTCGTCTCCGTTCACGGTTGGACTGGTATTATTGGTGCAATTGGTCTGACGACTGGGATGTGGTTGCAATTTATGCAACCATTTGGCATTAATTCAACATTTTCGCTTATTTTCTATATAATCGGTGGAACAGTCTTGCTAACGAGTTTTGCTTTGTTTGTCGTCATTACATTCATGACTGAAAAAGAAGGCAAACGATAATGGCAAATGAAAAACGAACCCGAAAAAGAATATGGGTATGGTCAGCTACTATTTGGATTTTACTTGCAATTGTTCTTTCTGCTTTTGCGCCCGGCGGCAATGAATTTGTCACCGCCAATAAAGACAGTGGTTTGCCAGCCGATGCAGAGTCAATCATAGCGGAAAGGAATCTTGAAAAGTATTTTCCAGCAGATGGTGGATTACCCTTGTTTGCTGTCTTTCATACTGAAGACGGTTTAACAGACGAGGATCTTTTCGGATTTTCAGAAACACTTGAGTCACTTCAAGTCGATCCGACGTTAGGTGAAGTGACAGTAGTCCCGTTGACGAAACTTTCTCCGGACGTTCGGGCAACATTTCTTTCTGAAGATGGAAAAACATTTTTCGTACCTCTCACGTTATTAGGGGAGCTAGAAAGTAAGGAACTAAATAATTTAGTTAAATCAATTAAAAAAGATGTAGAACCTAAAATAGATGAGGGTATTGAAGTATCATGGACGGGACCTGCTGGAATCGCTTCTGATGCAGTTGAATTATTTAGTAAAGCGGATGTCATTTTATTATTATCTACTGTTGGAATAATTCTCGTTTTACTGTTGGTCATTTATCGCTCCCCATTGTTGACACTAATCCCGCTTGCTGGGGCAGCGATTGTGTATGTCGTTGTTGACAAGATAATCGGACTGACGACACAGGCAGAATGGTTTTTAGTAGATAGCCAAGCTCTGTCGATTATGACAATATTATTATTCGCAGTTATTACAGACTACTCTTTGCTAATCTTTTCACGCTATCGTGAAGAGCTAAAAAGATATGAGTCGGTTAATGATGCAATGACTGAAACGATGCGTCATGTAAAAGAACCAATTTTCTTTAGTGGGAGCACAATCATATTGGGAGTAGCAACATTATTCTTCGCCCTTTATGAACCGTACCGTAATTTTGCGCCTGCTTTTGCCATTGCAGCTATAGCAATGCTTATTGCAGGACTTACGCTGTTGCCAGCACTATTTGCATTGATTGGCAGAAGAGCTTTTTGGCCGGTCATTCCAAAATATGGAGAAGTGCAAGAAGACAAAGCATCCATTTGGGGCAAAGTTGCAATTAAAGTTACGAAACGCCCTGCTATGTTTATGGTTCCAATTCTATTGCTGTTACTAATCGGAGCGTGGAATGTGACCAATATGAAAGAATCTTATGATCTAATTGAATCCTTCCCGGAGGATTTGTCTTCTCGCATAGGGTATGAGCGACTCGGCGAATCATTTACTGAAGGAAGTTTAGCACCTAGTACTCTGCTTTTCGTTTCGAAAGAACAAATGGGTATGGAAGAAATGCTTGTTGCAATTGAGAAGCTTGAAAAACTACCAGGCGTTGAGAGTATTACTGCTCAAGGAAATCCTTCTACGGAAGATGGAAAAAGTGCTAAATTCTCCATCACATTTAAAGGCAATCCGTATGATAAAGAAGCACTGGATGCTGTGAAAGAAGTCCGCGCAAACAGTGAAATGATTTTAAGAGATGCTGAACTTACTGAAACGAAACTGTTTGTCGCTGGAGAGAGTGCGAAAAATGCAGATATTCGAGATGTTAATAAGCGAGATACGATTGTTATTATGTCGATTATGACGGTACTTATTTCGATCATGCTTGGACTCCAAACACGTTCGATTATCGCACCGGTTTATATGATGGGCACAATTCTGTTGTCCTATGCGGCTACACTTGGTCTATCCCTCTTCCTATTCGACGTCTTTTTAGGACTGGAAGCAATCAGTTACCGAATTCCGTTATACACGTTTGTCTTCCTAATTGCACTCGGCGTCGACTATTCAATCATGCTTATTGCAAGAGTACGTGAAGAGATGAAGTCAATGCCGTTTGAAGATGCGGTTAGAAGGGGAGTCGATAAAACAGGAGGCGTCATCAGTTCTGCGGGACTTGTCCTGGCAGCAACATTCCTGGTGCTTGCGACAATGCCAATTTACGAACTTAAACTCTTTGGGTTTATCATGGCACTTGGTATTATTATCGATACGTTCGTTGTACGACCACTTCTGATTCCAGCGATACTGATATTGTTAGGGAAATGGAGCTTCTGGCCGAGGAAAATGAATTAAATTAGTCGAAAAAGTCACTTCCTAAATAAAATAGGAAGTGACTTTTTTCATGTTATTATAATCGATCCTTTAATAACAATTTGCTCTTCGCATATTCCTTCAATTTGAAGTCTATCTGCATCGTGTACGACCTGTAAAACTACGATGTCTTCTGCATGAATAGGCGAATAAAAATCAATTATATACTTCGATGGGAAGTCATTAGGCGTTAATAAATTGCTTGAAACCGCACTCCAAACTTTCCCCATTACCAGCATGCCGTGGGCGATTCTTCCTGAAAATCCATGATTCTTTGCCTGACCATCATCCAGGTGGATTGGATTATAATCACCGGAAATCTCAGCATAGTTTTCAATGTCTTGCTGCGTCAAAAGTAACTTTATTTCAATCATACCAATTCACCTGAAACAAGTTGAGAGATCCCGCTGAAACACAAACTCCCTTCATAATTGTATAGAAATAGTGTCTGTTTACTGAATGTATGTCCCTTTCTGACTTTCACATCCGATAATGAAATAAAACCGGTGTATACTTCATCGATGTACATTTTAATATGATTTATGCATTGTTGTTTACGAAGAATAACAGGCGCTTGTAACGTCCATGGTATTTCGAATGATTTATAGAGAGTCATTGGCATTACAGGCGGGATAGGGATTGTCCGAAATCCCAATTGCCGTGCACTCTCCTCGCAATCATATACAGGATTTAAGTCACCGAGCATTTGAACATATTTCTGTACTTGTTCTCTCTGGAAAATGAACGACTGTTTTTCTGTTTTCACCCAATCACCTCAAATAACACTGCGAGTCCCACACCGCCAGCACTTCCAATGGAAGCAATCACATATTTCATCCCTTTTCTTCGTTGAACCTCATAAAATAGCCGGGTAACCAGAATTGCACCTGAAGCCCCGTAAGGATGTCCTGTTGTCAAAGCACCGCCGGATACATTTAGTTTTTCGTAGGGAATCGACAATTCCTGCGCGCATGCAACAATTTTTGAAGCGAAGGCTTCGTTTATTTCAAACAAGTCGATATCCTCAATCGACAGACCGTTTCGATTCAATAACTTGTGGATTGCTGGAACTGGAGAAATACCGGGATAATCAGGATGGATTCCACTCACTTCACTATCGACGAATCTCAGAACGGGTTTCATATGTAGTTCCTTGGCAAGTCCTTCTTCCATGACAACTACCGCCGCAGCCCCATCGTTAATACCACAGCTGTTTGCGGCAGTTACTGTACCGGCGTCTTTTATGAAAATGGGTTTAGCGCGTGTTAACAACTTTTCCATATCGCGTTCTTTATAAAAGCTTTCGTCTATAGTCATTTCTCCGAATTCAATAATTTCAGGTTGATACAAACCTTCACGATAGGCATTCCAGCTACGCTGATAACTGAGGAGTGCATTATCATCTTGCATTTTTTTAGTGATTTTGTATTTTTGTGCGACATTTTCTGCAGCTATGCCCATATCAGGGTCGCCTAAATGGTCAGGGGAAAATCGTGCTCTTTTTGGAAACGGGGAAGTACTGGTACTTTCCACACCCCCTGCGATATAACAATTTCCTGCTTTTCCTTGAATGAAATGGCACGCGGTCCGAATGGCTTCAAGACCCGCGCTACACTGCCTATCAATTGTCATTCCAGTTACCGATAAAGGAAGCCCTGATTCCAACGCAGACAAACGGGCGATATTTCCCCCGGGCCCTATAACATTTCCAAAAATAATTTCATCTATTTCATGTGTTATCCCCGTTGACAATTCTCGGAGAAGTGGCGCTGCAAGAATATGAGGTTGGATATCCCGGAACATTCCGTCTTTTTTCCCTATAGGTGTCCGTTTCGCTTGTACGATTACCGCCCTGTTAATTTCTGACCACCTCGGTTTCGACTAATTGTTGAACTTGCATGCGGGCAATCTTACCGCTAGTTGTATAGGGTATCTCTTCGACAAAAAACCATTTACGTGGAAGTTTGTAAGAAGATAGATTATTCATACAGAGCTTTTTTAAGTCTTTCTTAGATGCATGCCCTTTTATGACGGCAACTGGTACTTGTCCCCAATACGAATCGTTCATGCCAATGACAACTGCTTCTTCGACATCGGGATGCCTCAGCAAGACCGTTTCGATTTCTTCAGGGAAAACATTTATACCGCCGTATAAAATCATGTTTTTCTCACGCCCGACGATATATAAGTAACCGTCTTCATCTAAATAACCCATATCATCGACAGTTACCCAATTGTTTTCGTCTTTGATAGATTGAATGGCATGTGATTGTGGATGAATATAGCCATCAAAGATCATTGGGCTCCTGACAAAAATTGTACCTATTTCCCGATCGGATGCTTCATCCAGATGGGCGTTTCTGATTTGAATTTCAACGTTATGAAAAGGTTTACCCACAGAACCAAGTTTGTCCTCATCGCTGTCATTACATAAAAAAGATACAAAACTTAGTTCACTCGCCCCATAAAACTCAAACATCCTAACATGAAGGAACTGCTCCTGGATTTTTCGTTTTGAATCTACTTCCCATTTTGCCCCAGACGATATGATCTGTATAGGCTTATCGATAATATAGTCTTCCAAGAGCATCGCTTCTACCATTGTTGGTACGACATACAGTATTGTTATTGGGTAGTTTTTGATGAAGTCCAGTGCAAGTAGGGGCGAAAACTTTTCTAATAGATAAATTGTTCCGCCTAGGTACAAAACGCTGATGGCTCCGTAAAGAAAATGGGAATGGATGAGCGCACCTGGAATGAGAACATGATCAGTTTTGTCTATGTGGAAATCATGCCGGCTACATTCGAAACTAGCAATCCATGAATCATGGGAACGAATAAAGGCTTTAGGGACACCGGTTGTTCCTGAGGTGAAACCCATGTAAAAGGGTATTTCCCCTGTGAAATCTTCGATCCAAGAAGAATCACACTGTAGGATTTGGTCTAAAGCATCTTCCCAAATAATGATGGTAAACTCCGTGCTCCTAATGCGTTTAGCCAATTCGGCGGTTGTTACAACAACTGAAGGGGACGAGATTACTAAACGCTGTTCAAGCTCTGTTGGTTTCCATTTAGCGTCAAAAGTTGCGGCAATACGCCCAGCCATCGCAGCGCCTGTGAACAGTTGAAGAAAAGAAATACTGTTCGGCATGAAGATACCGATGACACCGCGGGTAGCAGTTATCGAATGTATCCAATTTGCTGTTTTGCAAACGACTGTATTCCAGTCACGGTATGTAATGGATTCGGTAGAAGTTTGAATGGCTATTTTATCAGGATTGACTAAGACTTGTTGTTGATAGGAACTTGTAATCGTAGGCACATAAATTCTCCTTTTTGTAAGAAAAGTGCAAAGCGCCGTTTAGCCCCGACAGGCATAAGTGAAAAGGATGGCAGTCTAAGATCGCGACGTCC
>NZ_JBYHFQ010000049.1:0-11939 GCF_057669665.1 Sporosarcina sp. Y1004 | reverse complement strand
TAGTTGGGGGTTTCCCCCTGTGAGAGTAGGACGTCGCCGGTCTCATTAAAAAGTCATTGCCTTATAGGTAATGGCCTTTTTTGTGTTTATTTTAATGTCAAGCTCTACAACTTTGATATATCTATAAGAAGTTTTAGTTGTAAATATGAAGTAACGGGCTGGTACGAAGTGCTCGTCCGCATATAAGTTAGTATTTCTGGCGAGGATGGTATTACATAGGCGCAACTTAATGGTGTCGGTATGTCGGAGGGCCTAGATTCTCGCGACCTTTTGAAATTTTATACTGCAGACTTTGAACAAAGTATTCACTGAAATAAAGTTAATCTTGGAATGTACTATTATCAATAGGTTAACATTAACAGATATTTAGAATGAACAGTATGAAACTATTATAGGAGAGTTCTAAAATGAAAAAGAAAATGAACTATTTAATCTTACTTTTAACGACCATCGAAGATATTGAAGCTGTTGTTGCCAAGTTGAAAAAGAAAGGTACGAAAATCTTTAGTGAGATACTACACTATGAAGAAAGTTATAAGTTATGCTACTGCAGTGGGCCAGAAGGAATTATTTTAGAGTTGGCGGAGAAAATCAAATAAATTATGGGTAATTAATAGTTATCGGTCCAATAATTGATGAATTTTGACAGACCGCCACTGAAATATGTAATCACGTCGATAAAGTTGTTCCGTAAGCGTTTCTGTTCTTATTCAACTCCCATGAAAATTAAATGCCAAAACTTCGTAAAAATGGCAAGACTAAAGAAGACGCAACTCATGTTTTTTTAAAAAAATGCAGCGCCTGGGTTTGGATCGAGTTATTTGTTGGATTAGAAGACTTGCGGTTCAGTAATTGTAACGTTGTATCCTAAGTTTTCGAGCCTTCGAACAGAATACCGTACAATAGATTGTTGCTTTTGTTTGTCAAAATAATCTTCGCCTAAGTCTACATACATTTCTTTGCGTGTTAAGAGATAATAGGCAATCCTCAAAATGGCATGAGCGACAGAAATACCTGCACGTTTTTTGCCTTTTCGTGCAGCTGTGCGCCTATACATTGCTCCAAGATAGGTCTTCGACCCTCTTATAGAGTGAGCGGCTTCTACTAAGGCCGACTTTAGATATTTGTTTCCTTTTTTTATATTCGTGGATTTCCTTTTACCAGCACTTTCATTATGGCCAGGGACTAATCCTGCCCAGGAACATAGATGGGAAGAGCTTGGAAATTGATTCCCGACATCGATTCCGACTTCAGCTAGGATTTGTTCAGCCATACGAGTGGCAACGCCAGGAATAGAATCCAACCGTTCAAGATCATCTTTTTTCTTTTTCATTGTACGACGAGCGAAGCTCGCAAGTTTTATAGGATCATCCTCCCCATCTGCGATGGCATTAAGCATGTCACGAGCTGAAACACCCATAATATCGGAGACAACGGAGTCCAACTTGATATTCGCTCCTTCTAACACTTTTTGAATCCGATTATGTTGTCTTGCGTGCTCTTCAATAATACTGCGACGATAGCGAACCAACTCTCGAAGTTTCCGTTGATTTCGATCAGGAATAAAACTCGCTTTGAGTAGTCCATGACGAAGTAACTTGGCAACCCATTCGGCATCCTTCACATCGGTTTTGCGACCCGGCACTGCTTTCATATGTTGGGCATTCACGACTAGAAACTCAATTTTCTCAGCTTCTAGTATGTTAACGATAGGCCTCCAAAAGACGCCTACTGGGTTTCCATTACCTGAAGAAGTAAGATATAAAAATAACCTATTTGACACAAAGCACGTTTCATTCAGCCATTGAATGGAACGTGTTATTTTTATTTCCATTTTTTTCGAAAGGGGGAAGTCGCAAAGTGTTTTTCAAAACTAAAGTCTGTAGAAATAAGCTATATATCTACCCTGAAGTCGAAGCCCATGTAGCAAAACAAAGCCCAGCCGATCTAATCGAGCTGGGTTTTGTCGTCCTTGAAACATCCCTTCTACTGTTGAGGATGATGGATACCCAAACCTTCAAAAAGGATATGCGTTTTTGGGGAAAGCGTATATCCCAAAATTCCAATGCGTTACCCGAATTATTATGGGAAGAAGGTGAACATGCAAATCAACTAATGTTAAAAAAACAGAACAAAGAGCACCTGGGATTACTCAGATATAAAATATTGAGAACCATCCTGACGTTGTTCAGCTTTGAAGAAGGTTATCGTGCACCATTCAAAATTGATCAAATCCATGAGAACTTCAGCAAGTGGGATTGGATAAAAAAATGAAACTGATAGGAGGTGAGGCAGATGGGTATGCCGATTGTATGGCAAGGGAGTGATTGTTTCACACATATGCTTGCAGTAGGTCCAACACGTTGTGGCAAAACGGCAACGATATTAAAACCGATGATTTATCAATTACTGCTGCAGAAGAAACGAGGGGTACCATTAGGTATACCCGTTGTCGAACCAAAAGGTGATGTTGCAGCAATGGTAAATGAAATGTGTTTCGAAATGGATATCCCATGTATTCATGTTGATCCTGACAAACCCAATTCCGCATGTTTCAATCCAATAGAAGGTGACACGGATACAGTAGCGGAAGCGACGGTCGATGTATTAAAAGGTTTGTTCGGAAAGCAGGATGCATTCTTCGCAACCGTTCAGGAACTATCAGCACGTAATGTAACGAAGCTACTTAAAGAACTGCATGGAAACAACATGGATATTGTCGATGTAATGAACACATTGCGTGATCAGAATGTCTTGCTGCAAAAGGTATCGGAACTGAAGCATCGGGACGGCATTGATTTGCTTATGTATTTGAAATGGAGCGGTAAACACTTCAATGAACGACTTATTATAATTACTGAATCAATTAGGCCCTTGCAACCGCTAAAGGTGACTACTAAACGCTTAAAGTAGGGATGGCCCTAGATATGGATTTACGGGATGGCATTAAAGAGCTTCAAAAGCTCTTTTATTTCTTAGATGATTCCGGATAGTTTATTAGCGAAGTAGGAGATGCGGAAGAATATGGTTTAAATGTATGATATAAAACTCTGAATACTTGTTATAGGAAGGGAGCTGAGTCATGTCAGATGCAAATAAGAAAAAACAGCAAGATAAGAAGACAACTCAGCTTCAGAATTTAAATATCCTGTTCAAGAAGAAAAGCTAACTGTTCCTAACCCAGTATCGGAAGTATTGTACGAAACAAAATAACAATAGAATAAGTTAATTGTAATGAGTAATCCCTTGGAGAAGAGGAATTCATTTTTAAATCAGATCTTACAAGGGGTTACACCTATAAAAATAACGGGTGTGGGAATTCGATAGGGAAAGCTAACTCGGAAACTTTCATCTTTCAAGTAACGGGGCAGGGTGTTTCTGGATGAAGGTATATATGAAACGAGTGAAGAAATATACTAAAATAGATGTTTATGTTGAACTAATGAAATGAGATGGTAATCTATAAGTTCTTTTTCCTGTGTATCCACTTAGTCTCAGATTTGTTATTTAATTTTTAACAGCGGGATGTTATCTAACTCTGCTAGAGGTGAGTTGCAGTTAAGTGGTTTGATATACAAATTAGACAGTAATTCGAAAGGGAGGATTAAATTGATTGTTGATTGCCATTTTCATGTGGATGAAACAATGTTGACTTTAGAAAAAATGATAGAGGGTATGGATAAAAATGATGTAACTAAAACAGCGCTAATTGCCCCTATGAATGAAAAAATGTTTGAATTGGATAGCACTTTTCAACATAATTTACAATGCTTATTCCGTTTTCTAATACTAAATGCACCTCAAATTGGGCTCGGAATTTATGATGGTCTAGTAAAGGATGGCTATTTGAAACTTTATGGCAATTCATTCAAGATTTTTACCAAACCGAGCAATGATATTGTTGCTACTGCAATTAATAGATTTCCAGACCGATTTCTAGGCTGGGTAGCAGTGAACCCACTGATACCTGTATCAGTGGAAGAAGTAGAATTATATCTTAATAAACCTAGTTTTATTGGAGTGAAAGCTCATCCGTTCATGCATGAATATAGTATTGAGGCACTTGCTCCAGTTGCGACTATGTGTGAATCAAAAGGTATACCTATGATTATTCATCTATCTTCAGAACCAGACTCCTATAAATATTTACCTGAAAATTTCCCCAAACTTAAATTAATTTATGCTCACGCCGGTCTTCCTTTTTGGAAAAAACTTTGGAAATACGTTAAGGATCAACCAAATGTATTTGTTGACACATCAAGTGATTATCTTAATCCATCTATTGTAAAGAAGGCAGTGGAATATTTAGGATATCGTAAAGTTCTTTATGGTTGCGACGGACCATATGGAATGACAAAATTTAATGAATATGACTATTCGGCAAAGAAAAGTTGGATTGATTCACTTCAAATTCCTGATAACCAAAAGGAATATATACTTGGAAAAAACTTTTTAGGATTGATTGATTAATTCAAAAATCTATCAACAGATCAGTTAAAAGATTACTTAGCTAAGTCAAATGAACATTCTCGTTGGCTTCACCTAAAACTAAGGAAATCGAAAAGCATCTTTAGTTAAGATGCTTTTCTTCTTCGCAATAACGTAGATACTGATTTTCATTCGATTTGCGAGGTCTTCTTGAATTGGGTATCATATATACATATTTCATTAGTTTTTACGTCACCATTTTACCCCGGTGAAAGTCGTTAAACCTTTTATT
The DNA here is from genome assembly GCF_057669665.1 of Sporosarcina sp. Y1004. Lineage (NCBI taxonomy): Bacteria > Bacillati > Bacillota > Bacilli > Caryophanales > Caryophanaceae > Sporosarcina > Sporosarcina sp. Y1004. The sequence continues at coordinate 7,219 of NZ_JBYHFQ010000049.1, read as the reverse complement.
CATTTCTAAAGGAGATTCGACACAAATGTTCAGCCTAAGTATTTTCATTCTCTTTTGAGAAAGTTAGGCAGACGTTTTACGTTACAAAATTTATGTAAGAACACTAGATACTTACGCATCTTTTGCGTGATATATATTTTAAAAGCCGATTGATCCCACTATGGGGGACATCGGCTTTTTTGTTTCAAAAAATCTGAAAGGAGTGCTGCAATGAAATGAAAACAAAACAACTTTCGTTTTCTGTTGCAATGGGTTACACAAAAGTCGAATGATCCCTTATGGGTGTAGTCGACTTTTTTATTTATAAAAATTACAAAAGGAGATGGTTTTAGTGGAAAAAGTACTTACGTTTTCAAACGAACAGAAGTCGTTGATTTGGAATCGATTTGTTCAGCCAGCAAAAGGAACTCAAGAAGAGGCGAACCATTTTATTGAAGTCTGTGAAACATTCGGCTTAAATCCATTGCTCGGTGATATCGTTTTTCAACGTTATGAAACGAAGAATGGACCGAATACATCTTTCATTACTACTCGCGATGGGTTACTTCGTGTGGCTACTTCGCAAGAAGGATATGTAGGACCTCCTAACGCGAATGTGGTGAGAGAAGGAGATACATTCGAGTTCATCCCATCAGAGGGAAGTGTTCAGCATGAGTTCGGTCAGAAGCGTGGTCCAATACTTGGTGCATATGCAGTCATGCATCATAAACGTTTTAGGCCGGTTGCCGTATTCGTAAATTTCCAGGAATACTTTTAAGCAAATTCAGGCGAACTCAACTCGAAGTACGGCAATAAAAACACTTGGGATAAAATGCCGTCCGCTATGATCCAGAAGATAGCAGAAGTCTTCGTACTTCGTCGTCAGTTCCCTCTAGGTGGTTTATACACTCGTGAGGAAATGTCGCTCGAAGAAAACGATAACGCTAATAGCGGAAACATGGATGTAGCAATGAAATCAAATCCAGCCCCCAACAAACAAGACGTGGTTGCAGGAAATCAACAAATTCCCGAGCCGGATGCTCAGCAATCAAATGATAAAAATATTGAAGGTGTATTCATTCTACAAAGTTTTGAAAAAGGGATCAGTCCACAAAATGTGCCATTTGCAAAACTAAATGTCATGGATAAGGCAACCAACGAAGTGAGTCTTGTTCTAGTAAAAGGGAAACAGGACGTAATCGATTCTCTTAGCCATATTCAAATGGGTCAGGAGTTGGCTTTGGTCATTAAGAAAGAGAGTGGCTTCAATTTCCTTGAAGAGTTCTCTTATCTTCAAGTGAATGAGCAGCCTGTACAATCTGAATCGATTCAAAATGAATCCATTCAAGAGCCTGTTCAACAGGAGAAGGAAACAGCTTCTGAACCACTGGATGCGTTCATCATGGAAAAGTATGAACAGGGAACAACTCCCGGCGGCGTTTCTTTCGCAAAAATGTATGTAAAGAGTGTTGCCAGTAATACTCAATCAATGGTGTTTGCACAAGGGGAAGTTGCGGTTCAAAAAACACAACATCTTATTGAAGGGGATAAATTTAAGATGCAGACCCGTACGGAAAATGGATTTACGTTTTTCGAGAAATTGGGAGATGCAGATAAGGGGGTGGCTTAATCATGCTTCCTGAAATCCTGAAAGTTGCAGAGGAATATGGACTTACGTTTAATCCTCGCTATTACGGTAAAAAGGAGACTTTTTGCAAATGTAGCTTTTGCGAAGAGGACTCCAAACCAGGTAAAGGACATAAATATTATTTGTCACTTAACACGCATGACCAGGTATTTAAGTGTTGGTTTTGTGGTGTGTCGGGTGGCGTATTAGACTTTGAAGTTAAGTTGTCGGGACTACCCTACTCTGAAATACGTAAAAAGTATTTTGGAGCAAGAAAGAAACCCATTCATCCGGCTGAATGTTTGAATGCTGGTCAACTTCGATCCATTGGATGGGCTGAATATAAACGGAAAAACCGAGCCGCATTCAAAAAGAATAGAGAAATGGTCTTAAATGACTGGCAGAACTATGAATACGAAGAGCTTGTTAAGTACTTTGCCATGTTCATAGTGGTAGCTCATATAGAAAATCAAGAAGAACGTCAAAATGAGCTTCTTCACTTTATCATGCATTCCTGTCACGATACACAAATTCATCTGATGTTCAATCGACTGCTGGCTGAATACGTGAAAGATGAAGATGAACGTACTGGATGGGCTATAGAAGGTGCTGAGATTGGAAGGGCTGCATGGAAAGCCTCACTGTCCACTTATGACTTTAAATTGAATAAAGTCGTACTGAACGTGGCCTTTCTTTATCACATGTGGAAGACGAATAAAAATCGAAAACGAAAAATTGAAATGTGCAAACACAATATAAAAACTAACAAAAAAGTGTCTTTGGCTAATTAAAATATCCGTTACCCTATACGGAGAGAAATAAGGGACATGGCTGAAAAACAGTCATGAGAAAAGGAGAACATTATGAACAATGTGAGTTTGGTAGGTCGTCTGACGAAAGAGCCAGAACTAAAATACACGCAAAATGGTGTCGCCGTTTGTAATTTTACGCTTGCGGTGAACCGTCCATTTAAAAATACCAATGGCGAGAGTGAAGCTGATTTCATCATGATTCAAGTATGGAGAAAGCCGGCTGAAAATGCAGCGAACTTCCTTAAAAAAGGCAGTCAAGCTGCGGTGAATGGTCGTATTAGTACCCGGTATTATGAGAATGACAAAGGAGACCGTGTATACGTAACTGAGGTTGTCGCTGATTTTGTGCAGTTCCTTGATCCGAAATCACAAGGTCAAGGCAATCAACAACAGCAAGGACAGGGGAGCTACGAGAAACAGCCCAATCCTTACGCTGGTAACAGTAACACTCAAAGTCAAAATGGTAATCAATTCGAAACGGGCGGAGGTCCTATTGCAGTTAGCGATGATGACCTGCCGTTCTGATGGGAGCTTAGTAGAAGGAGATTGGGTATCCAGTCTCCTTTTGTTATTTGAAAACAGAAAGAAGACAGGAGAGATCATATTGATTTACTCTTTTTCACGTTTGAACCTTTACACAACCTGCCCTTATCGATTCTTCAAGAAGTACATCGAAGGATACGAAAAACCGACCACTTATCCTCTAGCTTTGGGCAAAGGAGTTCATAAAGCGGTCGAGGATAAAATTAATGGGGTTTCTCATTCAGAAGCCATTTTAAACGGGATGATTGAAGCTGAGTTTCATCCAGAAGTGACTATGGATGAAATGTCAGAGTTGGTTAGTCATGCACCGATTAAAGAAAACATGGGTGAAACGGAGATTCATTTTCAACTATCACTTTCTGATGAAGATTCAGCCCCGATGTTACAAGGCTATATTGATCTTGTGTCACCGGATGGAAGTAAAATAGTCGATTGGAAGACGAACAGGGTTAGATACGACGTTCGAGACAATCATCAGGTAGGGTTGTATGCGTGGGCGATAGGGCAATTGAAGAACAGAACACGAGTCGAAGGCAACTTGTATTTTCTTCGATTCAGAAGAGCAAGTAAGCATGTTTTCAATCATGCCGATATGGGAATCTCTAGACGATGGGCTTTGGGTATAGCAAACGAAATCAATTCTAAACGGGAGATTTTAGACATGTTGCCAGAAGAAGCGGAGAGACTATTCTTGTCAACGCCTTCCAGTCATTGTAGGCATTGCCCGTTTGTAATTGAGTGCTACCGAAAGTTCAGTAGTTACTAAAAGATGAAAACAGGATAGGGGTATCGCCGATGTGGATTCCCTTCGGTATTATTAAACAGACCCGTTATGCCCAAAAAAATCCGCAGAATTACATAGCCAATAATTGACTATATAACCTCTGCGGACTTATTTTGAAGGAACAATATTTAATTGTATGATTTTTATTGAGAATTGTATCTTGAGCTTTTAATATTCGAAGACCGAATTAAAGACCGTTAGATAGATTTCTAACGGTCTTACTTAGCTTATTTTTTATCAACAGGAGGTAACTGGATATAACCGATGTTCCCTGGGTTTTGAGAACCAACCATTAAGTAAGAGTACCCATTTAAATTATCAATGGCTTGTATTCCAGTTACTTCACCGCCATTAGGTGCAGAAACGACACGAGAAAGTTTCTTGGTATCAACATTATAAGCCCAGCCAATATTATTTACATGATTGCCAGTGTCCTCAGCAATAAATAAAGTTCTTGAGTTTTCAGAGTATACAATGTTATCTGGATTGGCAATTTTATCAAGATGAGCTTTGTTGCCTTCTTCATCTTTTGGAATGTCTTCACCTACTAAAATAGCTTCCATTTTAGTTGCCACATGATTACTGTCAATAGGGTTACCTTCACGATCTGTTTGTTTATCAGTTAGACTCATTTCATAAATACCACCTGCATTGATTTTGGGTAATCGAATATCATCTACAGGATCATTTGGATTTTCTTCCATGGCTTTCGCAATCGTGGACATAGCCATGTAGACTTTGTTATCGGCTTTGTTGAATGTGACTGTTTCCATCTTATTAAACTCTGACGTTGCTCCAAGCATAGCCCCATATCGGCGAGATTCTAAGAAAGCAGCTGCTTTTTCCATGCCTGGTTTTACTTTCAAAAATTCTTCACCAGTTGCAGTTTTAATATGGCTGAAGCCATTTGCTGCTGCATACTCAGCATCATTTGCCGTTTCAAAAATATCACTGAATGTTAGGGTTTCAGCTAATTCTTTCATTTCTTGGTCCGATGCATGTCCCAATTTAATCCATTTTAAATTTCCAGCACCGCCGTTTTCGGCACTAGTTTGCTCAAATTTTGCGGCATATAATGTCCCAGCAGATAAATCCTTTTCTTTGTCAGCTATGTACATAAAGGACATCACATAGCCGCCGTCATCCCCATAGTAAACAGTACGGTTATCAGGTGCTACTGTTACATTTTCAAAAGATAACCGACCCATGCTATGGTGTTTGACCGCTTTTGCTTTACCATTTGGATGAACGGATACTTCTGTTGTATAACCATATAAGTAAGGATTTCCAATTGCTTCTGGATCTTGATAATAATTTTTAGCAAATTGTGTAACAGAAGATTTTTCAGGATTTTCTTCATGAGCACGTGCATTTGGTTCATATTCCTCACTGCCTAAATGAGTGTTCCAAGGAGATAAGATGCCGGCACATGGAGTCCAAACACCTCCGTATGCTGAAAAGTCAATCGGTTTAATATCAGTAATTTCGAGTACGCCCGTTTTCTTATCTTGTTTGACAGTATTTAAATATAACGCTCTTGGCACTGTACCAATTTCATTATTTGGCATACTCTCAAAATGATTGATCATATATAACTTGCCGCTTTTTCCATTTACACTAAGGAGTGAGTTTGCATCTGGTGCAGTTGAAACAATAGGCTCGCCATTTGCTTTAGTTATGATATTGCCGTTGATGTCGTATGCAGCTCCGACAATTTTGCCATTAATGACATCACCAGGCTCTGCTAACGAAGTATAATCCAACTCAACTGTTTTTTTAGTACCGTCTCTTAATGTCACCTTTACTTTGGCATCACTGTACATTGTTGATTTTTCCTCGTTAGTAACAGGTGCAGGCATACCAATAAATTCAACAGATTTTACGCTTTCTATTTGTTTATACGGTTCAGCAAATACATTGACCGCAGATGGAAACAGAAGTGCTGCACTTAATAGTGGAATAATTACCTTTTTTTTGTTCATAATATTAAACCTCCCATGGTTAACTAAAATATAATTCCTTAATTAGCGTAATATTAGAATGTTAAGGAAATGTTAATGAAACATTGTAATATTGTAAATTCCTCTATTTATAAAAAAATAATACTTTCTAGCTAGAAATGAAATATGAACTATCGAGTAATTATATGTTTAAAAGTGGATGGTAAATAGGAGATTAGCTTCGCGAAGGATTCAATTGACTTTTAATATATTTCACGCCTACGAGAACGACCAAGGGGATCGTGTATATGTTACAGAGGTTGTCGCTGACTTTGTACAGTTCCTTGACCCCGAAACCACAAGGACAAGGCAACCAACAACAGCAAGGACAGGAGAACTATCAGAAACAGCCTAATCCTTACGCTGGTAACAGTAACAATCAAAGTCAAAATGGTAATCAATTCGAAACGGGCGGAGGTCCAATTGCGGTAAGTGATGATGACCTGCCATTCTAATAGGAAAAGTTAGATAGTAAGAGATTGGGAAACCAGTCTCTTTTAGTTTACTAAACATTCATATTCCTACCTGAATTATTCGCCCGTTCAATCAATGTGGAAATTCAAAAGTAAATCTATCTGAAATAGCTTATATAGCTATAAATCTGGAATTCTCAATGATAGGCGCAAATACTTGGGGGCTATTAATAATATGTAAATATGGGTTATAGTCTAAAATACTTTATTAATCCAACATAATTTACAAGGACTCGTTGAAAAGGGGAGATAAATTTGAGAAACCCAGAAGAATTTCATGGGGGGCATGAGCAGCATCGGCATGAGCATCGGCATGAGCACCATCATCACCATTATCATCATGGTTCCCAAGGTCATCATGTAGGCCATCAAACAGGGCACCATATGGGACACCACCACATGGTTCAACCGGTAAATTTTTACCCTGTAGGTCATCACGTAAGCCACCACGATCACATGGGACATCATCAATTTGGAGGATTCAACCGTTTTTGAAATAAGATTTGCTCTCAATACGTATGTAAAACATTGAAATTCAAATGTCAAAACAAACGGAATTGTATTGTCATTCCGGATCTACACCATCTGGCTATTGCAGACATTGTTCTTTTGCCATTGAATGTTATCGAAAAATCTGTAGTTATTAAAAGATGAAAACATAATTAAAGTACACCGATGCGGTTTATCTCCTTCGGTGTCTTTTGTGTTCAATAAATAGTGGAGGAGTGATATTTACATGACTATGGTTACAATAACAGAAGTATTAACAATTATAGGTGCAGGTGGCGGCATTGCTGCAACGTCTTATCTGATTGGTTTAATTCAAGGTAAACGAAAAATAGATAATATCTGAATTCCTTAAATTATATAACTATCTAAAATGTTTTTTGTTTTTCCATGGTTGGACACCCCTATAAATATTTTGTCATACAAAAACTGCACCTTAATTGTTAGAAGTGATGTGCACCCCAAAAGTTAGAGTCAAAATCTAACTTCTGGGG
>NZ_JBYHFQ010000048.1:0-12560 GCF_057669665.1 Sporosarcina sp. Y1004 | reverse complement strand
ATGATCCATCTACACTCTTCTTTACCATTGGACGTAATCTTCATCGAGCGTAAGCTTCGCTATCAACCCAATTTATATTATCGTCTCATTGTTTTCGACATACAACAAAATCTTATCGAGCATACTTCAATCGAATCGGAGTCCACTGCTTTATATAATCGCCCCCATTCCGATTAATAAACTGATAGTACCGTAAATAGCGTAATTATGATAGGGACGCCGTAGCCTACTGTCATCCATACATAATCCGACGGGCTTACCGCTTCGTCATCGTCGGCCATGAAGTAGCGACGCAAGGCCATCATAAGCGCCCCCTCCCGAGTTCGTCGAAATTGTGAATTACGGTAGTGCCTGCTGCTTTTAGTCGTTCAATTGCGCTGATTTCTACTGTGATTGTCATAATATACCCGCTCCATTCAGTATAGTTTATTACATAATAAGTCTTACTCTTAACGTCATACATAATATGTAGAACGGAGTGAAACGATGCAAGCAAACGTAAAAATAACACTCGGACAAAAGCTCGAAGATGTGGGCATAACGCGCAACGCCGTAGCTGTCGAGCGCAAGATTCGCCCGGCAACGATAAACGAGCTCTGCAACGGTGGTAGCAAGTCGATTAGCTTCGACACACTAGAACAGATTGTAAACGCCTTGAATACGCTCGATAAGGACGACAACGGTAAGCCGTACGGAATACACGACGTAATGATAATTGAATACGGAGAATAACCGAAAAGGGCTGGCGCTTGAGTGCGCTGCTCTTTTTATGTTGTGCGATATCCGCATGGCTAAAGGAAAAAAACCAACGCCAATTTGCGCAATACCTTCCGATTCCTTCTATATAATAACCGTTTAATATCGTAACCTCCGAATACCTTTTCCTTCGCTGGCACTTTATAATACGCGTCTTAGAAATGTACGAGCGCCGCCTCGCCGTTTGTCGTAAGCTTAACTGCGCCGCAAATCGATTTAGCAAAGCGTTTCTTTTCGTGTTCAGCCGAAACGTACCACGCATCCGATACGATCACCTACGTCGTCCCCCAATCTCCATTGCCGAGCGGACTCGGCTTGACATCGGATATAACGCTATATGACAACGCTACGAGTGCCTTCAAATTTACGAGAACGGTTTCAGCCTCCTTTGCTTCGTCAGCTTTCTTAGCATCCGCAGCTACTTTCGCCTTTGAGTCTGCCGCGATTTCTTCAACCGACTTAACCGCTACTGCGGACGCTTTCTTCTCCGACTTCGCGGCTTCCTTCGGCTTCTCGACCGTCTTCGCCTGCGCCTAAGCTCCCCCCTTTTGTTTCCCGCAACTTCACAAAGAATGTAAATCCATTTTCTGTGCGGGTCTGCATCGTAAACTTTTCACCTTCAATATGATGTTGTGTTTTTTGAACCGCAACCGGTCAGACATGTACCGTTGACACTTCCCGTTTATAATTCTTTTGATAATTCCATGAATGACTCAAGATGATCGTCCCTATCCTTTTTGTTTTACAAGAATATCTTATTAGATAGATTCTTCTTTGAGTAAGACTCTTTTAAAAATTAAAATGGAGGTGATGATATTGTCAATAGTTTTTAATAAAACTTATATTTACACAGTGAGTAAGGGCGATACATTATTTTCAATAGCTCGGAGATTTGGAAGTTCTGTTGAAGCAATAGGACGAGCGAATCATTTATTTCAGCCGGTAACTGATCCTGGTCTTATTTATCCTGGAGATGTACTTGTCGTCCCAGTCCTTTCTAAAACCGGAAAAGTAACTTATATTGTTAAATCCGGAGATACAGTTAATAAGATTGCTTCTAGGTTTGATGCATTTAGTGATTTAGTTTCTGGTATTAATGATTTAGTAAACCCCAACATTATTTTCCCTAATCAACCATTGACAGTACCTGTATTTATATACGAAATACAATCAGGTGATACACTTTCATCGATTTCGAATAGATTTGGAATTTCCCTTTCAAGCATTATAATGGCTAACCAAAACCGACCAGGTTACCAAGGTGATCTGATTTGGCCAGAATATGAGCTAATTCTCCCTTTACCAACCTCTCAAAACATTGTCATATGGACTCCACTTCCGGGAACAATAGTAGTTAATGGACAAAGAATAGAGGGTCAGGCAAGAGCGTTTGAAGCAAATGTTTTATATCAATTAAGAGACGTTAACGGAACTATTGTTTCTAACGAACGTTCTACAATGGCTAATAAAGGAGCTCCTGAGTACGGAAATTTTACAAGCACTTTACCATTCAACAGAACCCCTACATCAAATACTGGTGAACTTTGGGTTTACACAAGAAGCGCTAAAGATGGTAGTATCCAAGACTTAGTAAAGACAAAAGTCTATTTTTAAGAAAGTTTACCTTGTATTTATGCATAATTGTGATGGGCGATAGGTTGACTCATTCTAATGGGCGAAAGGGATTTGCATTGATTGTTGTATTGTTTATCCTTTTGATCATCATTGGTGCTGCATTGTTAAACTAAAATAAAAGGAAAGAAGCTGGATTGTAATTCAGCTTCTTTCCTTTGTATATAAACACTGTGCATTATGTTATTGATAAAGAAAGATTTGTAAATATGTACAATAAAACTATATTGATTGCTTCTTCAACTAACGCATTAGTAATAAATCAACAGTAAAATACATGAGCTTGGGAATACATCTCCCAGCTCATTTTTACTTTCCTATGAAATAACATGAATAACCTTGACCGCTTAGAATGCGAAATTTCTCCGACTTAACTTATTTAGTATTTCAGTAACTGCTGTTTCCCTTGATTAAACCCAACCAGAAACGAAGCCGCTGTTATAGTTCCTGTGACAAACATAAATGCAATAGCTTCAAATATGGCAATCGTTGTCATATACATCTCTCCTTCTCCATTTACTTGAATATAAAAACACCGACAGCTATTCCCGTCGGTGCATGTTGTTTCTACATTTTAATAGCTACTGAACTTTCGATAACATTCAATAGCAAACGGACAATACCTACAATGACTAGAAGGCGTTGAAAGGCATAAACTCTCCGCTTCTTCTGGCTCTAAAATCTTTTAGAATTGATTTCATATGCTTTCGCCGCTAAATTATTGGCTTGTTCCAGTTGTAGATTACTGTTGCTGGTTTGCTGTGCCTTGATTGCTCATGTTAGATAACTGAGGAATTATATTTTGTAATTGTCCACCGCGACCGGTCATCAGGCTATAGGCAGCAGCTCCAATTCCAATGGCCGCTACAATTGGTAATACCTGAATGTTATTCTTCATTTTGACCCCACCTTTCTGTTGACTGTTTTTTGAACATTTATAGCTTGTGTATTACTATTTGAAATAGTCAAGTTATTTTTTCCCATTGATCATTAAATGGTACCTGCAAAGGCAGAAGTCATAAAAAAAGCCGACTGTATCCCAGAGGATTGAATCGACCTTTAATATATCTCAAACAATTTAGCGTAAATATCCCATATGATTGTGGGTGATGCAAAAGTAATGTCGTTAAATTGGCGGGTTGTCCACCAATCGCACCCGATGCTGAAGATCTTTTTAAATATGTAATTAAAATTAATCTTAAAAAATGAATAGCTATTTCTTTTGCAACATAACTATAAATATCATTTTTTTAGGAGGAATTTATATTGAATTCTCAATATCCTTTCTTAAAGCCATTTTTAACTACACATAGTTTACAACCTGAAAATCAGGAAACACCTGTTCAGTTTGTTGAGACTGATGTACTAAATAATCATTTACTTTATAGACGAAACCACTTTTCTTATCCAACGCTTTCTTATTCTAGCTATTGGATTCCAATAAACGGTTCTGTCACAACCCCAAAAATACTTTCCATGCAAGATATCCTTCGATTACCATCGAAAACTGTTAAAGCAGTCCTTGAATGTGCAGGTAATAAACGTAGTTTATTTGAACCTAAAGTATTCGGTGAGCAATGGGGAAAAGGGGCAATTAGCCAAGGTTATTGGAAAGGAGTTCCGTTAAGACTCCTCCTTGAACTATCTGGAATTAGAGAAGGGGCAAAAGAAGTGATAGTGGAAGGATATGATTATGGAAAAAGAACTGACTTAAATAATGTTTATACATATGTCAGGAGTTTACCAATAGAAATAGCTTTACATCCCGACACTATTATTGCATACGCATATAATAATATGCCTATCTCTTTTAAGCATGGTTTCCCCTTAAGGTTAATTGTTCCTCAGTGGTATGCCATGGCTTCTGTAAAATGGATTAAACAAATTAAGGTAATTGATAATAATTTTGAAGGCCCCTTTCAATCTATTGATTACGTCTATTATCCAAACAAGGACGATAACTATCATTCTTTTCCTGTAACAACAATGAACGTTAATTCCACCATACAGAAGCCGTTAGATATGGATGTTGTTCATACGGGTAAACATTAAATCAAAGGCATTGCGTGGACAGGAAAAGGCTATATAAAAAATGTGGAAGTTAGCACTGATAACGGAAAATCATGGTCAAGTGCACTAATAGAAAACCAAAATAATATTGGGTATGATTGGACTACTTGGTCATATGGGTGGACTGTATTGGAGAAAGGTGAATATAAGATTATGACAAAAGCGACAGATTCTTATGATAGAACTCAACCATCCCTCCCTTTCTGGAACAGAAAAGGTTACGGATATAATGCAATTGATAAAATTATTGCTAAGGTTGAATAGAAAACTGAGTAAAGATTTAAATGTTAATGAACTCTTGCTTACACGTCTGGTTCATTAGTTGGCGATGCTGATAATACACCCATATCTTAAACCTCCATATAATTTTATTGTTGTTCTTTTTTATGCAAAATAGTATTTATTATATATAGTTTTTTCTTCTTCAATAATATGGTCCGATTGTTGAATAGCATAATTGACGTTTAAGTATTAAATGAAATTATTAGGATTTAAACAACTTTATTATCCCTTATACAGATTTTAAGTTACTTAACACCCCGGACCATGCCATTTCATGCTCGATTCCACTCTTGTCCCTTTTTCCAACCAGTGTGCCTTACCTGTCAGTCGTGTCATCAATTTCCTTGAAACTTTCCCCTCTACCTTTTACTCTCTAAATCACTTATTTTCTGTTAAAGTAGTAAAACAAGTAATAATATTGCGACAACTATTGGAGTAAGATAAGTAAATAGAGTATAGAAACGGAGGTCAAGAGATTTGGGGGAATTTCTCAATTTTATATATTACGATTTTAAATACAAGCTATATATTCCTAGTCAATATAATTCAGATAAAGAGTCTCCGTTGTTGGTGATGCTTCATGGATGTGAACAAAATCCGGATGATTTTGCTGCAGGCACAAACATGAACACACTTGCTGAAAAGGAAAAATTCCTTGTCCTCTATCCTGATATGAACCATCTGTTAAATCCTACAGATCTGGCCGGGTATAACCCCTTTGGCTGCTGGAACTGGTTTTTAGATGAAAATCAACACCGCGGTAAGGGACATCCCAAGCTAATTTATGAGATTTTAAATGAGGTCAAAAGTAAATACAAGATTGACTCAAATAAAGTATACGCTGTGGGCTTCTCAGCAGGCGGGGCACTAGCCTGTATTCTTGGTGTTACGTATCCAGATGTCTTTAACGGTATCGGAATTTGTTCGGGACTAGCCTATGATGCTGCCAATGTATATTTTCTAACCGACCCGATGGCTAAGGAAGCTAAGAATAGTATGGAGAAAGGCGTGTTTGACCCATATGCATGCGGAAACAGTGCATTTCAAGAGATGGGAGAGTATAAGAAAAAAATAGGGGTAATTGTTTTCCATGGAATCTGTGATACAACGGTCCACCCCATTAACGGCCAGCAGGTTATCACCCAATGGGCTCAAACCAATTTTCTCGTTGAAGAAGGTATAGGCCTTGCTGATGTTACCCCTACCCTGGTCAAATCAGATATTATAAATGGATATAGCTATACCAAGCATGTATATATTGATGGGGACGGTGGGCCATTATCGGAACTTTGGATGATTGATAAAATGGGGCATGCCTGGTCTGGTGGAAGCCCGAATGGTTCTTACACCGATCCCTCGGGTCCAAATGCAACAGAAATTATATGGAGTTTTTTCAGTAATCATCAACAACAGCCGGATGAAAAACTGATTGAGACTTCGGCCAAAAATTCAATCTCGGCACCAGTTATACTACCATTCAATCCACAGGACGAATCACCAAAGAAGAACTTTTTTAGCATCCTACTTTCAAAACTTATAAAAAGAAAAAATAAAACAAAAAATTAAAGAACCGTACCAATCAATCAAGGTTGACGAATTTTTTATTTGAGCCATATGGGAGTTCATTTGGATCAAACTTTTTTATTCAATGTCATATTCTATTCCCCGGCACGAGGCACAAATAGATGGATATTTAAATGTCCCGTTTGATCCAAAAAATTCATTCGTAAAAGTTCTATAACAATACTTTCGATAACGTAATAGTGGATTTAGAGAACTTCCTAACAGTATTTGAAGGTGTTTTTGATAACCTTCAATCATTATCAACAAACTATTCAAGTTTGCTTGAAGCTAAGCAAGAAAATGAATATGAAGCACGCCAGCTTCAAATAGAAATGGAATCTGAATTTCGTGGTGATTATTAAATACCCTCGACTAATGAAGTAGCTAAAAAACAAAAGCAACCAAGAATTTTCTTAACCGGTTTACTTGTGAGGTGTAAAAATACTAATTAAATTGTTTATATACATTATACGTCATACCCATTAATAGGCGTTGTATTACGTATATGATTAAGAGTTACTTCTGCTGCTTGATCGACTGTGTAAGTAGTCCGATTATTAATAAAAAGCGTTAACATTCCATGCCATATTAAACTATGAATATCAGCAAGTTTTTCAGCTTCAACCCCTTGTATGTATCCTTCTCTCACACATTCATCGAGTGAGATCAGGGTTCGCTTACATTTATCGGATTCTAAAAGCATAAGCCTAATATCATCATCACTTTCTAAGATTTGAACTATGTCAGATGGTGAGTATTCATAGTATTTATGCATGTTAATCGGATGTGTTCCTAGATTAGAAGAAAATACCGCATAATAAATTTGGGGCGATTCAAAAGAATACTTACAAAAGCACTCCCAAATGAGGAAGTATCTTTCTAAAGGTGTTTTTGCTTTTTCGAGATATCCTGGTAAAGCATCCGTATATCTTTTGACCATACTCATCGATGCAAAGAAAATTAAATGAGATAAGTCTTCAAAATAGTTATATATTGTTGCGCTATTATATCCGGCTTTATTAGCAATTTTTCGTATCGTTACCTTATCAAAGCCTTCTTTTTCAATAATTTCAGCAGTAGCACTTATAAAATAGTTCATGATTCGTTTGGTTTGTATATCCTTGTTTAATTCTTTTTGATTTTTCAAAGTACCACCTCTAAGCCGTATAATAAACAATACTGTTACAATTCTGTTTGTTCATATATTATAACCCAGCTTTCTATAACTTAAAATCATTTTGGTAAACGCTCTGACTAACTGCCCATTACTATATTGATATTTGTGGGTTTTTAAATAATGAATTACCATTGCTATATGTATTTTACCTATTGGCATCCAAGAAGTGAAAGACATTACAGAGTAAAAGAATATTTAAATGCTGGAAATAAATATGGAAATAGAAGGAGATAGTAGGAAAAGTTAGATCAATGCTTTTATATACAACCCTATTCACAAAAACCTCGTGACTTTAGTCGAAAGGGTAAATTAATAAATAGGGGCTAAAATAAAGAGACTGCCATTTTAAGCAATTAAGTGAGTTGAAGAAGGGCAGCCTCAATAGTCATCTATTAAGTTGAAACCTAATTCTTATCAAAGTCTTGTTAGAAATTACCTCAACTTGGTTATTTCAATATTCCGCTAAATTAATATACATTTTCTTTTTATTACTTCTTGAAAATTTATCCTTTTTAAATGTGAAGTTCTGAAACAAAACAAGACTTAACATGATCCCTATTGAAGCGATTAACTGTTTGTCTGCTGAAATGGCTTCATACCGTGATGTGCCAATTTTCATCATACATCCGTTATGATAAGCGTGTAGCAGCTTCTACTCTAGCTAGTTTATCTTTTGTCAATTCACTTTTTTGCTTTGATTGTTTTAGTTTAAAAGGCGCGTAGATAAGAATAATCATTAGTAATAAACCCAGGTAGCCTACAAGCGTATAAAACTTGGATACTAAAGTAGTAAATCCAACAAAACTACAAGCAAATCCAATTGCTAAAGATATAATCGTTGCAATATTCGCCTTCTTTGTTCCCATTTTAAAAAATCTAGCAACAAAACTATAGTACATACCAAGAGCTGAGTTGAAGATCATCCCAAACAAAACAATAGAATAAAAAATGGATAGAACAGGTGAGAAATCTTCAACAATCTTTAATAATGGCAAGTCGAATGATGCAACAACATGCACTTGAGAGAAAATTGACAAGTGAGCAAAGAGGATCATAAGTCCTATACCAAGACCTCCAATTAACCCACTAATACCTGCAATGCGTGAGTCTTTTTCTGCCCCACCTATAACAAGTGACATTGAAACCCCTAATGCAATACATAAGGAAGCATAGTTTATTGCGGACATGATCCAGTTAGGGAATGATTTGTCTTGACTTTCTGCAATTGGTTTTAGCTCTGCAAAAGACATGTCCATCGTGCTTAAACTATAAGCAAATATAAATATAATGAATAGTAATAAGAATGGTGTGACAATTGCAATTAGGGAAATAACTTTCTCGACTTTGAGCATCATAGAAATTGCAACAATAACAGCCATAATTAAACTACCAACGAAAACTGGTAATCCAAACTGCTGATTGAGAGTAGATCCTGCACCAGCCATCATAAGCACTCCAGTACCAAATAAAGTGAATATAATGATACCGTCTATTATTCTTCCTAATTGACGCCCGCTAATTTGATAGATGACTGTCTTATGTGACGTTGCTTTAAGACGACTCCCTATATTCGTCATGACCATTCCGAAATAAGCTAATAAAACAGTTACTAAAATTATTGCATAGGTTCCTCTATGGCCAAAACTTGTGAAATATTGTAATATTTCTTGCCCTGAAGCATACCCAGCTCCTATTATAACCCCAATAAAAGCACCAGCAATCTTTAGTATTCTAAACATAAATAGCCTCCTTTTTTTATAAGAATATAGTCATTATTAGTCAAATTTTCAGCCTTATCTTCTTTCTAAGACAAGAATATCCTGCTCACGATATACACCAGCATCAGTTGACTCTCGGGGCACCGTCATTATTAACTTTATGAAAATGTCCATCTCAATTAAAAAGCAATTCGATATTTCCCCTTCATATTTCGTTTAATATTTTGGTAGATAAAAAATGTCATGGCGCCCAAGAGTATACCACCATCTCTGAAAACAACTAATAAGTGAGGACTTTAGGTTTATTGAGGACTGTGGCACTGAGAGTTTGTCCAAAGTATTCAATACTCAATTCAGTATGGTTTTCCAATACTTCAGGAGCTAATAAGGCAGTGACAATTCCCCTTCCAAGACTGTAACTATAGCCTGCACTTGTGACAAAACCGACTGTCTTCCCATTGCTAATAACAGGTTCATATCCCATGACCACTTGATTCGGTTCATCCAGAATAAGTGTTGACGATACAAGCTTAGGAGTCATTTTGCTGCGTTCGATTAGAACTTTTTTTCCAATGAACTCTTTAGTCAGATCAATCATTTCTACAAGGTAGATTTCGTAGGGGCTATGCTCACTCCAATAGTCTTTTCCGTATCTTAATGTCTGTGATTCTATGCGCAAGTTTTCAAGGGCACGGTCTCCAACCGCGATCAGCTTATAAGCTTGCCCTGCTTGATAGAGTATGTCCCAAAGCTGTAAGCCTTGATCATTGGTCGTAAAAAACTCCCAACTTTCTGTACCGTTTACATTAGCGAATACTGCTAGAACTGGTACATTATTGATATAAACTTCCTCCGATTGTTTCTTTTCCCATGCGCCTTTGGCAAATGCATTCCGATCAATGGACTGCATGATATCTCTGGCCCTTGGTCCCATGATACCTAGACCACAAGTGCCCGCTGTTTGATCCTGGATGACAACTTTTCCTGATTTGGGGACATGTTTTTGTATCCAGTTTGCTTCTACTGCACCGGTACAAAGAATAAAGAATGAATTATTATCTTTGCGGATGATTGTAATATCATCTTTAATTCCTGCTAATTCGTGCAGCATCAAAGTCTTTGTCGTACTACCGACGGGAATATCGATATTGCTTGTTGTAAGAGACTGTAAAAGCGCAAGTGCCCCTTCACCGCTGATTTCCAGCCGTTTCTTTGATGCCGTTATATCATATAGACCGGCATGTTCCTGCATATGCAGCTGTTCCGCTTCGATAATCGGCGACCAATAGCGCGCCTCCCAGCCTTCACGTATAAAAATCCTGCTTTCATATCTTTCAGTAAGCGCTTCATTCGCTTCATACCATTGTGGCTGTTCCCATCCTAGTTTTTCATTAAAAACAGCTGCCAATGTCTGCTGGCGCATATAAAATGGACTGACCCGCATATTGCGTGATGTGGCAGACGGTTCGAACGGATGGCGAATATCATAAACCTTTTCATATTCTTCATTTGAACGCGGTTTATAAAAGGCCGGACTTTGTGCATAAGCATCGAAACGATTAATATCGCACAGCTCCAAGTCAAGAGTTGGAGCACCGTTTACAATCCATTCAGCCATTTGTTTACCGACCCCTGTTGAGTGCGTTACCCAAACTGCTTCTGCAGCCCAAAAACCTCGTACTTTTTTCGACTCCCCTAATAACGGCATTCCATCTGGCGTGAACGAGAAAATTCCGTTCATCCCTTTCCTTAATCCCACTTCTTTTAGACCGTGAACCAAATTTTGCGCGTCTTGCCAAGGATTACCATAAAAATGTTCAGGTGTAAATGACTTGATGGAAGGCATCTCTTCACTTTCACCAAATTTAGAAACCTCACTTATCTCAATAGGCAATGCTTCATGTTGATAAGAACCGATTCCTACACTATTAAACACTTGACGATAATACATAGAACTATCTAAATCCCTTACAATTGGAGCTGTTACTTCTTCCGACTCCCCAGCTAATTCAGAAATATCATTTGAGAATATATACTGATGCGCAATGGGCTGAAGAGGAATAGTAATACCTACCATTTCACCTATTCGTTGACCCCAGAACCCCGCACAACAGATCACCAAATCTGCTTCAAAATTGCCATTACTCGTTTCTACTTCTTTAACCTGATCGTTGACCACATTAATTCCCGTTACTTCTCTATTACCGTAAAACCTAGTGCCGCAGGATTTTGAGAAGTCTGTCATTATATTTATAGCACGCAGAGGTTTAGCAATTCCGTCGGTTGGTACATACAATCCTCCTAAAATATTATCTGGATTAATAAAAGAACATTTTTCTTTACAATCTTCTGGCGAAAGTACGTGAGCTTCAATTCCCCACGATTTCCCTGCTCCCGCTTTACGTTTTAAATCATCTAAACGTTCCGGCGTTTTAGCTAACTCTAGACTCCCTACCGAATAAAATGATGGATATTCTTCATCACTTAATTCTGTAAAAGTCTTAACTGTATGTGAAGCTAACTCTGTAAGCAATTTCGAAAAATTAAGTTGTGCAACAAGCCCTGGAGCGTGAGAAGTCGATCCACCTGTTTCAAATAGAGGACCTTGTTCAATGACTGTTATGTCATGTTGTCCCATTTTATTTAAAAAATAAGCTGTACTACATCCAACAATACCAGCACCAATAATAACAATTTTTTTTTGTTCCATAATCACCCATCCTCCATTTATTCGGACAGCAAATACAAAGATTATGCTGTCCAAGATATTATACAATTTAAAATTCTCGTTATATCATTGCTGTTTTGTATTCAACATTTAACTTTTTAGTCACATCAATGTAATCGCTTTCAATAATGAGTTAGCATTTTTAATGAAATTAATTTCTCTATACTATGAACATCCCTCCTTTTCCAGAAGCACTCAGTAAACGAAACTAATAAAGTAATCATGATTACTTGCTAATTACGATAACACAGGAAGATACGGTTGTAAACATATTTTTCAGACTATTCATAATCCTTCTCAATACACGCAATACTCAACTAATAAAGAACTGGATGTTTAGAAGGAAAATAGGATTATGACCTAACTAATGTAACAGAACGCTATGATAAGGCTGAAAAATTTTAAAAAGATTGTAAAAGGCAGTAATAAACTAGTATTAAAAACGCTTGAGGAAGTGATGGAAATATCCCTTAGTGCTATTCACCAGGAAGATGTAGCCAATTATCTTAGACAAATCAAACTAAATTTACCCAGCCATTTTGTTGCAACAGCCTTTTGAACTAAAATAAATCGAGTAGGAGGGAGTGAGTAACTCCCGACCTCTCACACCACCGTACGTACCGTTCGGTATACG
>NZ_JBYHFQ010000047.1:0-13302 GCF_057669665.1 Sporosarcina sp. Y1004 | reverse complement strand
GCGATATCTCATTGATGTTTTGCTGTTCAGTTTTCAAGGTTCATTCGTGAAGGAAAATATCAAGTTTCTCAAACACTTCATTTGATGTCGTCGTAATGGCGACTTTCTTAATATAACATTTCTTCCGGAAGGAGTCAACAACTTTTTTAACTTCTTTTTCACTCGTTGTTTCTCGCTCCCTGAGGACATGTATTAATATACAACAAGTTAGCACTATAAATCAAGTCTTTTTGAAAAAGAATTTTTCCCGCAGTTTTTTTCCGTCTATTACGAACAGGACAATCCCCGCTATGACAATGATTCCGCCTGCTATTTGGGACATTGATAATGTTTCATTAAAGATATAGAACGCCAGAATAGCTGCTCCAACTGGTTCAAAGAGAATTCCGATGGATATTACATTGGTACTTACCCATTTGAGCGCCCAGTTAAAAAGAGTATGCCCCAACAAATTCGGAATTAGAGCTAGCATGACAAACCAGAACCAATCAGAACCGGGATAAGGTCCAAACGACTCTCCTTTGATAAGTACATAAAAAAACAATGTGATTGTACTAATTGAGTAAACAACAAACGTATAAGTAATAAGGGAGAGACGTTTACGCACATCTTGCCCGAATAAAAGATAGGTGGTGATAAGCGCGCAAGCAATCAATGCAAGCATATCTCCATAAAAAGCCGTTCCGCTCAGTTTAAAGTCTCCCCAACTGATAATGACACTTCCCGATAGAGCTATCAGTGCGGATAAGATTGTTTTGAAACCAAGTTTCTCTTTAAATATAAAGTACGTTCCGGCAAAAGCGAAAATCGGTTGTAATGTAACAAGTACAGTTGAACTTGCAACTGAAGTGTAATTTAGAGATTCAAACCATAATATGAAGTGAAACGCTAAGAACACCCCAGCTATTGCTGAAAAAGTCCAATCCTTTTTGCTGAGCGTAAAAACTTCATACCTATACTTCATTAAGAAGAGCGGTAACATGATCAAAACCGAGAACAACATTCTATAGAATGCAATAACTCCCGCATCAGCTGTAGCAAGTTTTACAAATATTGCTGATAGTGCCACGGAAATTACACCGATGATTATTGGTATATAGGGATGAATTGCAGGTCTTTCCACTTCTAACACATCTCTTTCGATAAAATAGGTTACCTATTACACTTTTAAGGTATTAGATAATTATAAGTATAACATGGTTAAAAAGAGAGGACATTAAGGGGGGAAGGCTCATGACTTGGATTGCGAACGAGGCAATGTATCCTGAAGTTTTAATTAAGATTACACTCGCTTTAGTATTAAGTTTAGTAATCGGTGTAGAAAGGGAAATAAAGAAGAAGCCGATTGGATTAAAGACTAGTGCCGTCATCGCCACTTTTAGTTGCCTTCTAACAGTAGTCTCTATAGAAGCAGCTTATCTCGTTCCAGCTCGCGATGATATAAACGTAACAATGGATCCGCTTAGACTTGCCGCACAAATTGTTAGCGGAATTGGTTTTCTTGGAGCAGGGGCTATTCTGCGACGGGATAATGACAACATTACCGGTTTGACGACTGCGGCAATGATTTGGGGTGCGGCAAGTATCGGGATAGCTGTTGGGGCAGGGTTTTATATTGAAGCTGCGTTCGCTGTCCTTAGCGTAATGTTTGTTATCGAGGTTCTCGCTCCTGCTCTTGGTAAATTCGGTCCAAAAAGACTAAGGACTAAAGAGGCTACTTTCATTGTAGTGTTATCTGATAAGTTGAAGATAGAAGATCTAATTACTTATCTAGAGGCTGAGAGCATGACCATCGAGAATCTACGCATTCGACAGATCATCGGAAATGATAAACAAATTCAACACGAACTAGATTTTCGACTCTCAACACTTCCCAAAAAAGCAACTTCCCTTTTGTACATCGAACTAACGACACTACCTTACATCGAATCGGTTGAAATCGAAATATTCCCATAATGGAGGAAAACTATGAGAGATTTATTAAGACTATTAAAAGAAGGCAACAAGCCTTCCCTACTGGCAGCAATCGTTAATACAATTATCGCCTGTTTAAAAGCTGCCGCCTTCTTCTTCACAGGCAACGTTGCAATGTTTGCTGAAATGATGCATTCCTTTGGTGATGCAGCCAATCAATTTTTCGTGTTCATCGGTTCGGCCTTGTCTAAAAAAGCCCCTACTCCAAAGTATCCAAATGGATTTGGCAGGGTAGTCAACTTAGTTTGCCTTGGCGCTGTCATCATCGTCGGAATTATGTCTTATGAAGCAATTATAGGTGGATGGCATCATGTTATTAATCCAGCTGAACCAGGTGGAATTAGAAATTTAGTTATTAACCTATCAGTTCTGGGCATCGGGATTATTCTTGAATGTGTCGTCCTTTATAAAGCAGGTAAAGAAGTTTTACATGAAGCCGGCATCATTAAGGGCGGTCTTGCACCGATCACCCTTGGGTTCCGTAATCTCAATCGTGCCAAACCTGCCACAAAATTAGTTTTCATGGAAGATTTTGTTGCAACATTGGGTGGTATTCTTGCATTTGCCGCTATACTAATAGCCCATTTCTTAGGATTACTTGTAGCAGAAGGAATTGCATCTATCCTAATCGGTTTGATGATGTTCTATGTTGTCGGCAAAGTTTTCCTAGAAAATGCACGCGGAGCTATTGGAGAAACCGATGAGGAAATGCTTCATCACATTACACATCTAGTTGCGGCTAATCCAGATGTAAAAGATATTCAACGAATTGAAGTTATTAAAGAAGGAGAATTTCTTCATGTTGAAATTGTAGCTGAAGTGGAGCCTACTCTTACCCTCGCTTATATCGATGATGTGCGCGATAAGCTGATGGATATTGTTCTAAATCAGAAAGGCGTAAGAGACGTCCTCATTTCATTCGATGAAGATGATGGTGTTGAATCTACGTGGATGAGATCCAATTTACACGGAGCTTCGGAACAGTTTAATACAAAACTTCCGGAATAATCACAAAAAAACGTCACGTATGGATTTCTCCAACGTGACGTTTTCATATTTCTTACAATGAAGCTTTTAATATTGAAAGCACATCTTCATTATCAATCCTGTTGAATTTCCCAAGTGGCCCATTAATGGTTGCCTTGTCTGCCATTAATCCCAGTTTGGAATCATCGATATTATAATATGCAAGCGTTTCAGGTGCACCTATTGAGGTCCAGAATGCTCTCAATCGTTCAATTCCCTCAAAAGCAATTTCTTCTTCAGGTTTCCCTTCCGGCTCGACACCAAATACGTTGACTGCAAGTTTAGCAAATCGTGTTGGATTACTTTTAACATTATGACGCATCCAGTGCGGGAAAAGAATCGCAAGTCCACCCGCATGCGGAATATCATAGACTGCGGATACAGCGTGTTCGATATCATGAGTAGCCCAGTCGCCTTGATAACCTATTTGAAGGAAACCATTCAATGCCATAGTCCCTGCAAACAGAATCGTTTCCCGCAAATCATAATTAGTGAGATCTTCAACCAGCTTCGGACCATTAGCCATGATCGCGCGAAGTGCGCCTTCGCACATTTCATCTTGTACGGGTGTGTTTTCAGCATTATTGAAGTATTGTTCAAATACGTGTGACATCATATCAACAATACCGTAAATTGTTTGGTCTTTTGGAACAGATATTGTATATGTCGGATCAAGAATTGAGAATTTCGGGAAATTGAACGGACCACCCCATCCGTATTTCTCTTCTGTTTCTTCATTTGTAATGACAGAGCCTGCATTCATTTCTGAGCCCGTTGCTGCAAGCGTTAAAACTGTCCCAAATGGAAGTGCGTCTTCCGCTAACGCTTTCTTCGTGACTAGATCCCAAGCGTCACCATCGTATTTCGCGGCTGATGCAATCAATTTCACACAATCTATAACTGAACCGCCCCCAACTGCTAGGATGAAGTCAATATCTTTTTCTTTACAAATCGCTGCACCTTTACGCGCGGTTGAAACGCGCGGATTCGGATCCACACCCGCTAATTCAAATACTTCGTTATTGTTTTCACGTAAAATCGTCATTACTTCATCATAGAGGCCATTCTTCTTAATACTGCCACCGCCATAAACAACAAGCACTCTATTCCCGTAATTCGTTAGTTCTATCGTTAACTTTTGAATTTGGTTTTTCCCGAAAATTAACTTTGTTGGATTGTGAAATATGAATTCATTCATATTATTACCTCCTTCTACTCTTTTCATTATCCAAAACAATAAGCAAGTTTGCAATTCTAAAGGGTGCGTATGAAAACACTATTGTTACGATACTGGGAAAAATCATAAAAGGCATCTCCCGCTTAATAAAACGGGAGATGCCTTTTATATTTAACTTATGCCCAACCACGGAAACGTGATGCTTCTGCAGTTTTACGTACACCAATCATATATGCTGCTAGACGCATGTCTATGTTACGGGTTTCTGCAGTTGCATAGACGTTGTCAAATGCATCAACCATTTTTTTCGTCATTTTTTCACGCACTTCTTCTTCCGTCCAGTAGTACCCCATATTGTTTTGGACCCACTCGAAGTAAGAGACTGTTACGCCTCCCGCACTTGCAAGAACATCAGGTACTAAGAGAATTCCACGTTCTTTAAGGATTCTCGTTCCTTCACTCGTTGTTGGTCCGTTCGCTGCTTCAACAACGATTTTAGCCTTGATATCATGTGCATTTTTTTCAGTAATTTGGTTTTCAATTGCTGCTGGAACTAGGATATCACAATCAAGTTCAAGCAATTCCTGATTTGTTATTGTGTTATCGAAAAGTGTTGTTACTGTTCCAAAGCTATCGCGACGATCAAGTAAATAATCGATATCTAAACCATCCGGATCATGAAGCGCTCCGTATGCATCGGAAATTCCGATTACTTTTGCACCTGCGTCGTGAAGGAATTTTGATAAGAAACTTCCAGCATTCCCGAAACCTTGAATAATAATTTTCGCACCTTTCATATCGATTCCACGACGTTTTGCCGCTTCATTGATAATAATCGTTACGCCTTCCGCAGTTGCCCGGTCACGACCTTGTGATCCACCAAGAACAATCGGTTTACCTGTAATGAAACCAGGAGAATTGAACTCATCAATACGACTATATTCATCCATCATCCATGCCATAATCTGAGCATTTGTAAATACATCAGGTGCTGGAATATCTTTATTAGGTCCCATTACTTGGCTTAATGCACGAACATAACCTCGGCTTAGGCGTTCAAGTTCACCCATTGACATTTCACGGGGATCACAGATAATTCCACCTTTACCTCCACCATATGGTAAATCGACAATACCAGCTTTAAGCGTCATCCACATTGACAGTGCTCTAATTTCATCAAGCGTCACATCTGGATGGAAACGAACGCCGCCCTTTGTCGGTCCAACTGCATCGTTATGCTGTCCACGGAAACCCGTGAAAACTTTAACTTTGCCATCGTCCATTTTAATTGGAATTCGCACTTCAACCATACGAAGTGGTTCTTTTAAAAGTTCGTACATTCCTTCATCGTAGCCTAATTTATCAAGTGCATCTTTATATAGTTCTTGGGTAGACGTAAACAGATTCAAGTTTTCACTCATTTAACGGTTCGCCTCTTTGATTCATAATTTTTTCTATGCATATATTGTAACATATCAGACACTTATTTGGACAAATAATTTATTTTTTGAAAACTTTTTTTATTCTAACAAGTGCCCACTCGAGTTCTTCTTTTGTAATAATAAGCGGTGGAGCAAATCGAATTACTGTATCGTGCGTCTCTTTACAAAGCAAGCCGAGTTCTTTTAGCTCTTCACAGTATGGACGAGCAGCTTCTTTCAATTCAACGCCGATGAATAATCCACGCCCACGTACTGATTTTATAGTCGGATTATCAATTTTCTTTAACTCTTCCATAAAGTAATTTCCAAGTTCGAGAGAGCGTTTCGCCAATTGTTCTTCTTCCAACACTTCAAGAGAAGCAATGGATACTGCGCAAGCCATTGGATTTCCACCGAAAGTCGATCCGTGTGATCCAGGATTGAATACACCGAGAACTGCTTTGTCAGCCAACACACAAGAAATCGGGAATACTCCTCCACCTAGTGCTTTACCCAGGATGTACATATCTGGTTCCATGTCTTCCCATTCACATGCAAACATTTTACCAGTACGGCATAGGCCGGCCTGAATTTCATCTGCTATAAAGAGGACGTTGTTCTTTTTACATAATTCACGCGCTGCTTTCATATAGCCTTCAGGGGGAATAATAATACCTGCTTCACCTTGAATCGGTTCAATAAGGAATGCAGCTGTATTCGGAGTGATTGCAGCTTCAAGTGCCTTGATATCACCATAAGGAATAAGGTTAATGCCTGATAGCATCGGACCGAATCCGCGTTTATATTCAGCGTCTGATGATAAAGAGACCGCTAACATCGTACGGCCATGGAAGTTTCCTTCGCATGCAATAATTTCTGCCTGATTTTCTGCTACTCCTTTAACATCATAAGCCCAACGACGTGCCGCTTTAATAGCTGTTTCAACAGCTTCAGCGCCTGTATTCATCGGAAGCGCCATTTCTTTACCTGATAGTTTACAAACTTTTTCATACCACGTACCAAGTTGGTCATTATGGAAAGCACGTGACGTAAGTGTAACTTTATCGGCTTGGTCTTTAAGTGCTTGAATAATTTTCGGATGACGATGGCCTTGATTTACTGCTGAGTACGCAGAAAGCATATCCATGTATTTATTGCCTTCCGGATCTTTTACCCAAACCCCTTGCGCTTCAGAAATAACAATTGGTAGTGGATGGTAATTATTTGCCCCGAATTTCTCCGTTTTGAGAATTATTTTTTCTGAGACTGACACTTATTTACCTCCTTTTATTATGTAAGTCTGGCCAATCAGCAGATGGGCTTGTTTATCTGTGTCTAGCTCCGGGCGCCAGCCGCTCGGGTCATAAGCAATCCAGCTATGTGGCAAAGAGCGCCACGTCGCTAGATTGACTTATGCCTGTCGCGTCTAGCGGGCGCCCTTAGCTTTTCTTATAGTGTTTCTGACGTTGTTTGCCCTTGCATATGAAGTTGCAAGTAATCCGGACCGCCGGCTTTTGAATCTGTCCCTGACATATTGAACCCACCAAACGGTTGGTAACCGACGATTGCGCCTGTGCAACCACGGTTGAAGTAAAGGTTACCTACGTGGAAATCTTCACGAGCTTGTTCAATATGAAAACGGTTATTCGTAATGACTGCGCCTGTCAATCCATAGTCTGTATTGTTGGCATATTCAATCGCCTCAGTGAAGTCTTTTGCTTTCGATAATCCGACAACAGGGCCAAAGATTTCTTCTTGCATAACACGACCTGTTGGATCCAAGTCCGCAATTACTGTTGGAGCAACAAAGAATCCTTTAGAACTGTCTCCAGTTCCGCCTGCGACAATCCGCCCTTCTTCTTTACCAATTTCAATATAGCTCATGATTTTGTCGAATGAAGCTTGATCGATCACTGGACCAGTGAAGTTTGAGTTGTCTTCTGGATCACCATACGTCAATTCTTTTGTCAATTCCTCAACGCGCGCGACAACTTGGTCGTAAACATCCTCATGAATAATCGCTCGTGAACAAGCTGAACATTTTTGCCCACTAAAACCGAACGCTGATTTTACAATTGATTGTGCAGCAAGTTCCAAGTCAGCTTCGTTATCAACAACGATTGTATCTTTTCCTCCCATTTCAGCGATAACGCGTTTCAACCAAATTTGACCTTTATTTACCTTAGCTGCACGTTCATAGATACGTGAGCCCACTTCACGAGAACCGGTGAATGAAACAAAACGTGTTCTAGGATGATCAACTAGGTAGTCGCCAACCTCAGCACCAGATCCAGGGATGTAGTTTACAACTCCCGCTGGCATCCCTGCCTCTTCGAGAACTTCTATGAATTTGTATGCAATAACCGGTGTTGTCGATGCTGGTTTAAGAAGAACTGTATTTCCTGTAACTAATGCAGCAACTGTTGTTCCAGCCATGATTGCGAAAGCGAAGTTCCATGGCGAGATGATTACGCCCACTCCAAGAGGAATGTAGTCAAAGCGGTTGTATTCACCAGGACGGCTTACAACGGGAATACCATTTTTCAAATCTAGCATTTGGCGAGCATAGAATTCCATGAAATCGATTCCTTCAGCTGTATCTGCATCTGCTTCGTTCCAAGGTTTCCCTGCTTCCTTCATAAGGAGTGCTGAGAATTCGTGTTTACGGCGACGAATGATTGCAGCAGCTTTGAATAGTACGTCAGCACGGAATTCAGGTTTCACTTTTTTCCATGTGTTGAATGTTTCGTCCGCAACTTTCATCGCTTTTTCGGCAAGGTCTTTGCTTGCTTTCGATACGCGACCTATTACTTGCTCTCTATTAGAAGGGTTAGTTGAAACCAATTTTTCTTCAGTCATGATGCGTTCCCCACCGATGATTAGTGGATAATCCTGTCCTAGATAACCTTCAACCACTTTTATACCCTCAAGAAAAGCTTGTTTGTTCTCTTCTACTGTGAAATCTGTAAATGGTTCATGTTTATATGGAATCATATTATTCCTCCTCTTCAGTAGTAGGACGCAAAATTTATTTGCACTTTGTATTTGATTACATATATAATAATGCAAAAGATTGTTGCGGATATCAAGCATTATTCATTATTTTTTTAAAAATAGAAGTTGGAAGGTGATTACTTTGAAGAATATCGACATTTCACTCTTCCCTTTTTATCAGTTTGCGGTGCGTCGCGCAGCGGCTGGTATACATGCAGTTGATAAAATCGGAAGAACTGTCATCTATAATGAAAAGATGAAAGAAATTGAAGGACTCGCACTTGAAGATGTCGCTGATCGGTCAATTTTAGAGCTGTTCAATTTTGACATGGAGGAAAGTACACTTTTAAAAGTTTTGCAAAGTGGCAAAGAGCAATTAAATGTAAAACAGACTTACTGGAATAGGAACGGTACCGAAATTACAACAATAAATGATACGTTTCCGATTTTTGACAACGAAATTCTAATTGGAGCAGTAGAACTAGCCCGCGACGTTACGGCACTTGAAAGATTTATTCTTCAACCGTTTAGAAAAAATAGTGTTCCAGTGACATTCAATCAGATTATTGCTTCCTCACCTTCTATGAAAGTGGTGATTACGACTGCAAAAAAAGCAGCTCGAGCAAAATTACCTGTACTTTTAATCGGGGAAACCGGAACAGGTAAAGACCTTATCGCCGAGAGTATACATAATGAATGCTCTACTTCCAACACACTATTTTATACCCTGTTCTGTCACAGTTCAGACCCACTAGCATTAGATCGTTTAGGTAAAGATTTGAACGTACCAGAACCATTAACTCTTTTTTGCGAGAGAATCGATTTGCTGTCCATTCCACTGCAACAGAAATTACTAGCAATACTATTAGAAAACCCTTACAGCAATAAGCAATTCATCGCGAGTATCGGGGATGATCCAGTGGAATTAATCGCTTCGGGGGCTTTATTGAAGGATTTGTATTATTTCTTTGCTTCTTTCACCATTCGAATTCCTCCTTTAAGAAAACGGAAAGAGGATATATTACCTTTCGTTATGGCTTATTTAGAGCGTCGGAGTGAACGGTACGGTTCTACACTTAAAGGGATTACTGTGGAGGTTGAGGATTTATTCCTCGGATATGAGTGGCCGGGAAATATGCGAGAACTTGAATTTCTTCTGGATGAAATCTCTTCCATTGCCACTACTGAGATGGCCATTACATATGATCTACTACCGTTACATTTCCGGATGAAGGGCGCAGAGATTACCGAGGAACCGACGCAGGCTACGGACTTCATTGTGCAGTCCGATAAAGAGTTGTTGCCGCTTGATCAGTTTTTGCGTGAAGCGGAAGGCTATTATTTAAAAAAAGCGATGAAACTCAATAATGAAAACATCACAAAAACTGCACAGGCACTTGGCATGAGCAGACAGAATTTACAGTATCGTTTGAGGAAATTAAAAAAGTGAGGGAGAAGGCATGTTTGCCTTCTTCCTCACTTTTTCTGTCTAGCTTCAGCGCCTAGCCCCTCGAGTCGCTTCAGTCTTGCTGATAAAGGCAAAGAACGCCTTTATCTTCAAACCTTCCAGCAGGGACGGATTGAACTTCATCCCTCTTTATTGCGACACGACGTCGCGCACTTAGACTGCCTTCCTTTTGGTCCGCTTATGCCTGTCGCGCCTTAGCGGCCGCTTACGCTTGGGCCCACAGGATGTGGGTCATGCAGCCGGAGAGTGATTGGACTTCATCCCTCTTTATTGCCGCACGATGCGGCGTTCTTAGGCTGCGTTCCATTATTATTGTCTAGCTTCAGCGGCCAGGCGCTCGGGTCATAAGTAGCTCAGCTGCACGGCGAAGTGCGCCGTTCCGCAGATCTTCTTATGCCTGTCGCGCCTTAGCGGCCGCTTACGCTTTTCTTTTATTGCCCTGATTTTTCAATCCAGTCTTGGAGTTTTTCTTTCAGTGAGTTGAATCCGTCTGCATCGCTTTCATCGACCCGTGCTTGCAATGATTTGCGTGGACGGTCGTCTTTTCGGATGGTGGCCGGTGCTTCTTGCAGAGCTCTAATGGACAAGCTGATTTTTCCTGCAGCTTCGTCGACCTCTAGTACCTTTACTTGTACTTCCTGCCCCACAGTTAGAAATTCATTGATATCTTTGACAAAACCATACGTAATTTCAGAGATGTGGACAAGTCCTTGTGTTTCATTGTCAAGTGCTACAAATGCACCGTACGGTTGGATACCCGTTACTTTGCCGGAAAACTCTTCTCCTGCTTCGAATTTTTGCGCCATGTAAAACAGCTCCCAATCTATTTTGGTATCGATTCTGCCCTTAAGGCCACTTAAAATTATATCATGTTTGAAGTGAGCGGGCAAAAATTCGACAGCTTGAAAGGGTTCAACTTTATTACACTGCCACACATGTTAATCCTCAAATTCGTTCAGTAAAAGATCTAAGTCCGCATGACTGATTCTCCATACAGTTTCATCTTCCAAAACCATCTGAACCAAATATGCTGTCGTACTTCCTTGTTGAAATCCAATCGAACCTGTTGTTTCTCCGTCACTATTGAAATGCAGACCATCGTAGCTATCAATTGCTATTTCCACTAGACTCCATTGAGCAGTGTATTCTTCGAGCGTAGCCGTATTATTTTTGGTGCTGTAAAGCTGCCACATCGTCTCGGAATCTTCTTGCTCATTTGCGTATAAGTATACCCCGATAATGACCAATGGACTGATTCCTTGCAGTGTGGATTGGTCGTAATTTGATGAAAATGAATGGTACGTCTCTTTAACTAAGTCCTCGAAAAAGGTATCGGGGAAAGACACACTTTCAAAGCCAGATGCATTTTGTCTGAATCCTTGCATGCTAAACGTATCGAGTCTCCCGGATTTTGCAAGTTCCAATGCTTGATGAACATCGTAGGCTTCTAATCGGCTGTGACTATTCGATTCCGTCCAATCCGTCGCTTTCATCTCTGAATTAATTGTTTGCATAAGATAAGCTGCTGGTGAACTCTTTCCAGCACTAGCGATTCTTTCCCATCCTGCTCGATAATCCATTTTCACTTTACCGTTAGTATCGAATACCTGATCAGGCTCCGTTCCCCCAATGATTTCGTAAAAAAGTTCACTGTACGACCAACCCAGGTTATGAAATACTTCATCCGTAAACGTTGTGGCTAATAACGTTTTTTCTATTTCTAGTAAATAGTCGATTGAGTCTTCTAGCGGATGCACAAGACCCGGATACATAACCAACGGCGTCGCTTCCAAACCCGTCAAATAGCCGCTAAGATCGGGGTGGATAGAGGATCTAATTTTAGCGCTATGCTCATTCTTTTTAAAAACAGGAGCAATAGGCGCCCAGTTTTTTATGGACACCGGATACATATTTTGCTTAATCATGCCATCCATGGCAAACTGTAAATCTTCAGGATATGTATCCTTTTGTTTCATGAATCCTTCAATATCTATGATTCCGTTATCTACTGCATCCTCGATAATCTGTTCGTGTTTGTAGAGAATCGAGAAATAGGTTTGTTGAATTAGGTAAATCTTTTCCAAATAATCTAACATAAATTCATTGCTCTTTTCCAAGTCGTCTGCAAGCGATTTTTTAAATAACCGTTTAGTCATCTCAGATGGCAATTCCAATGACTTGATTATTTCCCCATACTCTTCTTCTACCTTCTTCTTATTCAAGGTACCAGTGTTACTCATAACACCTTCGTACCGAAGGATCATAGACTCAAAATCGGCTCGTTCTTTCTCCCCATAAAAAACATGGTTAAATGCCTCGCTGCCTACAGTCGGTTCAGTCAGACCCAGTTCGGTGTAGCGATTTCCGACTTCTTTCTCAAATGATGCCTTTAGCCGTTCAATATATTTTTCGGCAGCAGCCTTTTTATATTCCCCACTTGTCACAACAGGAACAATCAGCAGCGATAGAAGGACAAGGACTCCCACACTCCAAGAAATCATAGCCTTCTTTGAAATCGATTGTGCCGCTTTCCCAGTCGTCTGAACTACCTTCTGCGACTCTTCAAAAACCTGTTCTTTTCTAAATGTAGTTTTTAATCGTCCATACGATTTAGTAAGGAATTCAAGCCTCTTTTTTAGCGACGCGATTTCCAGGTCGTAAAATGCTTCCGCAATAGCTTGTTCAATTGTTTCCTCAGTAGTATCCAAAATTGCTGCAATGCTTACATCATCCAGGTGATGAAATTTCGAGAGAATAAACGGTACTTTCCTATCTATTTCAAACATAACAATCTTGTTATGCAATTCCTGATCCTCTTCAAATAGAAATATGGGCTCATTCGGTGTATTGGCTAGTCGCGTATTTGATAGAATATTTACTGCATGTTTATATAAAGTCTCAATAAGCGGCTTTTCAAAGTCATGGGATTCTAGCTGATTGTGAAAGTTCCTAAATGTTTCCCCCGTTACATCCACCGCTTGTTTTAACGGACAGCCATACTGTACGGCGAAACGCTCAATATCTCCTGAATAGATGTCCATCCATTGTTCAAAAGCGTCAATTTCGCCAGCCCTCACCTTTTGACTCAACTTGGCATCTTCCACAGGCACCCCTCCAGTACATAATTCTAATTATTTCAATTATATCAAAGACTCTCCTGTATTGAAATTTGTTTCATTATCCGAAGGTGTTTTACTATATCAATTACGCCTCGGCGTAATTGCGTCCAGATTTTGAATCGA
>NZ_JBYHFQ010000046.1:0-16457 GCF_057669665.1 Sporosarcina sp. Y1004 | reverse complement strand
TATATAGTGCATTTTTTACGGTTTTGTATCAGTAATCATGAGGGAGTAAAAAAACGGGTACGATTCCGATTATCTCGATTTTACCGAAAAAGTGAAATCGCGTACCTATCACGTTTTGATTCTTCGAATATTACAGTTGTGTTACAAATTGCATTCAGACACCGTATTTTGACGGTTTAGTTGGCCCCTATAGGTGGGGAAAGGGTTCATTTTCAAATAGCACCAAACTTATTCGCATTTAGCTATTTGAAGGAGTAGGAAGAGAAGGCGGTAACGTCATGTAATCGTCGAAATGTCGGTACTAGTATATAGGGGTTGTATTCCGATGGTTTAGGTATCTGGAAGGGTGAAGGAAGCACGGCGAATTTGCTCGGACGTCATACTTTATGTCGCTAGTTGTTCTAGGTAGTAGGGGATTCCTTTTTATTTACCTGCTAAGTTATACGAAATCACATGAAATGGAGATGATCGAATGTTAACCGCAATCAATCTACGTACAGTCCGCGAGTTTATCGGCTTACATCAGTCGCAGCTTGCCGAAATGCTCGGCGTTGGACAATCTTATATCGCAATGCTCGAAGGTGGTCAGCGCCCATTTACCGACGCGCTACGGGCTAGGACGATGCAGTCGCTAGAGTTAACGCCTGATAAGGTAACAGCGATAGTAGCGGCGCAAAAGGCATATGAGGATGCGCGGCGATCGCTTATATAATCGGACCTCAAGGGCTTGTATTTCCGGGAAGGTCGCGAAGAGTTACAAACAATCGAAAAGGGGCGGATTATCTATGTATGAACTACAAGTAACGGAAAAACGGTTTAGGGCATCAGGAAACTCTTATTACTCGCAATTAAGGGACAAACATCGGCGTATATTATGAGGTAATCGGCAAGCGTTTTTATTCTAGCGTCGAAATTGACGGCATAGCACGCTTTGATGCGGAGATAAAAGGCGTCATACGCAAGGAAGGTATCGAAATCACGCGTCTGAATTTCATCCGTGACCTCGAATTCATAGAAGCGCCTTGCAACGATCCCGATTCAATCCGAAAAGGCGAGATACTCGGGGCGAACATACGCATGATTATCGACTATGACGTGTGCATTGAATTGGCCGAAATGGGTCATCGGCTAATTATGGAGTGTCCGAGTATTAATAAAGGTAGAAACGTATATGTATTTGCGCGAACTACTGAATTAGATATCAGTCTACTCGCTTATGATCCTACTACTTACTACGCTTGAATCGCTTACTCCCGTTACTAGTCTATATATATGTTATTAGGTTCAAAAACCAACAATTTTAAAAAGGGGTGAATCAGTAAATGAAATGTATTCTAAGCTTCCGAGTCGCTAAACACCTACTATCGCAGGGATATCCCGTCGTCGATATTGAATCGTCGCGCAAAATCCCAGGCACAATCGTATTCATATTCGAAGACACGCCGGAACTATCCGCAGCATTAACCGAAATACCAAAACTAGCACACAGAGAGGGGAAATAAAGCATGACGCCACCGAAACAAAACGACCACGCTGCAACAATCGCCAAGCTAAATGAACTGTACGTAACGACACGCCGGAAATACATTATGCAAACTACGGACGCATATCGCGAGAAAGCAGGCACGGATGCCAAATATGCGACGTTTGACAAATGGGCGCTAAACGATGGCGCGTTAAAGATTCACCTCGACGGCAAGAACACATACGGAGTATTTAACGCTAATACGACAAACAAGTTTATTACCTTCGATGTCGATTATGCGGACGATATGCCAGCCGCGCGATGGGCAACGATGAAGCTAATCGACGTATTGGAGCGGGATTTCAACGTAAGGCGTGACGATATGCACGTCAGTATTAGCGGAGACAAAGGATTCCACGTCGATTTATTCATGGATCGTATGCTACCGCTTGAAACGGTACAAGCGTTCTATCGAAATGTATTAGTCGAAGCGGATTTGCCGAGCAACAAAGTGGAATTTCGCCCGTTATGGAATGTCGGCGTCAAGTTACCACTCGGAATACATCAACGGACGGGAAATCGTTGTTGGTTCGTCGATACGGAAACGCTCGCACCTATCCAAAGATTCGACTATCTGGACGATGTACAGCCGATGAATGCCGACGTTATTATTGACGGCGCAATTGAACTATCGGTCGAGCAGGAAGCGGAATTTGCGGAAATCGAAAGGCGTACAGATACAACGATAACGCTCGTCGATGCATCAAAGGCGCTACGTAAGGCTATGGACATTATCGACGCCGGTCGTTTGACTACATCGAATACGCGCCACGCAACGACGATATTGCTTGCCAGCTTCTATAATTCGCAAGGATTCGAAAAGGAAGACGCTATCGAGGCGATTCTTGAAATCCTGCATAATACACCGCTCGAATACTTCAGCAAAGGCAGTACGTCGGCGCATTGGAAGAAGGAAACCGAGCGACTAGTCGGAATTGCATTCGATAACAATTACACGCTAGGAAACGCAGATAAGCCCGTCACTATTTACAAGTCGGAGATATTAGCGGTGCTCGACGTCGGTACGTTCAGGCAGAAGCAAGTTGCATACGCAATGCTTATCACGTCGAAGCGATACGGTGCAGTCTTTTATCTAACGATGAATACAGCCATGCGAATGATCGGCACGAAGTCGAAGCCGACGGTAAATACTGCGATTAAGAAGCTCGCCGAAGTCGGATTTATCGAGTATATGCAAAAAGGTAAGGTCGATGATGCTAAAAGCCGCGAAGTTGGGCACCGATTCTTTAAACCGAATAAATTTCGCTTACTAATAGACAAGCCTACCATCGGCGAGTTGAGCGTCGAAGTTACAAATGAGCAATCTATTGTCGATGTCGTTTATTTACTATGCGATGTCAAGGAAATCCGCGAACGTGTTAAACGCCATGAATTCGGCAATCAATGGGCGCAATAACGCTTATTACCAACCTACTACTCTACTACAAGTCTATATATATGTTATTAGGTTCAAAAACCAACACATACAAAAACCACTGGAAAAGGGGAATTATTATGACAACGACTAAAACGACTGAAACTATCAAAGGAACCGACTATGACGCTATGCCACGCCTGAAAGCTTATCACCCGGTAAGATACGGCGGCGACTTTACACAGCGCAAAATAGAAGGCCTCGAAGCATATGCAAACGTAAGGGATGTAGACTTGAAGCGGGCACGTAGAGACACGCAGGAAGGCGCAGCGCGCGATATGATATCGGCAATCGAGAGAGCAGAGCAAGAATTAATCCGTGCAAATCCCCCTGTATATTGTCGCGGTTACGTTGAGCGGTCGGATTACTCAATTATGTCGTTATACAGCGATTATAAAGGGCGTATCGAGCGCGGCGGGGCAACGTGGGCCAGCTATACAGCCGAGCGTAAGAATTGGAAGCGGTGCGAGCATAAATTCTGCTTAAATATGTACCCGATAGATAAAAATAACTTTCGGAATTGGGCGGCCAAACGGAAAGACTCCCGATTCTGCGACGATCAATGCAAAAACGGTGCTCACAACGCAGAACGCAGCTTTGAACGGACGGGATCGTATATGCCGGAATGGTATTGGTTGCCGAGATTATCGGAATCAGTGGGCGATGATATCCGCAAGCACGAATTTACAGCGGAATCGGATAAAATCGAAGCGGCAATAAATAAGAAGGTTCCGGTGCGTCGGGCGATTATAAAAGACGATACTGAGGAAATGATGAGGACGAAAAGCGGCGAGGTCATCGTATATAAAAACTTAGCGGAAGCGGAAAAGGCGTTCGTTCCTAGCGTTAAAAGAAAGTTAAATTAATTATTAAAAGATTCACGAAAACGAGTAAATAGCCGTTTCACATTTCCCTATCTATATAATAAGGTGTAGATGCCCGATATTTTTTATAGCTATTACACATAAAAAGGAGGCTAACCAATGAATGCTGAGACTCTTAAGTCAATAAGAATAATGGAGCGAATGACACAAGAACAATTCGGCGAGTTTCTAGGTATTGGACAATCGACTGTCGCACACATCGAAGCTGGAAGATATACAATCAGCGATCGAGTACGCGGACGACTTGCCCAAACCGTTGTTTTAAAAGAGGTTCATTCTTTTTTGTCGCAATTAGATATAATTGAAGAGATTTACCCATCTAAACATAACACGTCAACATAAATAAGTCAAGGGGTGAGAGGAAAATGACCGATTCAGAACGCATCTACGCGTTAATTTCTTACCTGCAAGTGCTAGTGACGGTGAATAACGGAACGACCGTTAAAGTTTTCGCGGAGATACAGCGAACAATAACCGAAATTGAACGCCTACTAAAATAATGGGGGAATGAACGAATGAATGAACGAATGACAGAACAACTATATCCATGCCGAGTGTGCAAAGAAGAAAAGATATACGAATAAATGAGAAAGAATCGCCATAGAAAAAACGGACTTGACGGCGAGTGCATCGCATGTCGGAAAGAGCGCGAGAGGGAAAACGGCACTTATACCCTAAATCGCATACGGAAATACACAATTCGAAAAGGGGGCGGCTCAAACATGATTGATAACGAAGTATTCGGACGGATGCTTAATGCCACAAATTGTGCTTATTGCGATATTGAGATGACGCGCGGTGATGTAACTACAACGTCGGTCCAAGCGGATCACGTCTACCCGCTCGAAGATAAGGCATTCGATGGTTACGGCGGCGAAAACATCCTAAAAAATATGGCAATCGTTTGTAAAGGCTGCAACTCGTCAAAAGCCACCGCACACATTCATGACTTTTATGAGCGGTCGGACAAGTTTACACCGGCATTATGGACGGCATTCGTTCGCGATTTCGGAAGCCACTTATTCAAAAAAGACTTATCAGACCTCGAAGTCGAGCAGTTAAAGCGTGGTTTTGCGGAAGAAGCTGCCGAATTACGAGATTTGGCAAAGCGGGACCGGTTTTATTGCTGCATATACGGAGGATAAAGACCTCATGCGCCGTATAAAGCGATATAAAACAAAGAACGACTGGACGATTACAGGCGAATATTTCGACACGAAGGCGCAGGGGAAACTTATCGGCGTCCATTACCGCATTCCGATCGAGCAAAGACGGCAGGCGATGCGGATGTTTGCAGTGACCGAAATTAAAGAATAGCGGACGTTTTAAGCGGTTTTAGCGCAGAGGTAAGCGTTTATACCCAAAACAGAATACGCGCGACAGAATCACCGTTCGAACATAGGAGAACGGTCATGTGCATATAGTTATAAATGCTAACAGGAAAACAAATATGAGGGGGGAAATTAATGACGAATTATATACCGACGGATTGGAAAGATGAAATCGTTAACGTTGTCCAAAAAGCTACGCCATTATCAGCGGCTAATTTAAATAATTTGGAAGCGGGAGTTGCAGGCGCAGTTTCGGCGGTTCTAGGCAAAGTTGACGGTGCTGTTTTCGACCAATTTAAGGATTCCACTACTACCGCGTTGGCGAATAAGGCGAAGCAAGCCGACTTAGAGGTTGAACGGTTAAGAATTAACAATCTAATCGCTAATGCTGGAGATACTGGAGGAAACGCTGAATTACTAGACATTCGAATTGGTTTTGATGGCGTCACATATGCAACCGCAGGAGAAGCTACGAGAGCACTAAGTAACTACCTGGCAGAAGAAAATGAACCTTGGGAGGTAATATAATATGGCAGATAAAATGCTACGAGTAGCGGGTAGAAATGCAAGTGACGGAACCGCAATATCGCTAACGGTTGAAACGGATGATTTTGGCAATGGAGTAATGAGGACAGTGGATGCGGCACCTTTTGCTTATAACAAGACTAACAATTCATTTGTAATTGAAGGGAAAGCAAGAGTAGCAAAAGAGTATATGAGTACTACGGGATTACTAAACTTTGAAGAACTGTATTTCGGAGAAAGTGTAGGTTCTGATGCGACAGCAATTCCGTTGGACATTAGTGGGTACAGAGAAAAACAAATTATTATTGCTAATAACCACAACTTTGATGTGACGTATAACCTTTTCTTTTTTAAATCTTTTTCAAGTGCATTGACAAAACATTTAGTAAGAAGGTTGATTGAAGGAGATATAAGCACTTGGTCAAAAGTTGGACAAGGAGCCACAGTTACGATTCGCCCATCAGATTATGAATTTTTAAAAGACCCCGATTTGTCTATGGTTGTTTTTGTCAAGAGAGAATCACAGGAGACATATACGGGGAATATGGATATTATGATTGTCGGGAGGGGATAAAAATGCCGAATTTCATTAAACCATTATTTTTTACCCCGAATCCAATAGCGAAATTTAAACAAAAAAAGAAATATACAATAGTAATCGACGATGTTATTTTAGCACTTGAACAAATAACAATTGAACCAAAAGCGAGTCTTTTTGATAACGTGTTTTTCGGTTTACTTAAAGACTTACACGATACTTTTGGAATGGTATTTAACTTAGCGTTATTTTGGAAAACATCATTCGGGTACAACCAAGGAAACGCTAACTTCACACTCGCAGATGTATCAAACGCGTATAAGGGTGAATTTGAAGCGAATAGTGACTGGCTTAAAATGAGTTTTCACTCATGGGAAAGAGAGGTAGTTTATTTTTCTGGTTCTAGAAATGCAGGGGATGATTCTGTGATAGCGAAAAACGAGGTTTATAGATTTGCCGGAGAAGGTAGTTGGCTTCAAAGCAATAAAGTTATCCATTTTTACAGTGGGAGATCAACAGACGTGAATAAACTAGCAGAACTAGGCACAGAGTTTTTAGATACATCACCATTTCAAATTTGGGAGCATTACCCTTCTTATAATTTATCTTTGGAAAAAAGAACCGAAGTGAATCGTGAAGGGGTTTGGTACGATTATGAAAACGAAATTTTCTATTTAAGTCGGGAGTCAATTGAACGAATTTTAGGTAAGCAAGGATTAGAGAATTACGACCAAATTTTTTCAAATATGACTTTATTTTTGGAACATTGGAAAACACAGCCGAGAAATAAAGGTTTCTTAAACATTGAAACACACGAGTATCTTTTATTGAATGGTAATAATTCGTATGAAGCCGATGTGGTTAATGGTCTGTACGAAATTGGTCAGTGGTGTCTTGTAAACAACTATAACCCCAGTTTTACGGATAGAGATGATTGGCACTTAAAGGGAACATATGATTGGTTTTATTTTAATTCGACAGGATAAGTACTTCCTGTATATGCTTTTCAATTTATTTGAAAAGAGTATGCAATTACCTTGTAGATTATACTTATAAATAAAAAGGGAGTGGAGAATTTGGCTGAATTGAATAAAGTCACTAGATTCGGACTTGCCCATGAAGTTAAACAAGAGTTAGATGACGCTAAGTCGCATTTGGAAGGAACGGCGTAGTACCCGAAATTAAATAAATCACGAATCCGAGCGCCCTCACCGGCGTTCTTTTTTACGTATTTAAAACGAAAAGGGAGCGGATGAACTCGCATAAACAATCAGAACGAAATCAGCCGCGCAAGCCGCAGCCCGCGCTAAGACTGCCGGAACCGTCAAGGCCCGTACGGAATATGTGCAGCTAAAGGGGGAAATTAATTTGACAAGCGAAATTGTAAACGCGCATATCGCAATAGTAAATGCATTAATCCATGGATCGCCGGCAAGCCAGTCTACACACGTCCACGCAAGCGAGCCAGACGATAATCCGCAGCAAGATATTTCGTCAATGTCGCAAGCCGTGGCCATCTTCGACGATTTAGGCGAGAAAGTCCGGGCCATCCGCAGAAACCCGGTATTAACCGCGATTGGTCAGGCAGATGCAGAGCGCCAAGTCAAAAAGGAATCGGCAATAAAGCTTGCTCGAATGGTCGATGCGTACGGTTCTATGCGTGACGTAGAACTCGATGCAGCCGAAAAGGTCGCTCAAGCAATCGTAAGCGCACCGAATATTGCCCCCGATCCGTTCGCAGTTGCCGAGTTCGACCGCAAATTCAATCAGCTTAAAACGGAATTCGGCGTATTCGGCAGTAAGTCGGCAGCTTCCGAAATTAAAACGATGATGGAAACGACGTCCGATCCGTATTATTCGGCGAAAATCGTTGAAGCGTTTGGCGAACTCGACCCCGCGCTAAAGGAACATTTCGGATTGCTCGAATTACAGACCGCGTATCAAACGGCCAAGCAGACAGCGGAAACCGATAGCCGAGCGCGGGCAAGGCGTTCACTCGATGAAATTGCATCATTACGGAAGCAATCGCCGGTTAATAGCATGATCGGCATGGGCATTGAATCGGCGCTCGGCGTGGAATATCGGAACATCGTAGACAATGCAGCGGGCTTTCTAAGCGCGAACGGATAGACGAATACAGGGCGATCACTACGGATTAACTTCCGCGGTGGTCGCCTTTTTTATGCGGTAATGTCCCACTCGATTTATATCCGATGCCGAGCTGTAAAAACAGCGGTGAACTCCGATTGTTCAATAGTAGCGAAAGTTCATCGTCGCCTAGTGGTCTTATTTCAGCGCATATATAGAAGGAACGTAAAATGTATGCTAGGCGTTACTGGGCGATATGGGGGCGATTCCAATCGGAGTACACGCTAGTAGGGAGAGCGATTTCATGTCGGCAAATCACGGCATATTCATGCGACTACACGCGACAATACGCTACATTTACGGTTGCATTCCATTGGGGTTATAGCGCCAAATCTCCGGGGAAAGGGTTCTGGCGCGGACACCCTCGAAACACTTTCAAACGATGTCGCATAACGTCCTATTAAACCGCTAATCAGTCTGGGGGCAATTCGGCGCACTATATAGAAGGAACACGTATACCTGCCGGGGGTATATTCGTATGATAGGGCGTTATGATGCGTAATGCACCGAGTAGACTCGATTGCTGCGGACGACCTTCCGAAACTCGGGGGGCTTCCGATTAGTTCCGATATATCCGATTCATGCGTCTTTAAAAGTATACTCACGCGGACGCATCGGAACTACGTCTTTATAATCGGAAATACGACTTTAACAAACGTCTATATAGTCTTTGACTTTTACAGACGCTTTCCGTATACTTAACTTAACGATAAGAAACGGGGGGCGTCGATATGAAATTCGCATATATTCGCGTTAGTAGTAAGGATCAAAACGAAGCACGTCAGGTCGCAACGATGCAGGCGCAAGGCGTGCCGGAATCAAACGTATATGTCGATAAGGCGAGCGGCAAGGACACCGACAGGGCGCAGTATCAAGCGTTAAAAGGTAAACTACGGGCGGGCGATACCGTCGTATTCGATAGCATAAGCCGAATGAGCCGGAGCATGGCCGATACTAAGGAAGAATTCGCGTGGTTTATGTCCGAGGGCATAGCGCTCGAATTCGTTGCCGAGCCGATGCTTAATACGACAGGCAAGGCGCAGGATGACGTTATGCAGCGGGCTATGAGCGAGATCATCCTTACCCTACTATCGGCATTCGCTGAGAAGGAGCGGGTGGACATACGGGCTAGGCAAGCCGAAGGCATAGCAGCCGCTAAGAGTCGAGGCCAGCGTTTAGGTCGTCCCGCAATTACGTGGCAATCGCTTGACGCCGAAACAAAGCGCCTGTTTATCGTTCAATTCAATCGGTGGAAAGCGAACGAACAGACCGCTGTTGAAACGTTTAAGAACGTTGGCATGACTAAGTCCACGTTCTATAAGATAGCGAAGGAATACGAAGTAGTAGCGCCTTGATACAGCGTCATCACGTATGGTTACAGCGTCACACAGAGCGATTACAGCCGTTGTAAGCACGATCATGAACGTATATAAGTAGACGAAACAAAACCGCTATTTAACGCTTAAAACAAAGCGTATTGATAGCGGTTATTCGTGCGTCCATCGGCAGGTACAGCGAGGGAAATCCGGCAACCCCCCAAGCACCCCCTCAGAAAACGCCGATACTGGTCAATGCTACTTACGCGCAATAATTTTACCTTTTGGAGTTACTTTATACCTATGCGTCTAATACGATATAAATTTCGCTACAACTTTTAAACTCGATGGGTATGCGCAAAACTCGCCCCCCCCGTCAAATATTCGGCATACCAAAATATCACTTTGACATAGACGCTGTACGCACGCCTCAGACGCAACTAACTATCGCAAGCCGGACAATCACCCGTTACGTGTCCGTAAATAGTCCTCGGAGTATAAAACGTCATATAACAATCAATATAGTGCCCGTCCTGTCGCCCTATGTCGCCTAACTATGCAATACTAGCACTTGTCCGCTATAATAGGCATAAAGGCAACGAAGGGGGTCACGCTATGACGGAGCATATAGCTACTTACACGGTAAAACAGGCGTCACAGGTCGTTGCGATCGGCGTATCAACCGTGCGCAAATACTCGCTATTGCTAGAATCGAAAGGCTATCGTATCAGCCGCGACGAGCAGAACGCCCGCATATTTTACGATGCGGATTTGCTGGCATTGCGACGGCTTAAAGAGGGCACGGCATCAGGTCGAATATTGGACGTAGTAGCACAGGAAGTAGCGGCTGCTATGGCTGAAACGGCCGTTATAAAGGGCGTTGCACCGGCGCCGAACGATGCCCAGGCGATCAGGGAGCTAAAGGATACTATCGAAATATTAAGCGGTAAAATAGATGTGATGGCAGCGGAGCAAGAAGAGACTCGTCGGGCGTTTCAGTTAGCTATTCGTAAAATGGAAGGAGCGCAAGCGGAGTTAATCGAAATGAAGGCAAAGGAAGAAACAGCGGCAGCGGATGACGTAGAAGTGACGAAAAGTAAACGCGGGATATTCGAAAAGCTATTCGGGAGCAGGAAATAAGAGTTTGCTATTTTCGTATGTAAGCGGTATAGTTTGCAGTAACGAAATTAATAAACGGAAATGCAAAAGGTGCAAGCCGTAAGAATGGATTGGCGTCCATTTTTACCGGTACACGTCGGGATCAGTCCGACAGCACCACTTGCTTGCACCTTGTTTCTAATCAATACCCGTATTGTATCAAAACTACGCGGTGTTGTAAAGGTGAAAAGCGCGGTGGACTGTCGATGAAAGAAACGGCATACCATCGCGCTTTTTGTGTTCCCAGAAATGGGGCGCTACTATTGACGAAGTTAATTAATATCGACAAGCACGCACGGTTTGAAACGGTCGCTGAAATGGACGCGGCTAGTAATCAGCATATCTACGCTAATATGAACGACCTTAACGAAACAGACCGGAAGGTGCTCGATACAATCCGGCGCTATTC
The DNA here is from genome assembly GCF_057669665.1 of Sporosarcina sp. Y1004. Classification (NCBI taxonomy): domain Bacteria; kingdom Bacillati; phylum Bacillota; class Bacilli; order Caryophanales; family Caryophanaceae; genus Sporosarcina; species Sporosarcina sp. Y1004. The sequence goes on along the minus strand of NZ_JBYHFQ010000046.1, from coordinate 5,188 downwards.
GTCTATTTATCGTGCGGCGAAAATGAAAGTCGCTACAATCGCGAATCTAATCGACAAGTCGGAAATCACAGTAAGACGATCCACGGCGAAGCTTGATAGACTCGGCATTATTGAACGTATCAAGACGAAGCGACCTATTAACGTGGGGCAAGGCGCTAACATCTACGTTATTTTACCTTACGATGATAGGCCGGTTATGAAAGCCCCGGAAGAAGTCGCCGAACCTACGGAGAGTAAGCCGGAAGTAGTTAAATCCGATTCCGACCCGTTATCTCTTATTACTAAAAACACTAAAAAACCGTTGCTTAGCAATACGTTTCATTTCGAGCCGTCACTATATAACCGATTCAAGTCGATTCTTTCAAATACAACGGGCGATACTTCGATTGCCAGCCGTCTTTATGGAATCTATCAAGCGAAATCCATCCGTTTTATGCGATTTGATATTCATGCGAATCAGGGCGAGTTATTCGAGGATTTAGCAATACAGGCGTTACATATTACCACGCAAGCAACTAAACGGAAGAAGCTACGCAATTTAACCGGATATTACGATGGAGTTTTGCGAAAATTAATCGACAAAGCGTTATTTAACGATGCATTCAAGGACTATGACGTCGAGCCGGACTTCAAACTATGCACGCATTAAAATTAGGGGGAATCGACATGGCAAAAACACCGGAAGAAATAGCAGCAAAAAAAGCCGAGCGATTGGCTCGAAAGAATGAGCAACGTCGGGCAATATACCGGGCGAATCTCGAGAAACGGGCCATCCGTGAGAAGGAGCAGGCTATCGAGGACTTAAAAGCGATGAACAACGAACGCACCCGCACGCCTCAACCGACGAAATCGAAAGCCAAGCCAGCAACGGGATCGAGCGCGGTCAATCGTAAGTGGAAGAATAAACGCCATGAACGATACAACGCGAAAGTTTGGCCGGGTTGGAGAGCCTCGGACGGTGAAAAGTCGCCCGTTACAACGTATAAAGCGGATAAAAAGCCCGATTAAACAAATATAAGCGGTACAGGCATTAGTTTCCCACTTCTTACATACATTGAGGATACGTTAGTAAGATTTAGGAAAGGAGGCTCACTAAATGACGACGCAAAATACATTCCACTTATCCGCTAAACTCACACATGAATATGATTCAGACCTCATCTTAGAAATCGAGAAGATACCTAAACGCGACAGATCACGCACTTATCGTGAGGCCTTGAGATTCTTTTTCAAATATCGCAACAAGATTAATCTACTTGATTCGATGCCCGATTAAAGTCCAGTTCGACGTCCCGATATTGCACTTTGACAACTAAATTAACGCTATATAATTACTTCCCGATGTTGGTCCAGATTAATGACTACCCGAACCAGATAAAGGGACATTAAAAACATAGGCGCCATAAGGGTTAAACCCTCATTTCGGAATGCTCGAAGGAAGGGATTATATCTATAGATATATAACCCTGTGGCGCTCACCTTAAAGGGGGATGCCATATGATTTTCGAAATCGTGACTACTTCGATTATGGGAGGTATAGCACTGAAAGCGTTTGTGAAGAAAAAAGGAATGGCAACCAATGATTCAGCAAAGATTCAAAGGATAATTTCGCTATCTGGATTAAACGTTAAGGATGGGAAAGATACTTTGACGACTCAACTGATAAGAAAGAAGCAGCACGATTGGGGATGGGAATATGCCTACCGAATTCCGTTAGGTCGAAGTTTCGAGGATTACCTAGGAAAGCAAAGTATTCTCGAAGACGGGTTAAATAATCGACGTCATCAAATAACATTCGCTGATTTGAAAAGTCTGCAGTTAGACGCGAATATCATCGACAATTTAAAAACGCTATGGACTAACAAACTGTCGGAACAAAAAGAACTAGAAATATCGTTCGACGGACTATTGATTTTACGTATCTATAATAAGCCGATGGCAACGCAAGTCCCGTTTGAAGCCGGAGAAGGGTGGAAAGTTCCCGTTGGCGTTACTAGGGAAAAGAATTCATTTAGATACCACGACTTCGAGCAGATCCCGCACATGGTACTCGGTGGCGCTACTCGTTACGGTAAATCTAACTTTATTAACTCGATGATTACTAGTCTTCTTCAAAGTGAACCTGATAACGTCAACCTATTTCTAATCGACTTAAAAGGTGGCGTTGAACTATGCGACTACGAGAATATCAAACAAACCGTATCTATCGCATATGAGCCGCAGGAAGCCTTGCAGACGCTACAGACGGCTTACGATAAGATGCGAGATATTCAAGTCCGTATGCGCAAATTAGGCAAGAAAAACGTTCAGGAAGCGGGCATTAAGGAACGCTATTTCGTTATTATCGACGAAGTGGGCGAATTAAATCCGTCTGAAGCCGTTACGAAAGACGAAAAGTTGCTGAAACAGGAGTGTCAAACGTTAATGTCGCAGATAGCGAGGCTCGGCGCAGGGTTAGGATTCCGGCAAATATTAGCGACTCAATATCCGACTGGTGACGTGATAAATCGAGCTTGCAAACAAAATTCCGATGCAAAACTAGCTTTCCGGGTTCAATCCGCTGTCGCGAGTCGCGTTGTGCTCGATGAAACCGGCGCCGAGTTATTGCCGCAAATTAAAGGCCGCGCTATCTACCAGACAGCCGATAAACGCGAGATATTGCAGACGCCTTTAATTACTTCCGAAATCATCCGGGACACTATCGCCCCTTATACGGTGGAAATAGCGAAGGAGGTTATTTCGTTTGAAAAGCCGATTGAACGAACGCGAAGAGTCTATCCTGTTACTTTTGAAGAAGTTTGACTTTCTGACGCGCGATCAATTGAATAACTACTTTAAATTCGGAACAACTCGCCACACTAATAGGATTCTAAAAGGAATGTCCGACTATTTAATGAGCACCCGCGAAGGTTATCAGACCATCTATTATCTATCGAAACGTGGAAAAAATTATGTGGAATGCGAGAAGGTTCGCAAAAAGGGCGGCCATGTAAATCACGCAATTATGCGCAATGATATGTGGTTCTTCAATGATTGCCCGAAGAAATGGAAAAACGAAATCAAAGTGTCCGATGGTTATACGAAAGTAATTGTCGACGCAATGTACACGGATAACTGGGATCGGCGACACTTTTTAGAAGTCGATAGCATCCAGAAAATGAAGGAAAATCGCGATAAAATCAAGCGTTATAAAGAACTATTTAAAAATGGATTACTCGAAGAAGACCTCGGCCATTTCCCGACGATAGTCTGGCTAACAACGACTGAACACCGTCGAAAGATATTGAAAGAAGAATGCGAGGGTTTGCCCGTCGTTATGGTATTTACGACAACTGACATTAAATAAGGGGGAAGATAAATGAGTAAACGTAAACTCGACTTTGAGGTAGTTCCTGAAAACGCTTATACGGATTTCAGCGATAGGAACGAAGCTAAACCGTCTTCAAAAACCGGAATATTAATCGGTAGCGCTGCCGTTGCTACAGCGAGCCTAGCGACTTATGCCGTTACTAGTTACGCTAACCCCACAATTCCAGTCGCAGCAGTCAATCCGACGTCTATACCCCCTATAATCGAACCCCTAAATGTACTAGCGCAAACGCCCCTCATGCCCGTAAATGGAATGATGTCACCTGAAGTAATACAAACCGGATTTATCGCTGAAGGCTCGATGCAAATGTTATCTACCGTCCTGGACCCGCTTATTCAAATACTTGTCGCCGTAAGTTTACCTATCGCAAGCGTGTTAATGGTCGGCTCCTGTTTTTTCTTCATGCTTGGGAATAGCGAGAAAGCTTGGCAAGGTATTTTCAATTCAGCTATGGGATATATATTGATTCAAATGAGTCCTCTATTTTTAAAGATACTGCAAGAAATCGGGAAAGCCGTCTGATTTCCGAGGTTGGACTGAACGGCCTGTACAGGTTATAGTCTGAATAATATGAAAATGGGAGCGGATCAAATGTCGATGACACGAAGTTTATTAAAGCGTCGGATGGAATTAAAGGTAATTGGCGGACAGAATCTATTTCCTTGGCGTCCAGAAGCGAAGTATATAATGCGGCGGACATTTTCGCGGGGAGTCGTTCGCGTTGGCTTACGGAAATTCTACTTTCTCGGCTTCGATCACAATGTAGCAGGCGAGCGCAACGTTGGCAAAGCTGCGGGCGGTGCTGTAGTCGGAACTATCATCGCGCCTGTCATTGGAACGATTATCGGTGGTGCAATTGGCGCACGTAAGAAGAACACGTCTACGGCAAAGCTGGTATTTGCTACGTTCGATACGCAGCAGGCGTTTAGCGTTACCGTTAATTGTGACGATTATCTACATCAGCGGCTTTCACGGGTGCGCGTTGCTACGATACCGGCGTTAATACAAACTTAATCGACGAAAACAAAAAGACCTTACGGAGTTATTCCGCAGGGTCTTTATTATTACTGGCAGACGTAATCAATCATACGGAATGGAGCGGATGAAATGAAGGCACTTAAAGCATTCCGATATTATTTTTTAGCCGACGATGACGAAGTAATAAGCCCGGCAGATTACGCGTGGGCATCGTTTGGTTACGGCGTCCCTATCGTTATTACGTTATTTACGATACTATCAGTTTATTAAACGGGATGGGGGCGATTATATGAAACGGAAATTTATCGACGGTGGTAATGTGGTATTACTCGAATGTACATTCGATGAATCAGCGTGCTTATGGCACGCGGTTGAGCAGATGCTACGTAAAATGGAATCGGAGGGTACACAGAAAGCGTCGGGATATGCGGAGTTGAAAGCGATAGAAGCGGCGTTTAACGAATATTAATGATCGCGCACTTACTATACGGATGCTGCCGAACCAACTCTCACATTATTATCGGCGGTAGCATCTATCGAAACAGATTAGTGGCTTAATTCCGTTTGGTGACGGGGATATCGAAACATGGGCGAGTGGATGGACGGTTTATATAGTAGTAAGGGCGATCATTTGGCGATGATTGCTTTTTTTATGCGCAAATTTACGGGTTAACTCCGCGATTTGATTTCCAGAACGATGTTAGTAGCGAGGGCGTTGTCGCAACTTCGTAAATTTGAGCTCCTTCGATATAGAAAGCGTTGGTCAATTGTGGCGAATTTGTGACAGTTTGAAAATATATAGTGCATTTTTTACGGTTTTGTATCAGTAATCATGAGGGA
>NZ_JBYHFQ010000045.1:0-22620 GCF_057669665.1 Sporosarcina sp. Y1004 | reverse complement strand
ATCTCATTGATGTTTTGCTGTTCAGTTTTCAAGGTTCATTTGGTTAGGAATTATGTTTCATTCCTTATTGTTTCGTCTGCCTCACTGGCGACATACATAAGATTACTACGTCTCAACAGATAAGTCAACACTTTATAAAACATTTTTATAAAAGTACCGCAAAAGTGCATAGCGCGGCAATTCCCGGTATCCCTAAAACAGCTAGTAATAACCCAGAAGTAATATTGACTGGTACATAGACACCGATAAACCCTCCAGCTACATTCATTGCAAAAAGAACTAGGAACGCAAGTGCCAATCGGAACCAAAACACAGACAACCGTTCTAACGCTTTGTGAATGTGCTTTTTGTCTACGAGTACTAATAGAAGAAGAACCAACCCAACAACGATAATACTGATAACCTTCACGGGATACACCTCTTTTATAAGAATGGTCCATTGTATGCGGTCCCGTGAAAATATATCAATTACTTCCTAGCCGTCTTGCTTTCGCTTCTTTGTATAAGTAAAAGTGCTTAATTTCCGCGATTTTCCTTCTGGTGATAATTTCTTGATCATATTCATTGAGATACTTTTCAACGTCTCTCGCCTGTTCCCACTCAACTTTTGTTTCAACCATCAATGAATGTAGGCGTTCATCAAACTCTTTTTTTAACTTACTCTTTCGCCCAAACACTATAGAGGACCCCCTATAATTCTCGACGGCCTTCTAGCGCCTTCGATAATGTAACTTCATCTGCGTATTCAAGGTCACCGCCGACAGGTAGTCCATGTGCAATCCTTGTTGTTTTAATTCCAGAAGGTTTCACAAGCCTCGAAATATACATCGCGGTTGCTTCTCCTTCTATTGTAGGGTTCGTTGCCAAAATTAACTCTTCAACCTCTTCATTTTGCAAACGAACCAGTAGTGACGGAACATTGATATCTTCAGGACCAACTCCATCCATTGGAGAGATAGCACCATGAAGAACATGATACAACCCTTTGAAATCTCTCATTTTCTCCAGGGCAATAACATCTTTCGGATCTTGAACAACACAGATTAATGAACCATCACGTGCTGTATCCTGACAAATGTGACATGGATCGATGTCAGTAATATGTCCACAGACTGAGCAAAAGCGAAGGTTTCTTTTAGCGTCAACAAGGGCTTTTGCAAAATCAAGCACTGTATCTTCCTTCATACTTAAGACAAAAAACGCCAGTCGACCCGCTGTTTTCGGGCCGATACCTGGCAATTTCATAAAACTATCCATTAGTTTTGAGATTGGTTCAGGGTAATGCATTTGTGTACCTCCTAGAACATCCCAGGCAGGTTCAATCCTTTTGTGAATTGCCCCATCGTAGAGTTCGTTAGTTCTTCCGCTTTAGTCATAGCATCATTAGTGGCAATGACAATTAAGTCTTGTAGCATTTCCACATCTTCCGGATCGACGACAGTCGGATCAACAATTACATCAACAACTCGCTTATCTCCAGATACGATGACTTTCACCATACCTCCACCCGCTGCCCCTTCAAGACGCTTTTCATTCAGTTCTTCCTGCGCTGTAGCCATTTGTTTTTGCATTTTTTGCATTTGCTTCATCATGCCTTGCATATTTCCCATACCCTTCATGTGTGTTTCCTCCTCTATTTTTTAATCATCATGCACTTCTATGAAATCTTTACCGAAAATCTTTTCCGCTTCAGTTACAATTGGATCGGCATTTTCCTGTTCGGCTTCCTTCACAAAAGAAAGCATTTCTTCTGCTGTCGAATCCTCATCAGTGTTTTCCGATTCTGTCTGTTTCGCAAGCCCGTTTTTTCGTATGAAGTCTCCCCTCACACTCAACCAACCATCTTCAGGAACATAAACGACTTCATACGCTTTCCCAGTACGCGATCGCAAAGCGTCTGATAGACCAGATCGAAGTGAAGGATTTTCAGACGCCATAAGGCAATGGATTTCATATTTGAATTTTAACACAAAAGCATTCTCAGATGCCGCAACCGGTTCTGTTTCTTCGAGAAGTGCAGCATGTGATCGTTGCATCGTTTGCATCATGCCAGCCCATTCTTCCCGAATTGTTTTAATGTCCTGTTTGGTTGCAGCTTTTAAAACCTCATGGATTTTACCTGTTGGAACTTTAAAGCCTTGCGAAGATTTCGATGCGTTTTTACGCGGTTGTGCTTGTTGAGCGACTGGTTGCGTATTCATACCGCCGCTTGACATCTGTTGCTGCAGCCCCATAATAGTCCGTTCAAGATCTGCCACTTTCTCAGTAAGCGCGGAATCGACCACTTGGCTACCGCTCCCCTTACTTAGTGGAATTTCAAGATGGATCATTTTCAAAAATGCCGACTCAATATAAACTTTGGCATGGTTGGAAAAACGCATTTCTTGCTGTGTTTTCGCCAGTATGTCAATAAATAAATATAGCGTATCCAACTCAAATCGTTTCGCCATCTCTACAAAACGATCATCGCCAGGTATAAGCTCAAGTAAATCCTTTAAATCTGGTGCTGTTCTAAGAAGTAGAAGGTCTCGAAAAAAAGTGATTAGATCTTCCGCTAGCCTAGAAACATCTTTTCCTTCGGCAATAAGTCGATCTAGCAATGATAGGATCGCTCCAGCATCTTTGCTATGTAATGCATCTGCTAGCTGATGGAAAATATCTTCACCAATCGAACCCGTTACAAGTAGTGCATCATCAGCAGTTATTCTTTCTCCACTGAAGGACACTACTTGGTCGAGCATACTGAGCGCATCCCGCATTCCACCCGAAGCCGCCTGTGCAATTACTTTCAAAGCACCTTCATCGGACTCGATTCCTGCATCTGCAAGAACCGTTTTCATGCGGTCCACAATATCATTAGAGGTTATCGGTTTAAAATCAAAGCGTTGACATCGCGAAATAATAGTCAGAGGCAATTTATGCGGTTCTGTAGTCGCTAAGATGAATACAACATGAGACGGTGGCTCTTCTAAAGTTTTCAAAAGGGCATTAAATGCTGAATTTGATAACATATGCACTTCATCGATAATATACACTTTAAAACGGGCATTCGATGGTGCAAATCGTACTTTTTCAATAATGTCCCGCATTTCTTCAACACGCGAGTTAGACGCCGCATCAAATTCGATGACATCTGTATTAGATCCTTCTGTAATACTGAGACATGTCGAGCATTCGTTGCACGGTTCTTTCGCCGGTCCATTTTCACAGTTTAATGCTTTTGCAAAAATTTTCGCCGCACTGGTCTTCCCTGTACCCCGCGGACCTGAGAAAAGATATGCATGTGTCGTTTTATTATGAAGGAGGGCATTCTGAAGTGTCTGTTTCACATGTTGCTGTCCGGACATCTCAGCAAAAGATTGAGGCCGATATACACGGTAAAAAGCTTGATACACCAACAGTTTCCTCTCCTTTTGACGCAATGCGCTAGTGTATCTAGTATAGCACAAATACATACGTGAATCTCTTATTCAATCACACCTCGGTATGATTGCGCCCAAACTGTGTATTGAGCTTACTCAATACACTCCATTGTAGACTTTAGACTAACGAGGAGGGATTGAACTATATCTTTCCACAGAAATAGTAATCCGTAATACAAGAGCTTTTTAGCTTTATACGCAACAAAAAACTCGCCCATAGAAATGGACGAGTTGGATTATAAATTTAAAGCCGTGCACCTTCCTTCGACAGCCGCACATAAGCGTTACTCCTGTCGCCAGCTCGGTCTAGGCGACCCCGCGGCACATGAGAAATTCTACTTAATGCTGCTTCCTTCCGGACCTGACATGATTCATAGGTTCCCATTGCGCGGGACCCAAACGTCAACACTGCGTGCAAGAGGCAGACCCTACAATACGGACAGCCTCGGGAAGGGATTCAGTCTTGCTAGAGCGGATTGCAAGTTACAGGACACCGCTATCTCCCCACCTAGCACGGCATTTCTAAGTATACATCCCATAAGCAAAAAAATCAATTCAAAAACAAATTTGTTCTATTTCGTCGAAAACTGTTGACACTCTAATTCATACATGATAAATTATGAATTGTTGATACGGAGGTATACCCAAGCTCGGCTGAAGGGATCGGTCTTGAAAACCGACAGGGGAGTCAAATCCCGCGGGGGTTCGAATCCCTCTACCTCCTCCATTTTTTCAACGAACTACATATGCTTGAAGTCTAATTCGTTAGCAGATAACGAATTTTTATTTTGCCAATTTTATCAGTTAAACCTCAAGAAGCGAAGCCCTTAAACGGGCCCGCTTCTTTTTTGATATCTATTCAATTAATCACAGCACCTGTAACAGATGGTCTGACAGCAATACAGTTATAGTAAGAAAAATCGCTCGCCAATTGTTTAGCTAATTCATGCTCTCGACCTTGTTCCACCATTACAAATAACGAGGGACCCGCACCACTGATTGTCATGCCATACGCACCATACTCCCGGCAGCTTTCACGAATTCGTTCAAACTCTGGGAACAATTCCTTCCGATATGGCTCGTGGAAGATGTCCTTTTCCATCATGCGTCCTACAGTCTTCCAATCTCCATGTACAATTGCCGCGGAAAGCACATTTCCAGCTGCACTGCCGAGCACTGCTTCCGAATATGATAACTCTTTTGGCAATAGCCCCCTGGAGGCTTCCGTTAGTAGAGCTTCAGGCGGTACAAGAATTACAGCCCCCATTTGCGGTTCACGAATATGAATAGTGTCTATTTCTACACCATCAAAGTAGGAAATCGTCACTCCTCCTAGAAGTGCAGCCGAAATATTATCCGCATGCCCTTCATACTCACTTCCCAGCAATACCTTTTCCTTGGCTGTAAGATTCAACTTAAGTAGTTGATTTGCAATTTCAATACCTGCCGCAATTGCCGTTGCACTGCTTCCAAGTCCTTTGCCAAGCGGAATGTCCGAACGAACGATTAGCAAACAAGCCGGTGCCTCACGATTATTGCGCTCGGCTATATCTGTAACAGTCTTGACAATCAAATTATCTTCTCCGGTCGGCAAACCCTCAAAACCGTCATCTTCATAGATAACTTTCCAAGTCTCTGCAGGCGTTACATCAATAGTCATATAAAGATCTAGTGCAAGCCCGATACTGTCAAAGCCCGGACCAAGGTTTGCCGTCGATGAAGGAACTACGACGGAAAAACTGGATCCATCCATTATGCTTTCCCCGCTTTCAACCCATTAAGAAACGCATCAAATTGTTCACGAGTCATCATTGGCTTTTCTTTATTCACTTCAATCGCTGTCTCCGGATCTTTTAAACCATTACCCGTCAATATCGCGACTACAGTTGAACCTTTCTTCAGCAAGCCATTTTCTACTTGCTTTTTAACACCCGCGATTGAAGCACATGAACCGGGTTCTGCAAATATACCTTCTGAAGAGGCAATTAAACTGTATGCTTCCAAGATTTCCTCATCCGTTACAGCGAGAACAGTTCCATTTGATTCTGATAATGCAGCATTGGCCAGTTCCCAACTCGCCGGATTACCAATCCGAATTGCAGTCGCAACCGTTTCAGGATTTTCGAATACGCGATTATAAACAATCGGTGCGGCTCCATCGGCTTGTACACCAAGAAGAACCGGCTTCGCAGTTCCTTTCTTATCTGCATATTCTTTAAATCCTTTCCATGCCGCAGAAATATTACCTGCATTTCCAACCGGAAGCGCAAAAATATCCGGTACTTTCCCAAGTTGCTCTATCGTTTCAAACGCAATGGTTTTTTGACCTTCTAAACGATAAGGGTTAACCGAGTTTACCAGTGCAACGTCTCCCTCGCCTGCCGCACGGACCATATTAAGCGCATCATCAAAGTTCCCTTCGATTTCTACAATTTCTGCTCCATACATTTTTGCCTGTGCAAGTTTACCAAGAGCGATTCTACCTTCTGGAATAACAACAATTGTCCGCATTCCAGCACGCGCGCCGTATGCCGCCGCCGATGCAGATGTATTGCCTGTCGATGCACAAATTAGAACCTTTTTCCCTTCTTCTTTCGCTTTTGCGACTGCCATGACCATACCGCGATCTTTAAAAGAACCTGTTGGATTCGTCCCTTCCGTTTTCACGTAAAGGTTAATTCCCCATTGTTCGGATAAATTCTTCATATGAATGAGAGGAGTATTTCCTTCTTGCAACGTCAGCTCAGGCGTATTCTCCGTCACCGGTAACCATTCTTTATACTCTGCGATTAATCCATTCCATCTTTTCATCATTCTTCCCCCTCTACCCGGTAATGGCTCATTACGCCGATCACATTAGGTGTTTCATTCAATTCGTTTACAATATCAAGATGTTGTTGGCGCGAAATTTGGTGTGTGATGAAGATAAGGTTTGCGTTCGCTTCTTTTTTGTCAGAATGCTGAACGACTGTCGCTAAACTCGCACCATGCTTGCTGTATATGGACGTCAAATTGGTCAGAACACCTATTTCGTCTTTCACAAGAATACGATGGAAGTAACGTGCGAATTTAGCACTGTCGCTTTTCACTTGTCGTTCATACTGTGGTGCGTGCAACCTTTTGCCATTTACACCTAAGAGTAAATTTCGGCACGCTGCGATAATATCTCCTGTTACAGAAGTTGCAGTCGGCAAAGACCCTGCGCCAGGTCCGTAAAACATCGTCTCTCCAACCGCGTCCCCGTATACATATACCGCATTGAATTCATTGTTTACCGATGCCAAGGGATGAGAATTCGGGAAAAATACGGGTTCAACCGCTATTTCAACACCATCTTCATTCTTTTTGGCTGATCCCGCCAGTTTAACTGTATAGCCAAACTGCTCCGCGAGTTCTAAATCGCCTTCTCTGATTTCCTTCAGCCCTCGGACAAATACATCTTCCAGCCGGACATCTGTGGAGAATGACAGCGACGCCAAAATGACCATTTTACGCGCCGCATCAATTCCATCTACATCCGCTGATGGATCCGCTTCTGCAAAACCAAGTGCCGTCGCCTCTGCCAATGCATCTTCATACGACATTTTTTCATGCTTCATTTTCGTCAATATGAAGTTTGTAGTCCCGTTCACAATACCCGTCAATGCACGTATCCGATCTGAAGCTAGCCCGTCCTCGAGAGTACGGATTAACGGAATCCCACCGCCGACACTCGCTTCGTAAAATAAGTCACACTTATTTTCATCAGCCAACTTCAATAACTCAAGTCCCGATTCAGCCATGACATCTTTGTTTGCCGTTACAACACCTTTTCCACCCCTGAGAGAGCGTTCAATCGCCTCTTTCGCTTCAAAGGTGCCGCCCATCACTTCAACTATTATATCAATAGAGGGATCACCGATTACTTCATCCAGATCTGAAGTAAATACATCTGAAGAGAGCATCGTATCCCTTTCTTTAAATAAGTTTTTCACGAGAACTTTCTTAATTTTCACAGTTACGCCGAGTTTATGTTGCAAGTCTTTTTGATGCCCCAGCAAAATTTTAGCCACTCCGCTCCCTACAACTCCGAATCCTAATAGTCCAATGTTAATTTCATTTTTCATTTGACGATTCCCCTAACTGTATGTACACTATGAAAAAACAATTGTTCTTTGCATAAGGACATTATAGTGAAATATTCGGACATTAACAACCCATTTATGATAAAGTCACTAAATTGATAGAATTAACCCATTATATAATAGATTGGATTTGATGAATATGAAAGTCTGTAAATTTGGTGGAACGTCAGTTGCGTCTGCCGACCAAATAAAAAAAGTCGCACAAATCGTTTCTGCTGATCCGTCCCGGAAAATCATTGTTGTCTCAGCACCGGGCAAACGCTTCAGCACAGATGAAAAAGTAACAGACTTACTTATTCAACTTGCTGAAAAGGCTCTTAAGGAAGAAGACACACAGAATGAATTGGCAGAAGTAGTAGAACGATACGAACAGATTGCCACTGGACTAGGTCTTTCAATGGAAATTATCTCTGTCATCGAAAATGACTTGCGGGAACGTCTAAATAACGATAAAAATGACACTAACCTATTTACGGATTGCTTGAAAGCATCAGGAGAAGATAACAATGCGAAGCTGATTGCAGCCTATTTTGCACATATTGGATTGGATGCACACTATGTTTGTCCAAAAGAGGCCGGTCTACTTGTGAACGAACGGCCTGAGCGGGTACGTGCGCTGCCCGAAGGCGATGATCGTCTAGTACAATTACGAGATAAACCAGGCATTATTGTTTTCCCAGGCTTTTTTGGCTACACAAAAGAAGGCACACTTCGTACTTTCAACAGAGGCGGGTCGGATATTACAGGGTCCTTATTAGCGGCCGCGACACAAGCCGAGCTGTATGAAAATTTTACGGACGTCGATTCAGTCTTTGCAGCCAACCCGAACGTAGTAGATAACCCTGTCGGCATCGAAAAAATGACCTACCGTGAAATGCGGGAATTGGCCTATGCTGGATTCTCTGTTTTCCACGATGAAGCGCTTATGCCCGCATTCAGCCGCTCCGTTCCTGTATGCATTAAAAACACCAATAATCCAGAAGCTCCCGGTACACTTATTGTCAATGAGAGAAACTACTTTGCGAAGCCAGTAATCGGCATTGCTGCAGACAGTGGATTCTCAACACTCTTCGTTGATAAGTATTTAATGAACCAAGAGATTGGTTTCGGACGGAAGTTACTGCAAATTCTAGAGGAAGAAGAAATTCCGTTTGAACATACGCCATCGGGTATCGACAACTTGTCGGTCATCATTCGTAGTAAATTTCTCAACGCGGCTAAAGAAGAACGGATTGTACGTCGAGTGAAAGAGGAACTGAAAGCAGATCATGTACATATGCATTCCAATTACTCTATGATTGTCCTTGTGGGAGAAGGAATGCGACATTCCACTGGACTTGCTGCCCGTGCTGCCTCCGCAATCGCACGTACAGGTGCCAGTATTCAAATGATCAACCAAGGTTCTTCTGAAGTCAGCCTTGTCTTTGGCGTTCATAAAGCAGACGAGACGAAGATATTAAAAGAACTGTATGCTGAATTTTTTCTGAAGTCTGCTATATTGTCAATTTAATGGTTGGCGCATCATCTAATATAGATGATGCGCCCTTTTTTCATCAAAATTGATATGGGAATTGTCTAACAATGGCATTTGCAATCATATCTGACATTTCTAGTGCTTGCGCTTCGATTGTATCAAATACTACTATATCAGCCTTAAATTCTTTTTGAATCATGCTAACCGCCTCAACTTTCGTTAAAGCCAAATGTGTATAAAACATACTTCTAACTTCTTCCCTCACCAAATACGGATTAATGCTACTTAAAAAACCTGCAATGTCATCGGCATTACGATACCATTGCCTCTCTTTTTCTCCCGCTGTTTTCGCATCCCCTTTTGTTGCTGCTGTTACTAATTCAGCAGCTAGTACTAAATGTTCTTTAATAAGCTCTGTGTATCTGTCTGCGATTTTATCGCCATAAAAGGGCCGTAAACAATTCCCCAAATCGGTTGCATTTTGCAAAAGACGTTCTTGGACAAACTGTAAATCCGGTAAGTCGAACACAATACTAATAATCGTCATCCTCGTCCAGTTGACATGCTCCATCCAAAGAAGACGATTCATACTGATAAAATCGAACTCCCCCTTACTTATGCAACTTCGACCATATAAATCGTCTTTATTATTGAGAATATATCTGACCGGCGCTGTATATTGCGAATAACGTTCACCTTTACCAGCCATATTAACTAGTCTGTCGGAATTTGGGTTCATTTCTCAATCGCTCCTTTCCATCGCAGTTACAATCAAAGTTGTCCGCATCCTTGTATTTGAAAGAGGTGTTCAACAACAAATTTTGTAGGTGTAAACATTACATCGTATTCGAATTGAATCTAACTTGTGAGATTATAAAAGCGAAAGAAACCCGAAGTCTAGTCAAAAAAAACAGCCTATGTAAAAGGCTGCTTCGTTACAATATTGTTCATTTCTTCAAAAGTGCTGTCTGCTCAAGTGCATGACCGATTCGTTCTATAATTGTCTCCACTTCTAGTGGATTAGCAACAAGGTCATAATCATTAATATCAAGGCGCAATACGGGACAAGCGTTGAACGAATTTATCCAATTCTCGTAACGCCCGTACATTTCCTCCCAGTATGCAATTGGCGTCTGCTGTTCCATTTGGCGTCCTCGCTCTTTGACTCGCGCAATAATGCCATCCAATGGCCCTTCCAGGTAAATGAGCAAATCAGGGTGTGGGAAGTAAGGCGTCATGACCATCGCTTCAAACAAATTGGTGTACGTATCATAATCGACTGGATTCATCGTCCCTTTTTCCATATGCATCTTCGCAAAAATTCCTGTATCTTCATAAATTGAACGGTCTTGGATAAAGCCACCACCGTATTCAAAAATCCGTTTCTGCTCTTTAAAACGTTCTGCCAAGAAATAAATTTGTAGATGGAAGCTCCACTTTTCAAAGTCATTGTAAAAAAGGTCGAGATATGGATTCTGATCGACATTTTCAAATGATGTTCTGAATTTGAGCGCTTCTGCAAGTGCCTGTGTCATTGTAGATTTTCCAACGCCGACTGTCCCTGCGATTGTTATAACAGCGTTTTGAGGGATGCCGTACTTTTCACGTAAGTTCATTCAATTTGTCTCCTTTTTGTATCGTTGCATCAACAGTGTCTAGTATGAATTGTAAATCCTTTTCGTTATTAACGAAATCTAGATGATCCCCATTGAACCTAAGAACGGGAATTTCAGGATGCGCTATTTCAAAGTATGTGATAAACGCTTCGTAATCTTCTGCGAGCTGCTGTAAATAAGCAGGATCCATATTTTTCTCAAAATCGCGACCACGCAGTGAAATCCGTTTCATCAGTGTATCTAGACTCGCATGTAAATAAACGATGATGTTAGGAATAGGCATGTCCTTCGTCAAAATCATATAAATTTCCTCGTACTTCACATACTCTCCAGGACTTAGTGTTCTTTTCGCAAAAATTAAGTTTTTAAAAATATGATAATCCGCAACAACCGGCTTCTGTTCAATCAATAGTTCTTTATTTGTATCACTGAGCTGTTTGTATCGATTACATAGAAAAAACATTTCAGTCTGGAAACTCCATTCCTCGATGTTATCGTAAAATTTATTTAAAAATGGATTTTCATCCACAATTTCTTTTAGTTGATGAAATTGTTGCGTATCAGCGATGGCTTTGGAAAGTGATGTTTTCCCAACCCCAATCGGGCCTTCGACCGCTATGAACGGAACAGACATCAGAAGTCCTCCTTACGTCGTAATTATGTAATGCTCTTCATTTTATCACACGACTGAAATGAAATATAGATTGCACAATTATCTTAATTGCCCAACAAAATTATTCCACGTGGAACAATTGAAAAGTGAAAGCGGCCGCTTAGATGCGACAGGCATAAGACGGAACAGTGAAGCGGCGCTTTTTGCAGCGCAGCCGTGCCGACTTATGACCTGAGTATCTGGCTGCTGTAGCTAGACAATCGAAAAGCGCAAGCGACTGTTTAGAAAGCCAACCTACATTCACCTATAAAATGCTACAATGTTTGCAAGGAGAGATGACTTTGAATACCTTTAAAAAAGACCAGCTATACATGCAGATGGCAATTGACGAAGCGATGAAAGCACAAGCGCTTGGTGAAGTGCCTATCGGCGCAATCATCGTTCATGACGACAAAGTGATTGCACGGGCGCATAATTTACGGGAAACCACCCAAAACGCCGTCACGCACGCGGAGTTGTCCGCCATTCAGGATGCATGTAGCGAAATCGGCAGTTGGCGGCTTGAAGATACAACGTTGTACGTGACACTCGAGCCATGCCCAATGTGTGCAGGTGCGATTCTACAATCCCGAATCCCGCGCGTTGTCTACGGTGCCCGTGATCCGAAAGGTGGTTGCGTTGACTCGTTATATCGCTTATTGAACGACCCTCGATTTAATCATGAATGTGATGTGGTTGAAGGCGTACTTGCGGATGAGTGCGGGGAGATGCTGACGGCATTTTTCAGGGCGATTCGTGAACGGAAAAAGAGAACGAAAAAAGAAATCGTGCAGGGCGTCGAATGACGCCTTGCACGATTTTTACTTTTACAATGTAATGACTTCTTTTCCGCCCATATAGGGACGTAGAACTTCAGGAATAACGACAGAACCGTCTTCTTGTTGATAGTTTTCAAGAATGGCCGCCACAGTACGTCCTATTGCAAGACCACTGCCATTCAATGTGTGAAGGTATTCTGGTTTCGCACCCACTTCACGACGGAAACGAATATTTGCACGACGCGCTTGGAAATCTTCAAAGTTAGAACAAGATGAGATTTCACGGTACAAGTTTTGTGTAGGAATCCATACTTCTAAGTCATACTTTTTAGCAGCTGTAAATCCTAAATCGGCTGTACACATTTTCAAGGCACGATACGGCAATTTCAACAATTGTAATACTTTTTCTGCGTGCCCCGTCAGCTTTTCAAGTTCATCATAAGAATCTTCCGGTTTCACAAAACGAACAAGCTCGACCTTGTTGAACTGGTGCTGACGGATTAAACCGCGTGTATCCCGACCAGCTGATCCCGCTTCTGAACGGAAATTTGTGCTGTATGCAGCAAATGCGACTGGTAATTGCGCTGCATTTAGAATTTCATCACGGTGGAAGTTCGTGACAGGTACTTCAGAAGTGGGAATGAGGAAGTAATCCTCTTCATTGACCAAAAACGCGTCTTCTTCAAATTTGGGTAGCTGTCCAGTACCCGTTAAGCTTGTACGGTTTACCAAATAAGGAGGTAGCATTTCTTCATAACCATGTTCTTCGATATGGAGGTCAAGCATGAAGTTAATCAATGCGCGCTCTAGACGCGCTCCCAACCCACGATAGAAAACGAAACGGCTTCCCGTTACTTTTGCAGCACGTTCAAAGTCGAGAAGATTTAAATCCGTTCCTAGTTCCCAGTGGGGCTTCGGCTCGAATTTGAAGTCAGGTTTTTCACCCCACGTACGCACTTCTACGTTATCGTCTTCGCTATCGCCGACAGGTACGCTGTCATGCGGGATATTAGGAATACGCATCATGATGTAATCCAATTCTTCTTCCACCACATGTAGTTCTTCATCGAGTTTTTTGATTTCTTCCCCGACTTCACGCGTCCGCTTAATAACATCATCTGCATTTTCTTTATTGCGCTTCATTTCAGCTACCTTTTTAGATACTTCATTGCGCTCTGCTTTCAAAGTTTCAACGTTTGCAATCAGTTTTCTACGTTTTTCATCGAGATCTTGAAATTTATCAAGTTGGGAAATATCTTCCCCGCGTTTAGATAGCTTCTCTTTCACTTCGTCGAAATTTGCTCGTACTTTTTTAATATCTAACATGGCTATTTCCTCCTTTTTTTTTCAGACGAGGATGGTAGGTAGGTGACGAAAACAGCGTGTTCACCTGGAGTCTTGGAGCCAGACAACAAAAAAAGCCCTCGAATCCCTATAAAAGGGACGAGAACTACCCGCGTTACCACCCAAATTGACTGGACAAAAGTCC
Organism: Sporosarcina sp. Y1004; assembly: GCF_057669665.1. Taxonomy (NCBI): domain Bacteria; kingdom Bacillati; phylum Bacillota; class Bacilli; order Caryophanales; family Caryophanaceae; genus Sporosarcina; species Sporosarcina sp. Y1004. The sequence continues at coordinate 9,064 of NZ_JBYHFQ010000045.1, read as the reverse complement.
AATCCACTCCATTGAAATAACGGCTCAATTGCCGGCTCAGGCCTACTAAATGGTTCAGCCCAGCTACTCAGGGACGGATTCACAAGTGTCTATACCGGCTTGCACCAACCGCCGGCTCTCTGCAAAAGAACATTCTTGTTATTAATTCCCATCATCGTCTCGTGTTTGAAATTATAACAACTTTACTACATGGCTGATTTTTTGGCAAGTCATTCAGATAAGGATGTATTCACTGTCTTCTTTAATCACACAAGGAATAATGCAACTTGCTCAAAATAGCTGGTTTCATGGGGGACAAAATCATTCAGACTGATTACTACCGACGTCCCGTCATGGATATTACTGCAGTTCACTGCCGTGACTTCTGACAAAAATAGTTGAATCAAGGCTCGCCTCTCCACGACATGGATACTTTCAACTTCTTCCAATTGCAAAGAAAAATCGCTTGCCCTCAAGGTGGATTTATACAGAAAGATGTTCGTAAACTCATGATCAATAAAGTTTGACAGTTCGATGCGATCTTGAACGACGCCTTTTGAATGCAGCTTCGATAACTCAACATCAATGCCCAGTTCCTCTTCCACTTCCCGGACACCGTCTGCCACTGTTTCAGTTGAAAGGATATGCCCCGCGGCAGTAATGTCATACAAACCAGGAAAATCCTTTTTCACGTTACTCCTTTTTTGAATATAAACAAACTTTTCGTCCAGTAGCCAGCAATGGAACGTTTCATGCCATAATCCATCGCGATGTACATTATCTCTACTTTCATCTCTCAAGTAGAGATAGTTTTCATCAAAAACTTTTAAGCGTTCCATTCTAATCATTCCTTTCAAGTATAACGAGACCATCCTTTTTTAATGAAGATGGTTATTAAAACGACCCTATCTCAACTACTCTCTAGATACATTTGTAACCTGTAATAAGATGATTTTCTCTTTATTCACTAATTGAATCGTGTAGTTGTCGCTTTTAAGCGTATCCTTAATTTCTTTTGATGCTAAATACGTCTGAAGGGCTGCCTCAATTTCTAAAATAATTTGTTCGTCTGCATTTTCTGGTAATGCTGTTTTAATCCAAATATCTGTCATGCCGTCTTTTACCTTATAGCTGATTCCCGTCACATTGTAAATGGACTTGCCGGCTAATGCTGCATGAATATTGCTTGCAATATATGACCAGCGATTATCTTGGCTACGATGTGCTGCATTGTAATAACGTAATTTAACATCCTTAATGTCTAATTCATCTTCATCAATTTCCTCGATAACGAAGTTTTGGATTGCCTCCGCTTCCTTCACATGATCTGGCATATCGATTTCAATTGTGTATGAAGAAAATTCTTCTGTAGTGCCGTATGTAACTTGTTCAGCCAATTCGGGGTAACCGTAAGTTACGAATGCATCGCGAATAACAGCACCTACATTGTCCATTAGCTGACTCATTTTATGATGTTTTTCCGGTAACTCTTCACTACCTTTAATTTGAGTAATGTTTAATTGATATTGATCGATGCCTAGGTCATATAAAACCTGCTCAAGTTGAGGTACCAGCACTTTCTTCATTGTTACCAGACTGTCTTCACCTTTCATCAATACGATTTCAATTGTATAAGGATTTGGCCTTGAACCAACGGATGATGCCTCATACCCCGATCGTTCAAGAATCTCCATAATCTTTGAATGGAGCGAATCGACAGCTGAAGTGTCGCCCACCGGGATTTGAAGGGGTAAGATTTTCGCTGCCAAAGAGGCCATTGTTGAGGAATACAATGGTGAACTTGCCAATAATAATAGAAGAGCGACGGCCACTGAAAGCAAAATCTTTTTGTTGGATGGTTTTTTCTTTATAGCCATTTTACTCTCGAGCAAAATACGCTTTCGCAGTTGTTCTTGATACTCTGGCTTCATACGAAGGTTTTGATTTAGTTTATCAAAAGAGTTATTTAGCTCATCATCGAATGAGTGCTTCATAGTCATATCCCCCTTCTATCAGCTTGGATTTTAATTCCTGTAAACCTCGTTGTAATGTGCTTTTCACTTTACTATTTGACCAACCCAAAATTTCAGCCGTTTCTTTCGTCGAAAACTCTTTTAGCTTACGCAGAACGATCACTTGCCTGTAAGACGGTTTCAATTTTTGTAAGGCATGAGTCAAGACTACTTCCTGTTCGTCCATTTCCATCAATTCATGCGGTAAAGGTGCTAAATCACGATCATTCAATGATAGATCCAAATAGTGTCGCAACGGATTCTTTTTACGCAAGTAATCTTTCGTGGTATTTTGAGCAATGCTAAATAACCATGTTTTCACACTCGATTGATGTAAAAGAGTTGAATGCTTTCGATAAGCTTTCATAAATGTTTCCTGTGTTAAATCTTCCGCGTGCTGATAGTCTTTCACCATCATCAAGATGTATGTAAATATAGCTTCACCATAATCGTCATACCATAATGCTACAGTTTCTTGGATATTCACGGATTTCCATCTCCCCTCTTCCTACTAGATATGTGGAAAAACTTATTCTAAGAAATTCTTTGACTCAACTTATATACTTAGACGCAAGTAATAAAATTCGGTCGCAAAAAGGCTCTTAAAAATAAAAAAAGAAGAGGATAATATGCTCGTATACTGAACATATTATCCTCTTCAATTTATAATACAGTTTTATTTATTACCAACCGCGCTCAGACATACGCTCTTCTGCTTGAAGCGTACCAATTTCCAAACCTTTCATCGGTTCGCCGATGTCTTTGGATAGTTCACCAATCAGTTTGTAGTCTTTAAAGTTTTCAGTTGCTTTTACAATGGCACGTGCAAATTTCTCAGGGTTCTCTGACTTAAAGATACCCGAACCTACGAATACGCCGTCTGCGCCAAGCTCCATCATGAGTGCAGCATCCGCTGGTGTCGCCACACCACCAGCAGCATAGTTTGTCACGGGAAGACGTCCGTGCTTTTTAATCGCAAGTAGAATTTCATATGGCGCACCAAGATTGCGAGCTTCCGTCATAACTTCATCTTCGTTCATATGAACGAGTCTCGTCACTTGTGCATGGACCATACGAAGGTGACGTACTGCCTCAACGATATTTCCTGTTCCCGGTTCGCCTTTCGTACGAAGCATTTTAGCGCCTTCTCCAAGTCGCCGTGCTGCTTCTCCTAAATCACGTGCTCCGCAGACGAATGGTACGTTGTAAGCATTCTTCAACAAGTGGAATTCTTCATCAGCTGGCGTAAGTACTTCACTTTCGTCAATGTAATCAACACCCAATGCTTCAAGAACACGTGCTTCTGAAATATGTCCGATACGCGCCTTCGCCATGACCGGAATCGAAACAGCGCCTTGTACGTCCGTGATGATGCGTGGATCCGCCATGCGCGCAACACCGCCCGCTTTTCTAATATCGGAAGGGACACGTTCAAGTGCCATTACTGCGATTGCACCCGCCGCCTCTGCTATTTTTGCCTGCTCTGCATTAATGACATCCATTATGACGCCGCCATATTTAAAGTTCATGTTCATTTCCCCTTTTTTTATTGTCGCCTCTTAACAGGCGCAACTTCTTTTCTTATTGTTCAGTATAATGTAATATGACCTTATTGAAACCCCCAGTCTCAAACAAATTAGAGGGGTCAGTTGGAGTGATTGTTGTGGAAATGTTATTAATCAAATTAGAGAAAAGTACGGAAACCCCGTTATATGAGCAAATTTATAATCAGATTCGACAGGACATAACAGAAGGTAAATTACCGGTCGGTATGAAACTTCCTTCCAAACGTAAGCTTGGTGATTTTCTATCTGTAAGTCAGACAACGATTGAACTTGCCTATGCACAGCTCGCAGCGGAAGGGTTTATTTCATCAAAACCTCGAAAAGGCTTTTATGTACAGGAAATTGAAGAGCTTGCTTACGTCCAACCGGTTGAACCTTCAGAGGAAGCACTTGCCAAGAAGATTGAAGATGTAACTTTTGACTTCTCTCCGGGTAAAATCGACACGGGGTCATTCCCTTTTTCACAGTGGAGGAAGTACGCAAAAGATGTTATCGATGAATCGTCCAGTGATCTCCTTCTTCTTGGGCACCCTCACGGAGATTTGGAGCTTCGACAAGAGATTGCACGCTATTTGTATCATTCGCGCGGTGTTGACTGCACTGCAGCGCAAATCATCATCGGATCCGGGACAGAACAGCTCATGCCGCTTGTTATTCGGATCCTTGGGACAGAAGCGACGTACGCAATTGAAGATCCCGGCTATCCGTTGACTCACCATGTTTTTTTCCACAACTACCGAGAAGCAATTCCAATTGCAGTCGATGAAGAAGGGATGGATGTAGGGTCCCTACAGGACTCAGGAGCGTCCATAGCATATGTCACTCCCTCACATCAATTCCCTACAGGTATTATCCTCTCAGCGGCACGTAGGACAGCCTTGCTGAACTGGGCTTCATCGGATGACAACCATTTTATTATTGAAGATGATTATGACAGTGAGTTCCGATATACGGGACGACCAATCCCTTCTTTGCAAGGTATGGATAAAGGCGGCAACGTAATCTATTTGAGCACGTTTTCAAAATCACTGATGCCATCTCTGCGGATTGCATATATGGTGCTACCCCCACTGTTACTCAATCGATATGAAAAAGCATTTATCCACTACTCGGCTACAGTACCGCGGCTTGATCAGCATATCCTCGCCCGTTTCATGGCTGGTGGACACTTTTCACGCCATCTGAACCGGATGCGCAAAATATACAGACGTAAACTTTCAGGATTAACGGAAGCGCTCCTTCCCTACGCTCCTTACGTTTCATTTTCAGGCGATGAAGCAGGCATGCATATCATCCTTACCGTTCATATGTCCAAAGATGAAAAGGCTTTATCAGAAATAGCCCTAGAAAATAGGATCCGGGTGTATGGTTTAAATGACTACAGGACAGCACCAGTGGCAGGTGAGCCTTCCTTTCTCCTCGGATTCGGTGGTCTTTCAACGGATGCCATCAAACTAGGAATCGAAAACCTCATGCGTGCATGGTCCATTAAAAAAGGCGAGGAATCCAATTAAGGATTCCCCGCCTAATCTTTTATTTAAATAAACCTTTTATAAATCCGATTGCACCATCCCATATACTTACAAAGAAATCGCCAATCGCACTCATTGTAAGCGAGAACCAGCCGGCCTTCTCAACAGCTTCTTTCGTCACAACTTCAGCTGCTGGATTTTCAGAATCTATGAAACCGTAATCAGTGCCTTCTGTTTTCACGAGATTCACATGACCGACAACTGTTCCTTTTTTGATTGGTGCTTGGAGTGCACCGTCCTTCATTTTGGACTCATCGATTACCAATTCAGGTACAAACAAATCTTTTTCACTTGTTTTCACCATCATGCTAATGGGTTCCTTTACCTCGATGGCAACGGTCTTTTCTTTCCCTTTGATGACGTCAAGTGTTTTTGCATCTTTGAATTGATAGCCCGCAGGAACAAATTCCACTTCAGAGAATTGGCCAAAACCGTAATCGAACAGCGCACGCGTCGCATCGAATCTTGCTTTGTACGAACCTTCTCCCTTTGCATCCACCGCTTTCATAACAACTGCAATCACTCGTTTACCGTCACGTGTTGCCGTTCCAGTGAAATTGTGACCTGCAAAGTCGGTCGTACCTGTCTTCAAACCATCGACGCCTTCATATTCATAGACAAACCCTGGAAGCATGAAGTTCCAGTTGTCCATTTTAGTTGCATCGGACGTACCTTCACGGAATACTTTCGAATTGATTTTCGTCGTCTCCAACACTTTTGGGTAGTCTTTTAGCAGTTGATAGGCAAGCTTTGCAACCGACTTTGCGGGCATGACGTTTTCATCCTCTTTGCCCGTCCCTTGCGGATGCATCCCTTGAAGGTCTTTATTATTTAAGCCTGTCGAATTGACAAATTTATAATCTTTCAAACCCATTTCTTTAGCTTTTGCATTCATCAGCTTCAGAAATTCAGTTTCTGTGCCCGCAATCGTTTCAGCAATTGCAATTGTAGCTGCATTCGCGGAATAAATCGCTAACGCTTCATACAGCTCTCGAATTGTATATGTGCCGTCTCTCCGCAACGGTACATTACTGAGACGGAGGTCCTGTGAAACGGCATATGTATAATCGTTCACTTTGTATTCCTGATCCCAACTTATTGTACCTTCCTCGATTGCTTCAAAAAGAATATACTCAGTCATCATCTTTGTCATACTTGCAATACCAAGTGGCGTATCTGCATTTTCTTCATAAAGTATTTTACCACTTTCCGCATCAATTAGAATTGCGCCGTCGACATAAATGCCAAGTGCTGATTCTGCCTGAGCTGGAGCTGTACCGAGTGTCGTTAGTAGCAGTAGCGGCATTAACATGAATGCCACCAATTGTCTCATTTTTCGTTTCACCGTAATACCTCCGTCGTTGCTATTTCCCCAAAACCATTTTATCATATTTATGCTACTCCATGGGAACTAAACCGAAAAAGCACCTTTCCGCTCATATGTAGACGCAGGAGAGGTGCTGAAGTTCCTTCATTTGTACTCAAAACTCAAAGTGAATAGTTTGGAGCTTCTTTTGTTATTTGTACTTGGTGTGGATGGCTTTCACGTAAGCCTGCACCCGTCATACGGATAAACTGTGCTTTTTCACGCAAATCACGCAAATCTTTTGTACCGCAATAACCCATGCCTGCACGAATTCCACCAACTAACTGATGAATTGTATCTGAAAGTGAACCCTTATAAGGCATACGTCCTTCGATTCCTTCCGGTACAAGTTTTTTCGCATCATCTTGGAAGTATCGGTCTTTTGATCCCTTTTCCATCGCGGCGATCGAACCCATTCCACGGTACACTTTAAAACGGCGTCCTTGGAATATTTCAGTGTCTCCCGGACTTTCTGTCGTACCGGCAAGAAGACTTCCAAGCATAACAGCATGTCCTCCTGCTGCTAGTGCTTTAACGATATCGCCTGAATACTTAATCCCGCCATCAGCAATAATCGTCTTTCCTTGCCTCCGTGCTTCTGAAGCACATTCATAGATGGCTGTGATTTGTGGAACTCCGACACCGGCAACAACACGTGTCGTACAAATCGACCCTGGGCCAATACCTACTTTTACAACATCAGCGCCTGCTTCATAGAGCGCGCGTGTAGCTTCCACTGTTGCAACGTTTCCAGCGATAATATTAAGTTCCGGGAACTCTAACCTAATCTGAGCAACTACATCCAGAACACCTTTGGAATGTCCGTGTGCTGTATCAATAACGATTACGTCAACTTCAGCATTCACAAGTTTTTCAACACGTTGCATTGTGTCAGTCGTAACGCCAACTGCAGCACCTACCAGAAGCCTACCCTGCTTGTCTTTCGCTGCATTTGGGAATTCAATTACTTTTTCAATATCCTTAATCGTAATCAAACCTTTGAGGATACCATTTTCATCAACAATCGGAAGCTTTTCAATTTTGTATTTTTGCAAAATCTTTTCAGCATCTTCCAATGTAGTACCTACAGGAGCCGTCACAAGATTCTCTTTCGTCATTACATCATCAATGACAAGTGAGTAATCTTGGATAAAACGTAGATCGCGGTTTGTCAGTATGCCGACAAGCTTTAATTCTTCGGTATTATTTACAATCGGAACCCCAGAAATACGATATTTGCTCATGAGATGTTCAGCGTCGAAAACCTGGTGTTCAGGTGACAGGAAAAATGGATTTGTAATTACACCATTTTCAGATCGTTTTACCGTGACTACCTGTTCAGCCTGTTCTTCAATGCTCATGTTTTTATGAATGATACCTAGTCCGCCTTGACGGGCCATGGAAATTGCCATCTTAGACTCCGTTACTGTATCCATTCCCGCACTGATAACTGGAATATTTAACTTTACTTTATCGGTTAGACTAACGGAAAGTGATACATCTTTGGGCAATACGTCTGAAGGTCCCGGTATTAGCAACACATCGTCGAATGTCAGCCCTTCACGTGCAAATTTTGTTTCCCACATACCAACAAACCTCCTATTAGTTTCAATTGAATATTATTAAAATGTTATCAGCGGTCGCAATGACTGTCAAGGTAGTGGTGATAAGTAAAAGTATTGCTATTATTCGCTAAATAATTTTCGCAATGGACTTCTTCATTTTTAGCGGTGAAGTTTGCGGTGCAAACCTTTCCACTACATTCCCCTCACTGTCAATAAGAAACTTCGTAAAATTCCACTTGATGCCCTCTGATAACAACCCCTTTTTTTGAGAAGTCAAAAATGTAAATAGTGGTTCAGCATGTTCACCCTTCACATCTATCTTAGCAAACATTGGAAAGTTTACCCCAAAGTTGATTTCACAAAACTCCATCGTCTTCTCGATATCATCGAATTCTTGATCATTGAAGTTATCCGATGGAAAGCCAAGTATGACGAGACCTTGGTCTTTGTTTTCCTCATATATCTCTTGTAATTCTTTGAACTGATTGGCAAACCCACATTTGCTCGCTGTGTTTACAATAATTAAAGGTTTTCCTCTAAAGTCTTCCAACGCTTGAATTTCACCATTCGTTTTTTTCACTGAAAAGTTATAGACTGAATCCATAGATTCATACCCCCTTTTTCGATTGTGTTTAAAGAGTAAGCTGAACTAGACATAATTACAAGGATTCAGGATTGTGAAGTTATGTAACACAGATATTCAATTTATTAAGTCTACGGTACAGTATGTCTAGTACGATATTTCAACTGGTTTATAGAATTTTTTTACCAGAACTAACTATGATCTATTTCACTCTCATTAGGATTATAAACTGACGATCTAATATAAACATAAAAAAACATTATCCGAAGGCAGTGACTTTACTTTGAGATCGGCGTCGTCCGGTTCTCACGTATCTCATAGGCTTCAATCCTCCTACCTTCGCTTCCTCGAACTCTACTGTCCCTCGCCTATCTCGCATTCCATTGAATTAGTTCAATATAACCTTCGGTTAAGGTCTATATAAACATAAAAAAAGCCATTACCCGAAGGCAATGACTTTAC
>NZ_JBYHFQ010000044.1:0-23313 GCF_057669665.1 Sporosarcina sp. Y1004 | reverse complement strand
GGCAGCATTCCTGTTTGAAGGATGTTCGGGGTCTTGAAAGAAAAAGAGCCCTCTAGTATGATGCATGAGCGTCAACGACCATTGATCCATCATCAAACAAGGAGGACTTCTCTATGCAGTTTAATATGAAATGATTTTTTCCTACCCCTGCTATTGTTGCGCACACCGTTCTATTTTCTACATAATAAAGGGATGTCGTTGATGACTCTTTATTTCATCACAAGTATTCAACTTTATAACCTAGAAATTCTAAATGTTCCATTCTACTGAAGGTATTGTGACTCTTAGAGCGTTCTATTTGCTTCCAGTAAAGCTTATTGAATTGATCTAAATTTTTTCTTAATGTGCATGAATATATATAAAAACCCTTAGAAACTCCTAATGGAATTTCCAAGGCTTTAGATAGTATGCTATTTCTAAATTAATTTTGCTAAGTTTATAGAATTCAACCTGAATTGATGTGAAATGTCTTGCTTAGTTCCATTAATTTCAATAACCACAAATTGTTCTTCAAAACGATCCACGATACCCATAAAAAGTGTCTCTAAGTTAATAAAATCCTAAGTGTTATTCAAAACTTTCCAATGCTATTTTTAAGTTAGAATAAATTGTGCTGCGAGATAAATCTATTCCTTCATTAATAGCCAATTGAGCCAATTTGGGACTAATTCCAGTTGATATAATGTCTATTCCCATTAAACGAAGCATTTGTCCAATTTGGTTAAGATATTTGACGTTTTCTTTGTCTAATTTATAAACACCTGAAAAATCAGCGATAACACAATTTACCCCTAAATCAGACATTTTAGGAAGTAGATTTTCCATCATATATTGTATCCGGTATGAGTCGATGTCTCCTACCAATGGCAGGACAATTATGCCGTCCTTAACAGGAACAATTGGGGTAGATACTTCTGCTAATTCAATCTGCGCCATCTTTTGATACTCGTTCACAAGAAATTCATAATTAGAAACAGTTTCATTAAGGCTTATATCTAACATATGATTTACCTGCTTTATAAGCTTACTTAGTTCTTTCAAGCTAAGATTATATTCCAATCCCAATTCAGTTAATATATCAGTAATAACATCCCTCGTTGGCAAATACCTAACTACAAGAGTAGAAAGATTCCCATCAAGTGAAACCATAGCTGCATTCTTTTTACTCCAAACTAATAGTAATTCAGGTGTTTTTTCTTCTTCACTAATTATGTATTCACCTATAAAACTTACAAACTCAATATACATTGTAACAGCTTGATCTTGTTCCCATTTAGGAATATCCTGATTCAGAGAATTAAGAACACCGTTAACAATTTCAATAGCCAATGATTCTTTATTACTGAGAAGATGATTAGAAATGTTGTTAAGTGAGTTCATAATTCTTTCTCCCTTTTTGTTTGCCTTCTTATCAATGATAAAAATATGAACTATTTATGTCAAGGTGAAGGTACTGATTAACACCAAAACTTCATAATACCCCCCGTTGTACTTTTACGGGGTTAGTTGAAGAGTGTTGTTTAAGTTGTGTTCAACAATCGGTCCATTATCTGGAAAAACGTATTGTGTAAATGAAGAGGATTTGAAATAATTGGTATTAAGTTAACGGGCAGGATCATTAATAAAGGTTTTTTAGAGAATTCAGAATTGAAAGAGGGTTGTTATGGCAGTTGTATTAGTAAGTATTTGTGCGACATTAATTATTTTTATGACAGTTTTCAAACTAATCACAGTGTTTAGGATAGTCTACAAAAAAGGAGAAATAAATACTAGCAAGTTTATAGTATTAGCTACCTCTTCAATAGCTGTAGGTTTAATAATTTCTATATCCCTATATTTTGGATACCAAAGATTTTGGCACTTTTTATCTAATTATTGAACGTTTATCTTCAACAAAAGGGCGCGATTGTTTGTGCGAAATGTTCCTAACTCAAATGAAATGTGGTCACACAGTTTCGGTAAAGGTTAGGCAGTTTTAGGTCTCCTAAAACTGAAGGGTTATATCGAGAAGTCGAATGAGGAGGTAACGCTCTGAAAGGCTTCCCCTGCGTCGAGTAGCACGTTGATCAGTAAGGAAATGCGTGTTATAAGCTCGGTTAATAGGCGTGAGAATTTACCGTAACAGTTTGGCTGACGAAAGCCTACCCGATGGGGTGGTGTAAATCATGATGCTTGGGTTGAACAGATATGGTGAGAATGTAATGTAAATACAATAAGATACTGTATTGCTGACGAACTTCCGAATGTACGGGTCTAGACGCGCGTTATATAGAAATGTATTTACTACCATATGTAGGGTTAGCTGTGGATGAGTAAGAATAGACAATATAAAAATCCACCTTGTGTTACAGGCACATGCAATGCTAACAGGCTCATAGGAAGCACCTAAGTTTGTTCCATAATAGATATAACTCAACGTTGTAAGCTGATAACGTGGAGGGCTTACTCTTGATGAAGCGTTGAAAAGGAAAATAGTCGTGAGACTAGCGACTGTATAACTTTTCTTCATATCAGTGAAAGTGGTGGTACAGTACCGTCGAAGCGTGTAATGAACGTGGAGGGATAGCCACTAGACTAATAAAAGATTCATTCAACCATGCAAGACAGTTCTTATACGATTAATAAGGTTCTTGTAAGACTAATAGAGGTTCAGCTCCGAAGGAGCCACCGACTTGTTAAAACGAAAGAAACTGAGACACAACGAGTATTATGATATGCAATATCATTTTGATTCTTTATATGCTCAAAGTGCCAATGGTCAAAATTTTTATGGATTACTCGATTTAATGCAATCCGATGAAAACATTCGATTAGCTTATCGTAATATTAAACGAAATACGGGTAGTAGAACCGCTGGATATGATGAACTAACGATTGAAGATATAAGTCAATTATCCGTTGGAGAAGTTGTATCGACGATACAACGAATGTTTGGACGTTATACACCCAAAGCCGTTCGACGGGTCTTCATCCCAAAGGCAAATGGGAAAACACGCCCTTTAGGGATTCCGACTATTTGGGACAGATTGTTCCAACAGTGTATTCTTCAAGTGCTTGAGCCCATCTGTGAAGCAAGGTTTTATAAACACAGTTATGGTTTTAGACCAAATCGTAGTACACATCATGCAAAATCCAGGTTCGAGACGCTTATTAACCGGGCGTGTTTATATCACTGTATAGACGTCGATATTAAAGGGTTCTTCGACAATGTAAATCATGCCAAATTATTAAGACAAATGTGGTCGCTTGGTATCCGTGATAAGGCATTACTCTCTATTATTTCGCGTCTTTTAAAAGCTGAAGTGATAGGAGAAGGATTCCCAACCAAAGGTACCCCTCAAGGGGGAATATTATCACCCCTGTTATCTAACATTGTATTAAATGAACTAGATTGGTGGGTTAGTAATCAATGGGAAAGCCTTGAAACACGAAAGCCATATAAATCGTATGCTGGTAGATACAATGCATTGAAAAAATCGAACTTGAAACACTGCTATATCGTAAGATACGCTGATGATTTTAAAATTCTTTGCCGCACTCGCTCGCAAGCGATAAAGATGCATTATGCAGTGAAAGATTTTCTTCAAACAAGACTCCACCTTGAAATTAGTGAGGAAAAATCGAAAGTGGTCAACTTAAAGAAAAACTCATCAGAGTTTTTAGGGTTTCGTCTTAAGGCACATCGGAAGCAGACGAATAAAAGAACTCTTTATGTTGCCCAATCAAATATGACCAAAAAGTCACTCGATAATGCACAGATAAAGCTTAAACAAGCAATAAAGGTAATTCAGAAACACCAATCACCCGAAAATGTTTGGCGATTCAATACGGTAATAATGGGGATACAGAATTATTATTCCGCAGCGTCGCACATCACATTAGACTTAAATAAGCTGAGCGGTCGTCTTAATAAAGCGTTATTCAATCGTTTAAATGAAATGAGAAAAGAAGCAACGTTTCAGGACCTCACAAAAACTTTACAGAAGCGGTATAAGGGTTACGAATGTAAACTTTATAAAATAAAAGGAATGGTCATTGTCCCAATTCATGCCCAACGTTGTAAAGTGAACCTTAACTTCTCTCAATCAATCTGTAACTTCACTACCGTAGGTAGAAATAAAATCCATCAAAGTTTGCGGGCAATTAATAAACAAGTCCTCACTTATATGATGAAGCAATATATACCAAGTCGCTCTATCGAATATAACGACAATCGGATTAGCCGGTTTATTGCACAATACGGGAAATGTGCCATTACAGGAATTGAATTAGGACGGAACGATTGCCACTGTCATCATAAAATACCTTTTCATCTAACACAAGATGATTCATACGGGAATTTAATGATAGTGCACGAACCTGTTCATCGTCTCATTCATATGAAGAATCTAGAGAAAATACAAGTACTTTTAAACGTGCTAAAGTTAAATGAAAAACAACTTGAAAAGGTTAATGAATTGCGTGAGCTATGCCTGAACGAAGCAATCTGATTCTACATTTCATCTTGCATATACATAAAAATATTGAATGAATTGGATTAGTTGGAACGCCGTATGAGGTGAAAGTCTCACGTACGGTGTGAAGTGGGGGAAAAGCTGGAGATAACTTCAAAGGTTTACCTATCACTATAATAAGCGTCGCTGTTCTTCTTAAACTAACGGGTGCGTTACTGAAAGATGGAATAGAAATATATAAGAAACGAAAATTAGATGTGATATCAAGATTGTCCAGACTAAAATAGTTTGGGCTTTTTTGATTCTTCCTGTTGAAACCTTTATTATTGAAGGAACATATTAGATTGCTGTCTAGTTTTGAATGGTATTATTTTCGCCATATTTACCGCCACTAATCTCTTTTTTGGTTTACTATCATTATGCACTTTATATATTACTCTTCAAATCCTCTTGAATGTCTGAATAGTAGTAGTATCTTCGCGTAAAATAGATTTTCATAAAATTCAACGTCTCTGGATAGACTGAATCCTCTTTCGGTAAAATAGGAGAATGCGCTGTTTTAACGGGTATAAATTCAGTATGTTCTTTATCGTATTTTTTATATTTAGGATTAATACGGATAAAATCCTCCTCATAATTAATTACAGTATTTGTAGAAAGAGCTTCTTTATTATCCTCACTTAACTCATTATATGTTACATCATATTCAGAACCAGAATCACTGTTTTTCCAAGCTAAAAATTGCATTGCCCGCGGTATATCTTCAAATACATTATTTTGGAAGGTAGGGTTGATGGCACCACTTGCCATAATCCCACTGTTAGCATTATTTTTATCTGAGTCTACATTTTTAAACGTATTGTTTTCTATCGTTGCATTACTCCAGTTCAACACGCGAATGGCATCCTGACGCATTTTCTCTATTTTATTATTCCTGATAATGATTAGGTCATGATATTTCCCATTGGAATATTTATGTGTGCCGATTGCCCGGTCCAGGTCGTAGAAAACGTTTTTTTTTATCGTCATATTGGAGTTAGGTGTTTTATCGAACTTACTCCACTTAGAGCTCCAGCCATTCGTAAGCTTGTCAGGAGTATCGATATTGATCGCTTCTTTGATTTCAGTTGATGAAGGTTTTGAATTCATAAATTTATTGTTGGATATAACAGCATCCTTTGTTGCATCAATCTCAATGAAATGGCCTGAATACATGTTTAGAAAATTAATATTTTCGATTCTGATATTTTGATTATGGCCGGCAATAATAGCAATACCATCCTTTTCGAAATTCAAGTCAATCGTCGCTGTACCAGATCCAATGATGGAGATGTTTTTTTCACCATCGTATTCACCATAGACACTTTCTTCTTTGCCGAGAGAAGGACGGATAAATTGAAAAATTGATTTATCAGCATCGAATTTAGATGTACCAGTTTCATTTCCATTTACAATTTTTGCACCATCTTCTAGTTTAATCGTTACATTTGAAGGTACGAACAATACGTTTGACACTGTATAAGTTCCCTTTTCTAATACGAGTGTGCCTCCATCTGATTCTTCAAGTTGTTCAAGATATGAACGAATTAAATAATAATGTTTAGTATACTCATTATAGGTTGAATTGCTCATTAAATTTCTATTATATGTTTCTCCGCTTGGTTTAATAGTATATGTTTCTGTCTTAGCTTCAATTGACTTTGTAGGATAGATAACCAACAAAGTCAACGCAACTAAGGTCAGTAAAAACTTTTGCATAACCCCTATGTTCCTCCTAGAAATTGCTTATAAGTATTTTTAGAAAAATTGGCGCTCGCCAAGCCTTTAGGCGAATGCCTTAGTTGCACTTATACAAGTAAGAAAGTTTTTATACTTTCTTACTTGTTAAATAGAAATCAAATCCAATTTGCTTTACAAAAGAGTTTGTCTACTCCCTAAACTGTATACCCCAAAGACAATTAAATAATCGTATGGAAAGGGTATTTCAGTACCGCTGAAAAATGCAAATAGAAGTAATTTATACGTTTTCCGGATATATAGAATATATAAAAAACATGACTAACTTTTTAATTGCATTTATCGATTAGAAACATTGCTTATAAAAAAGACATCGCTTACATCATAAATATAGGACTCTATGAATTCCCAAGAGAGATGTTAAAGGGAGTTTGGTCTAGTTTGGCACCTCTTAAGGCGTGGAACGACTACAAAAAATAGGGGAGAAACAGTTATGAATATAAAGTCTAAATTAAGAGTTGCAATTATTGGTGGGGGATGGTTGTGGAATTCCAATTTCATGCAGTGGATGCTTCAAGGCCGGCTGCTAAGTTGATAGCTGTTTGTTCACCGAATTGTACGATAACGCCTAAGATAAACGATGTGCATTACATCTTCGATTTGTCTTGGATTCCCTTTATAATACTTAGTTCAGCCTATTTCTTATCATCTTCCAACTCCTGTATATCTTCCATTTCTTTCTGATATTGATCTTCTACATCACTTGTCGCGGGAATAAAAGGCTCATCATTGAAGTCGGTACGTTTACCATACCGAAGCATTTCATAAATAATCATTCCGTTATTTGGCTTCCCGTTTACGGTTCTCATGGGAATGACGTCAAAAAGTAAATAATAGAAGGCATAGAAAATAAACCGCTCCCAAAAAGTTTTGTATTCCTGAAGCATTCCGTTGGCTAGTAGGGCATTGATGGTGACAGCAAGTACCAGGTTGATTATAATTGGAACTGCATAAATACATATGTATGCAAAGTTATTTTTTCTAATCAACGAGTCGTAGGAAAACCAACTATACACATGATAATATTTTCGTACGTCGATTACGCCTAGTTTGAAAATCCGAGGGCCAGATCCAATCGTTAGTTTAGGGTTTTTAACCCCAAAAATACCGCTGACGATAAAGTAACCGGACTCCCTCAAAAATCTAACAACCAGCAAGATGATAAATCCTGATATGATTAAGGACGCTAAATCTGCGAGTCCAAACATATTACTATTTCCCCTCCTGTCAAACAAACCCCAACTAGCTAAAATACCCATTTATGAGGAAAATGAATCCTTTATGTAGAAATACAAATTTCGCTATCATCGGGCGTATCCGTTGCGGGTATATCACTCTTCAGACCATCCAATTCTACATCCGTAATGACAACAAATTGGTCAGTCGCATACTCATAGCCCTCTACAAGAGATTTTGAATCCACATTCTAGTTACATATAGGGCATACCTTTTCCTGCTTAATTGGTTTCTTACATTTATCGTGGATCTTTCTTAATTTAATACCTTTGTCTTCCGTGGCTGCATGTAAATTTACAGGAATTGTTACAAGACACGATATGGCACCTTTCCAGACTCTGTGCATTTAAATCACCTCATGATCATTATCACCATAGAGATAAATTCTAATACTTATATGCAAAGTAAAAGCGACCCATCCACAGATTTGATTGTGGGTAGGTCGCTTTGTTTTTGGTAGTGTAATATTTATTGAATTAATTTACTTTAATACCAGATCTAAATCACTGTCTTCATTTCCTTTTATCGTGATTTCAAAAGGTAAATCGTCACCATCAATACTACCTGTACTTAATATAAAATCTGTGCTCATTATGAGTATCTCCATTATTAAGAAAGCGAATTATTGTGCTAAGCTTACTTTCTTCTTTGTCGTCCTCGATTTTCTAACTTTATTATTTTAGTAAGATTTCATTTAATGCTTGTTGTAAAGTACCAAAGGTTTTCGTTTCTTTATTAATATTAATACCTAAACTATTCAACTGTCTAACAACATCTGGACGCAAACCAGTAATGATTGTGCGACATCCCATCAAGGAAGTACTGTAAATCGTTTTCATAAGATGTTCAATTACATTACTTTCCATACTTGCTATGCCAGATAAGTCAATGATTAATGTTTGAACATGAAGTCTGTTAACCTCTTCTAAAACCTTTTGCTCTAGGATAGTTGTTCTAATTGAGTCCATTGCGCCAATTAAGGGAAGTATACATATGCTTGGTGTTATTGGAATAATAGGGACTGATAAGTTTGCAACTATTTCCCTTTGAGCCGAAATCAATGAATCTTTAAATGTTGAATAGCTAATAAAGAATGAATTTAAAAAGTCATCAATTTGACTATTAAATTGTTTTTCCAATATAAAAACCATATCAATCGTGAACTTTTTCTCATCCTTGTTATATTCTTGTATGAAGTTCCAAAGAGTCCTGCGAATCGCTTGTACCCATTCCAGTTTAAAAGTTAAAGCTATGGAATGTGTAGCCCATGCTATTCCTTCGTGTTTAGCAAATAACTGAAGTTCCGTAAGTTTATCGCCATCAATGACATAATTAACTAGTTTATGTGCATTGTTAATGAGGTCAACTTCCCCAAATCTTAAGATATCGTCAATTTTATCTCTTACATTTCCAGCTTGACCTAATAATTGGTTTTCAAAAGCTTTTTTATGATCTTTAATATACTGTTTAATTTCCTCATCTATCCATACCTTATCCAAAACTCTTCCCCCTCAGATTAATATCCACTGAATCTTTTTTTCCATATATATACACTTTAAACTAAAAAAATACTTATAACAACAATTAAACCGCCATCTGAACTTCAGGTAATTAACTAAAATTGAATAATAAAAGAATAAAGGACAGAAAATTTGGCTAATTACTGCTTTTTTGTATTTTTATTCAGATGCGTGAGTTGTTTGTCTTTGTTTGATGCACAGGCCCTTTAAGAGAATTGAAATTGCTGACCGAAGAACAGCAAAAAGAATTGAATCAACAATTGATTGATGAAAAGGAAGATGACTAGTTTCATATTATATATTTCGAAACTTTCTGGGGGGATATATTATGTCTGAAAGTAATGAAGATGTTGTTGAGGAAGAACGTCAAGAAGAAAAAAGTGAAGAAGAAATAGAAAAAGAGAAAGTTAAGAAAGAAGAAAAAAATAGTAGAGCAGATGAGTTATGGAAAGCCATTCAAGCTGGAGATGATAAAAAACTTACTACTCGTGTAGCAAGTATTTTGAATAGATATCCTGAAACTAGAAACTCGGATCTTACACTTCAAATGCAATACTGGCGTGTCTACAATGATTTGAATTCTGATACTGTCGACTTAAAAAAATTATACACATTAGAACGATTACCCTCTATTGTAAAACAAGAACTAGGAGAAAATTTTAAACTTCATTATGAAGATCAATTAGTCATGGATCAACTAATCCTGATGGAGTCTCATAAGAGTATATTTTTACAATTTGCGGATTAGTTCGCAGCAGCGATTAATAGGAAATATAACAATCCAGGTACTAACAATAAAGACGAATTTGGGCTACACCAACATATTGAGCTTATGCGGGAACTCGAATTTCAATATAATCATACGGTTGCATCTTCGTTCCCGCTTTCTTCCATTTCAATATCCATAACTTCTCCTAAGCCAGTTATATCAAAAAGTCTTTTCAGACGTGTGTTAACGCCAACAATTTTAACATGTCCTCCATTTGCCTTGACAACTTTATAAAAACCAACAAAAACACCCAGTCCTGTACTATCCATATAATTAACTTCGGACAAATCCAATTCAGCTTGTGTATCATTTGCTTTTTCAACAGTTGCAAGACGTTCTCTTAACATTGGTGCTGTGAAGGCGTCAATCTCACCGACAATTTTGAAACGCTGAACACTATTCTCTTCTAATAACTCAACTTGCAAATCCATATTCATACCTCCGAATTTCTTTATTTTTATGATAACGCATACTATAAAATAGGGTATCCATTATTATAAAAATTAACCTTTTCAATAATTATATCTTAGAAACTGCACGTCTAAATGAGGTTAAAATTTCTGCATAATTCCGATCCATCGACTTAATCAATTCAACACGCACATCCGTTCCCTCCTCTTTTAAAAGTCATTCTACTTCCTTTTGACGGACGGTTACAGAAAATACTCGAGGTACTATTCGAGCAGAATCGGATCATCCGAGAAGAGAAGGGCGTAGTTAATGATTACGTATTTATCACGCAGCAGGGCGAGGGCATTATTAATCCTAATGCGCCGAAGTCCAACTCAATAGCGAAGCATCTGAA
Organism: Sporosarcina sp. Y1004; assembly: GCF_057669665.1. Lineage (NCBI taxonomy): Bacteria > Bacillati > Bacillota > Bacilli > Caryophanales > Caryophanaceae > Sporosarcina > Sporosarcina sp. Y1004. The sequence goes on along the minus strand of NZ_JBYHFQ010000044.1, from coordinate 12,732 downwards.
TTATTATAAGCGGACTTATGGAAATCGAAACATAAATCCTCACGGGCTACGTCGGGGCTTCGCAAAAGACATATACAAGCGTAGCAAAGGCGACTTAGCACTCGTAAGCAAGGCGTTAGGTCATTCAGACTTCGCGGTATTTGCATTTGGGTTTAGTTCCGATTAATCGCATATCTTTGGGCTAATCGCTGATGTAAGCTTTAGACAAAAGGATACATCGGAAATCGCGTAGATATCGCATTTAGTAGTTGTGTTCCATTTAGACGTATGGTATATTCAATAAAAAGACATAACCGTACATCTAAAGAGGAGCGAAATTCATGCAAAAAGTACAGCCGATTAGAACGACCGAGGATATCGAGAAATTCATCAAGGCAATAATTCTAGCTTCACCGTTGACAGCGGATCGCAACGTTCTTCTATTCAAACTCGGAATAACAACGGGGCTACGAATAGGCGATATCGTACAGATGCGTATCGAAGACGTTAAGGGGCGTAGTAGCGTTCTCGTCAAGGAAGGTAAGACGAAGAAGATGCGCGAGGTCTATCTTGACGACATCATGCCGGAGATAACCGACTACCTAGACGGACAGCCGTCGGAGGGCTACCTATTCGCGTCGGCCAAGGGTGGGCACATATCGACTACACAGGGCTATAGGGCGCTCGCCAAGGCCGCTGATTTGCTCGGCTGGGATTTCATCGGAACGCATTCTCTACGTAAAACATTCGGCTATTTCTACTATAAGAAGACGAAAGACATCGTAACATTATCGGAAATACTTAATCATTCATCGCAGCGAATGACGCGCCGTTATATCGGTATACGTGATGAAGAGATACGCGAGTCTGTCCGTGGTCTAGACATGTTCTGAGCGGACAGCGCCTCGATGTAACGTATACAAGCAGACGAAACAAAGCCGTTATTTAACGCTTGAAACAAAGCGTATTGATAGCGGTTATTTACGTGCGTGGCAATAGGTACGGCGGGGGAATCCGGCTACCCCCAAGTGCCCCCTCCAATATCGCTGCGGATGCTCAATGCTACTTACGCGCAATAATTTTATGTTATGGACTTTATACCTTTGCGTCTAATCCGATATAAATTAGCGTACAACTTTTTGAACTCGGGGCGTCAATCGCAATAACCGTTCCCACCCGTAAAATATTCGCCGTATCAAAATTACATTGTAAACTTTGTTTTTGTTCCATGAAAACTCAGTATCTGTCTTTGTTAACGAACTTCCATATAACCCCGTAAATTGAACTCTATTCTAATTTCTGTCCAGCATAATAGATTGTTGGAAGCCTTGGTTCCTAATCAAACACAAATACAACACATGGTATTTAGAAATGTGATATCTACAAGGTTAATCAACACATTTACACGTCCTCCTAAGACATAATTCAAGTTAGAAGAAGTTAAGGGATTAAAAAACCGCTACAAACGTTGTATTAACAGCGTTTGTAGCGGTTTTTTAATTTTGGGGAATTCGTTAAAAAAAGATAGAAAGTGATACCGATACGATCATTTTCTCAAAAAAGATGGGAGAGTTGGGTAATCTGTATTTGTGATAGCTGCGAAAACCCGAACAGGATTTCGAAACGAAAGGACTCAGCTTATTTACATACAGATCTGGATGACCTTAAAAAGTTCGCGAAACTAACGAGGGTACATGAGTGATGGACCGGCGTCCGTGGAGGCTGTTGTATCGGTGGGAAGAGACTCACAAAGTCTGGTCTTATCAACCACTTTGGGTAAGGAGTTAACGAGTTTATTTACATTGCCAGAAGGAATCGTAGTCATCGTAGCTAGCGTGCTGTTGATGCTATCGGGGTATGCGTAGGGCGATTGAATAAGAGAGCAGTTGACACAAATTACGAACAAAAAACTATTAAAACGAGATTTAAATATAAAAGAGAATCCATTCCAGGATTCCCATTAGAAAAATAAAAATTGTTTACCGTTTTAGGATAATCGCCAAGACGGAATTAAAGAGTGAAATTGAAAAAAGTAGCTCATCACAACATGAATAAATGAATACAAAGCTAATGTTGTTAGATAGGTAAGAAACCAAGTGGCTAGGGGTTTATTTAAAAATAGGTAAAGCAATAACATCCCAACTGGAAATGGTATTAATACAATTAGCCATATAGGGGCGCCAAATGCTTCGGTAATCGCACCTAACGAAACAACGGAAACCCCGATTATAATAGCTTGCCAAACAGCTATACCATTTTTGATTAGAAGACTACCTAAAAAATAGGAACAAGCAGTGAGTATAGTTGCTAAAAGAAAACTAAAAAAATAATTCATAATACCCTCCTTTGTTGATTTATCTATTTTCGATTGTACCAAAGGGCAGTTAGTAAAATAAGGAATAACCAAAATATTTAAGGAGCTCATCACATTTTGAACCTGTGAAAATCAGAATGGGAGATAAAATGAAACCTATCGACATAAGGAAAGTGAGTAATCTTGAAATATAAAGAATTACAACACTACATTCAAAGACAGTTAATACGTAGTTCGAACATAAAGCGAAGGGAAAAAATGAATCCAATAAATGGAATATCGAGAATGGCTGAACATATACCGCATGAAGCGTTGCAGGACATTCAGTGTTTTTAAAGAACAGGAATTTGGGCGTTGGTTAATATTCCCTCGTTTAATTGAGTTTAACACAGGTATATACATAACGTGGCCAGTTATAGAAACGCAACTCCAGCCAGGTGAAATAATGGAGAGGAGGAAGCGATAATGAGTGTTCAAAAAAGTACAGATAGTTCAAGCCTTGCTGAGGTGATTGATAGAATTTTAGATAAGGGAATTGTGATTGATGCCTTTGTAAGGGTGTCTCTAGTCGGGATTGAAATAATTACAGTGGAAGCCCGAGTGGTTATCGCTAGTGTGGATACATGGCTTCGATACGCAGAGGCTGTTGGCCTATTGCGGGATGAAGTCCAGGATCAAGGTCTGATTAGTTAGTAGAATTCAAGAAGAGCAATTAAGTTATTAAGAAAGGGTGAACAGAAAATGAGTAGTCAAGAATCCAATGAAAGCTATGAAGTGGTGGAAAAGGAAGAACAAAAGCAAACGGAAAGTAATCAGCCACAAGAGAAGAAAGGTCCGAATTATTCCATGAACTTTGCGCTGATCGGCGGTGTGGTTGGAGCAGGAATCGGCTTGCTTGCCAATCCGGATACGAGCAAGAAGACCATGGGAAAATTAGGTGAATCTGAATTGGTGAAAGTGGCGAGCGAGGAATTCAGAAAAACGGCTCAGGAGCTTCTAGCAGGGCAAGCGCAAAACAGCATCAAGCATCTTGCTTCAGGGTATATGAGTAAAATCGAACAAGGGCTACTATCCCCGAAGAAGGGTGATAACAGTGTTCCAAACACGGAAAACCAACAAAGCTATAACGAAATAAAAGAAGAAAACAAACAGTTAAACAATCGCCTTGAAAAAATTGAAGAGATGCTGAATAATCTCGTGGCTACCAAGTGATAACAAGTCTTTAACTCGAAGGGGGTTAGTGTATGGACAAGCAACTGGCACAAACTGCAGGGAAAGTGGCCGAAAAGGTGATTGAACATACGCCAGAACCGATTAAAGACAAAGTAAAAGAAGTTGTAGTTGATAAAGCCAAGGAGAAAATTGTCGAGAATGTCCAGGACAAGGGACATCAATTAACCGAAAACCTGGAGAATGCTAAAGAAAAGTTAGCCGATAAAGTTGGAGTCAATGCAGGAGAAGCGAAGGGGAAAACCCAGGATTTACTGCTTTCAGCCCGGGATAAGCTTGGGAAAGTGGTCGAGGCCGGGGAAGAACTTCAGAAGAAAGTCTCCTCGGCAAGTAAAAGTGATGATAAACAGAAAGTGAAGGGTGTCTCGGACATTAATGGAATTGGCTCGATCAAGACGTCCAAGGACATTAGGGGAGCCACCAAGATTAAAACTATAAAAGACATCCGGACCATTGGTTCTTAAAAGGATTAACGAAAGGAGAATGCAATAATGGCACTTCAAAAAAGTACAGACAGTTCAAGTTTAGCAGAGGTTATTGACCGAATTCTGGACAAAGGGATTGTAATTGATGCATTTGTAAGAGTATCAGTTGTCGGGATTGAAATTTTGACAATTGAAGCAAGGGTGGTCATTGCCAGTGTCGATACATGGCTGCGATATGCAGAGGCGGTTGGGTTGCTACGAGACGGTGCTGAAGAAGACGGTCTTGCCCTCAAGTCGAATGAAGGAAATGCTCGATTTAGTATCTAGAAATCCGCTTGTGTCGCTAGGGTTAAGGCAACTCTGGCATGCTAGCTTTTAGCAGGAGGCTACCATGGAAATTAAACAGATAATCGGAAATGTGACGGAATTTTTTAATGAATTTGTTGCCCCGGTCCATAAAATTACTTCCATAGAAGCAAGTGATGATAATGGCTGGAAGCTGACGGTGGAAGTCATTGAGGAAAAGGAATATATGAAGAAATATGCAAAGGATGAAATGCTTGGCGTTTATGATGTCCTTCTCGATGAGGAAAAGGAAATCACATCCTATAAAAGACGGGATATCCGTTTTAGAAGCTCTATCAATATGGAATAGTAAGTCTTGTGAGTAGGAGGAAACAGAGTGACGGTCTTAAAGGATAAAATCGACAAGAATTCACGGACAATCATTCGCGATGAAAAGACGGAGGAACTGCTTTCCCGTTCGCTGCAGTACATGAAAGCCGGGTATCCAATCCATTTAACAGGCCCATCTGGAGCCGGTAAGACATCTCTTGCTCTTGCACTTGCTAAAAGAAGAAAAAAACCTGTCATGCTCATACACGGCAACCATGAGCTGAACAACAAAGATCTGATAGGCGACTTTACAGGTTATACGAGCAAGAAGGTAATCGACAATTATATACGGTCCGTCTATAAGCGGGATGAAAACGTGACGGAGACGTGGAGGGATGGACGATTGCTGGAGGCGGTTAAGAATGGATACACGCTGGTTTACGATGAGTTTACACGTTCATTGCCCACTACTAATAACATCTTTCTATCCATTTTGGAGGAAGGTATCCTTCCGTTGTACGGTACCAAATTAACTGAGCCTTTTGTCCGAGTCCATCCTGACTTTGCGGTGATTTTCACTAGCAATCCGGATGAATATGCGGGGGTTTACCAAACGCAGGATGCACTTCTTGACCGGCTTATCACCATTTATATCGATCATAAAGATCATGACCGTGAGGCGGCAATCGTAGCCGATAAAGCCAACATCGATGAAAAGGACGCTACAGCCATTACGGAGTTGGTCGCCAAGCTGCGCAAAGAATGCATAGAAGAAACCGGTCCAAGTCTTCGGGCATCCATCATGATTGCTAGGTTGGCGGCAGAACAAAAAATTAAGATTGATGGATCCAATCCTAATTTTGTACGACTGTGCTTGGACATTCTAGGTCACCAAGTGAGCAGGTGTATCGAATCCGATGAACCGATCAAAACAGCAGAGAGATTAATCAAAAAGGCCTGCAGCAACATGTAACCAAGTAATAAAGGAGGAATTATAAATGAGCCAAGAAGAGCAAAATGGTATCTATATTTTTTGCGGAATCCAGACAGAAACAGACGAAGATTTCGGCACGCTTAATATCGAAGGCGAAACCAAAGAGCTGTTTACCATAAGCTATAAAGATGCAGCCATTGTAGCAGCCGAGGTTCCGATGAAAATCTATCATCCGAATAAAGACAATTTACTTATGCACCAAAATGTCGTCTCGCAAGTGATGAAAATGAACGACACCGTGATTCCTGTCAGCTTCGGCAATGTATTCCAGTCCAAGGAAGACGTTGGTGTGTTGCTAGAAAACCTATATCCGCAGTTTGAAAAACTGTTCCCTGCGATAAAGGGGAAGGTGGAGTTAGGTCTAAAAGTTATCGGCAAAAAAGATTGGCTGGAATCACTTGTCGCCGAGAATTCGAAAATCGATAAAATGGCAAAGGCTGTGCAAGGGAAATCTGAAGCAGCCAGCTATTACGAAAGAATTCGGATTGGCGGAGCTGCCCAAAAAATGATCACTTCACTACAACAGGATGTAAAGCAGGAAATCTTCAGCCCATTGACGGAGCTAGCTGAAGCATCCAAGACCAACGACCCGATTGGGGAGAAAATGCTTCTTAATGCAGCCTTCTTAGTAGACCGAGGAAAAGAAGCAGATTTCGATGAAAAAATTAATGAAACATACGAAAAATGGAAGGACAAGGTAGAGTTCAGCTACAGCGGACCCTGGCCTGCATATAATTTCATCAATATCCGTTTAAAAGTTGAGGATGCCTGATGATCCATAAACTGGTTTCCGCTCCAATCAATCTGGTCATCAGAATCGGTGAAAAGGTAAAAGAGGAAGCTGATAAAGAGCTTTACGACCTTCCGACAATCCAGAAAAAGCTGATCCAGCTTCAAATGATGTATGAACTTGAGGAGATACCAGAAGAGGTATATAAAGAAAAAGAAGAAGATTTGATCCTACGATATGAAATGGCAAAACGAATGGAAATGCAGCAATGGGAAGAGATGACAAAGAAGAAATGAGGAAAGGTAAAGATGGACAGTCTAATTTACTTATATGGATTGATACCGACAGAGGAAGTAAGCAAACAACAGATACCTTCTAATAAAGACTTCGATGGAAAAGGCCACATGTACACCCTCACTATAGGCAAGGCAACTGCCGTTGTCTGCGACCTTGATGCTGAACAGTACTCGGAAGAAAGTATTAAGGAACAAATTAACAATGACATGGAGTGGCTCCAGGAAAAGGCTTTTCACCATCACGAAACTGTCATGATGCTCTCAAAGATGTACACGATAGTACCCCTGAAGTTTTGTACGCTGTTTAAAAACCAGGCAAGTTTGGAAAACACAGTACAGGCCAAGGAAGCGCACTTATTTGATACATTTGCCTCGATTCACGGAAACGAGGAGTGGAATTTGAAAATATACTGCGATGATCAATTGCTAAAAGAACAGGTGAGTGAGAGCAATCCGGCCATTGCAGCAAGAAGAGAAGAAATAAGCCAACTTTCTAAAGGAAAGCAATTTTTCGAGAAGAAAAAGCTAGACAAACTGATTGAATCCGAGCTGGAAGAAGAAAAAAACAGAATAAGTGAAAACATTCATGGACATCTAAGCGAAATTGCGCTAAAAGGAAATGTCAAAAAAACTTGGAGCAATGACGTAACGGGAAGAAAGGATGAGATGACCTGGAATAGCGTCTATCTGATTCCCGCAGCAGATGTAGAAAACTTTTTAGGACAGATCCAGCAATATGAAAAGGACATGAAGGGAATGGGATGGCAGTTTGAAGCAACTGGGCCATGGCCAGCCTACCACTTTTCTAACTTTTCATAAGTGAGGATGAGATGAAACTATGGCATTAAGAGAATCGATGGAAAACAAGGATATAGCGCTCATTGATATTTTGGATGTCATCCTAGATAAAGGTGTTGCGATCAAGGCGGATTTAGTGATTTCCATTGCTGGCGTAGATCTTGTGTATTTGGATTTGAGAGTATTGATCGCTTCAGTGGAATCTCTCGTACAGGCCCAAGCGGGAAACCATAAAACCGTATCTTCAGAACAATTTGAAAGACAGAGGGAGGCATTGACTGATGCTACCGGCCAACCAAACAAGTGGAAAGATTAATTTAGACCCTGATAATGCGGAGCATGGATTGGCGCAATTGGTGCTGACCGTAATTGAGCTATTACGACAAATAGTGGAAAGGCACGCTATTCGGCGGGTCGAAGGCGGAACGCTGACGGATCAGCAAATTGAGGACTTAGGCGAAGCATTGATGAATTTGGAAGAGAAAATGGAAGAGCTAAAAGAAATATTCGGTCTGGATGCCGAAGACTTGAATATTGACCTGGGTCCTTTAGGAAGCTTGCTTTAATACAACACAAGGAGGACTTTAAATGGAACATTCCATGCAATCCAGCACGATTGTAGACGTACTTGAGAAGATACTGGATAAAGGAGTGGTGATTGCAGGAGACATTACAATCGGCGTTGCGGATGTAGAACTGCTCACCATCAAAATTAGGCTGATTGTTGCTTCGGTCGACAAAGCAAAAGAGATCGGCATGGACTGGTGGGAAACCGATCCCTATTTATCTTCCAAAGCGGTTGATAGCAATACGAAAGCTCTAGAGGAAGAGAACCGAAAGCTCCACGAAAGGCTCGAAACTCTCGAAAAGAGTATATCAGCCAACGGACAGAAACCTAGTGTTTTCAACTATTAAACGATAACTAATCTAATTACAATTATAAAAATAAGAAAGTGGTGACTAGCTCCTAATTGCTACACAAGCTACGTCCATCCATAAAGAATATATAGCCATATCCTTTGTACTTAGCAAGCAATAGGGGCGTGAAGAATGTGACCACCAAGTATGTGGTTCCGGGACGTTCGGCAAGCGCAATGAATGAAGTATAAGCAACAATTATATAAGCGATACTAAAATAGGAGGAAACAACATGACTGAGACAATCTTGAAGGAAAATCAAACTGAAGGAAATAAAAAAGGCAATCTTAAACGATCACTAGCAGGAGGCCTGATCGGTGCAACCGTCGGATACCTGGCTACTCCTGAAAGTGGTCAAAAGCTAAGCGACAAGGGTTTGGACTTGGGACATGCAGTGAAAGACAGCTCGAAGAAAGCCGTCAATTCCATTAAGAATAATGCATCCAAGCTGTTTTCAAAAGAAGGCGGGAATACTTCCGACGATCATGAGCCATCCAACAATGCTTCTGAATTAAACAATGTACAGGATTCCTCTCAAAAAAATAAAAGCATTTCAGATCGTCTAGACCGTCTGGAAGGTTTGCTTGCCAAACTATCAGAAGGAAAGAATGGACAAAATAATCCAACTGCAGAGGCAAATAAAACTTCGAAGGAATCGGAAAGCGTATCCAACCAAAGCTATTCACAAGATTCTGCCGTGGACAATCAAGAGGAAGATAAAAGCAAATATGACAGCAAAGAGTCTGGCTCTGTTTTACAAAATCCCTTAAAGGACGATTCAACAGATACAGAACAGCAAGAAAACGGTGAAGAAGAGCAGGAAGAGACTCAATATGAAGATAAAGATAAAGATAACGAGGAAAAATCCAAGGCAGATGATCAATCAACTAACCAGGAATATGAAACTTTAAAAGCAGAAAATGAACAACTTCAGGATCGCCTGAGCAAAATAGAAGAGCTTCTAGTAAAACTAGCTGAAGACAAAAATGGCCAAAGCCAGGACTCGACAGAGGAAGAAGACCAGAACGAAGAAGAGAGCCCTGATGAGGACCAGAATCTAGATAGCAGCCAAGGAAATGATGAGGCAACGGCTAGCAAGGATGAAAGTGATGAAAAGCAGGATAAATCCGATGAAGAATCTGCTAACTTGGATGAAGAAAAAGATGAAACGGAAGCTTTAGGTTACGACCAGGAAGATGAAGATGAGTCAGAACTTGAGGAAGATGAAGAAACCGAAGATGACGATAACTCAGAGGCTTCTGAAAAGGAAGAACTTGAAGAACCAAAAAAAACTCAAGATTCCGGGGTTGAAACGGAAGATGAACAGGAAGACGATGAGGAAAATAAAGAAGGCAAGCAGAATCAGGACAAAGACGCGAGCGAAGAAATTGGAGAACATGACGAGTTAAAAGAAGGAACGCCGAATAAAGATCAAAAAACAAACAGCAGCACTCGTTCGGATGCTAAATCTGAAAAAGCTTCCAAGCAGAAATCAGAAAAAAAAAACGAATTCCAAAAAACAAACACAAAAAGTAAGGGAAAAACGTACAATGTAAACTCCGAAGATGAGGAATCCTATCTGCTTTTGGACGGATTAAGAAGGGAGTAGTAAAAATGAGTAATAGTTCTGGACATAATAAAGATAATATACTTGAGTTTTTGGTGCAAGCAGCGAATAAGCACGACTTCAACTTGGATATCACATTAAATGTTAAAGGAGCTGTCATTACCGGTACAATGGTATCGGCAAAGGAATACTTCAGCACCTTGAGCAGTACTCTCGAAGATGGAAATGACATTGCCCAGTTGCTGAGTGAACAGCTGGATCAGGCTGGTGAGATTGCCCAGAAAAACGATGATACCGGGGCGGATTTTCTCCATATGAAAGACACCAAGGTATATTGCGGCGACAGCAAGCCAACTCCTTCAAAGGGACAAGTTCTTTGGCGCGGCAAATTAAGCGAGATTGATGGATTCTTTTTAGGTAGAATATTAGATGGCAGCGGCCAGGAGACATAATTGTTGATGAAAATGTCAAATGTCTCCGTATCTACAGCGTTTGTGGAGGAAGTCATTTCAATACAAAAACTGTAGGAGTTCCATCCTAGGTTTTTAAATCGAGTTTTCTTATCAATGTATCTATATCAAATTGGTGGAACTTGCATAAAAACTCTGTTTCAATTGGGCCATTAATAATTACGTTTGCAGTTGGATTAGCAGTTTAACAATTTACGAGTATAGATAATCCTATTACAAATAATAATATGATGAATCTAATCGATGAATATAAACAGATATTATAAATTGAGTGGTATTTTAATTAGTATCTGTTTGATAGTTATAATAATGCTTTTGACTCTTTCAAGTGAGATTCAGTTGATAAATGTATTGAATTTTGTAATAGAGTCAAAAGGAAAAACTATAGTCCCCCTGGCCAACCAGAGGACAACGATTGATTACAGCATTGCGCTGTGTCATTTGTTGACCTCTTTTTTATTTCAAAAATGGGAGTGAGGGAAATGAAGTCGTTGCGAATTGAACTGATTGAAAAAGGGTTTTCTGATGCTCGTGCAGGCGAGATAAAGCAGAAAGGTAGTAAGGCTAAGGGCAAACCAGAGAGATAATGAAGAACTTGAAAACCGTGATCAAGCAAAAAGAAGAAATTGAGATTCTACAAGGATTTGTAGATTTAGTTGAATCCTTCCATCCGAAGACGTTAGAAGAGCAAATCATTAAAGAGTACGCATACATAGGTAGTGTTGAAAAGGTTGCAGCTAAAGTAAATGAAATGGGTTATTCGAACAGTCGACCTTTTAGAAAGAAGATATATCGAACATTATCAAAAGTAAACCTTCGGGAGATTTGCACAAATTGATTAGGTCAGGCTACTTAAAAAAGACGAGACATTATATATCCTACCAACTATACTTTTCAATTTCACTGTGATTATACACAGAATATATAAAATGCTATAGAGAGCTATAGACCAAATGGGTTTTAGCCCTTTTTATATTTTTGATTATTCCTTTTGAAACATCTAATATGGAAGGAACATATTAGGTCGATGAGGTGAAAACTATGGCGAAAATAATTCCATTCAAAACGAAACACCAGTTGGAAACAGAAAAGGCAGTAAGAGTTATGCGTGAGTGGGAATCCCACTTAGAATGGAAAGATGCAAACTGGCACAATGTGATAAAAAGAGAGGAAAAAGAAGTAATTGATCTATCAAATGAGGAAATTGAATGGCTGAATGTTTGGTTAAAGAAGGATGATGATTAACGGAAGATAATGTAATTGAATTACTGTCTTGCAAAATTTATTGTTGGAAATCTTGGTTTCTAATCAAACACAACACAAATACAACACATCGTATTTAGAAATGTGATAGCCACAAGGTTTATCGATACATTTACACGTCCTCCTGGGACATAATTTGAAAAGTAGATTCAATAAGAAACACCTGAGACGTTGTTAATTCAATGTTTCAGGTGTTTCTAATTTTGTTGAGAATCCGGTTGGAATTAATTTTTTATGAGAAATAACTACACAAATTTCAAACAGGACAAGTGACTAGCTTATTTCAGCACTATGCTTATGAAAGAAATATCGAATGTTCTACTGATATGTCGTTTATAAAATTGGAAATAATTTTCCCTATCAATCATAATGGATATAATTCAAAATTGGGACTGATAGTTATGAAAACGGTAAGATTCTTGTTTTATTTTTAAAGGAAATCAGTGATGTTTCTATTGAGCAACGACACATTACAGGAAAGAGGTGAACAACCTTGTATCATCACACTTAGAAAAAGGGAGATTTAGGAGTTTTAAAAGCCCAGGTCGATTTACACCAAAAGGGCTATATGATATTGATATCCCATACCGAACATTCCCCATTTGATCTTGTCGTTTATAAAGATGGTAATTTCAAAAAGGTTCAAGTCAAGTATAGGGAGTTAACTTCTAGAGAGATTCTAGAAGTCAGATTTCGTTCATCTAATTGCAACACAAAAGGAGCAGTTACATCAGTTGTCGAAAAAAATGAAATTGATGTGCATTGCGTTTATTGTCCATAAACCGATGAATGCTATTACTTTGATCCCAGCCATTGCGAAGCAGAATCCTGATTTCTGTGAAGGTAGACCTAAGTAATTCATTAAAAAGTAAGAAGTACACGATTTACAGGTATTGGAAGTGAGTTCCTATACGCACACTAATCCGTGCCAAAAGAGAAGTAGCTAGAGGGGGCAGATAGTGATGGCCAAGAAATCACTTTTAGAATATCAAAGGGAATATGAAAGGATCATCCATGCAGATCAACCAAGAAAAGATATTCTACTGGCTGGTTTAATGACTGAAATGGAGAAACAATTCAAAATCCCGGTGTTTAGGAATGAAGTATGGGAACGAGAAAATATAAAGGTAATA
>NZ_JBYHFQ010000043.1:0-23676 GCF_057669665.1 Sporosarcina sp. Y1004 | reverse complement strand
TGCCTCTGGCCCTGAGCCTGGATTAACGCTTCGCATCCAGTCTCACGGCTTCGGCTACCCCTTGTCGCGCTTGCGCTGGTGTTTTCCATAATCGAGAGGGATATTGAGATGTATGGACTGAGATTATAATGTGATTACTATGAGATACTAATTTCATTGAAGAATGACGCACTACAGACTGCAGGTTTATCCCCGATAAAGAAATATGCTTTTCTACATAGAGACTACCCAGCGAAGGCGCGTCTACGTGGTAGCCGAAGCGATAAGACTGAAAGTGGTATTCTTTCTGGCTTATCGCGAGAGGCATCCACAAAGCGTCGAAGCGGTAATAGCAGGAATTCTAATTCATTCAAAGTACTAGGATATTTGTTGATCAATATACTCTCATTTTATAGCACTCTAATTTCCAGATTTAATCCCCGATAACGAAATACCCCCTCTTACATAGACCATCCAGCGAAGGAGCAACTTCGTGGTAGCCTCTTACCCACTTCATTTGAGGCTAGGCGCAGAAATCTAGACAATAAAATACCACTCCAGAAGTATTTCCTGGAATGGTTACTTTGGCGAGTAACAGTCGCCCATACAATTTAAATCCCTATAGGAATGATATACATCCCTGTTTCTTTATCATTCTTCACGACTACGTCAACACCGTAAATCTCTTTTACGGTTTGCACAGTAATGACTTCACTCGGTGTTCCATTAGACACAATTTGTCCATCTTTCATCGCAATAATGATATCACTGTAACGGATCGCTTGATTGGATGTCGTTTAAAACCATGACAATCGACATGTCGTGTTCACGATTCAAGCCCTTGATCAATTCCAATAACTCATATTGGTAATAAATATCAAGATAAGTAGTTGGTTCATCTAGCAATAGAAATGGTGTATTTTGCGCTAAGGCCATCGCAATCCAGACGCGTTGCATTTGGCCGCCAGACAATTCGTCAATCGGCACTGTTCGCTTTTCCGTTAGATTGGTACACGCGAGCGTCCACTCAATTGCCTGTTGGTCTTCGTCTGTCGCCGAAGTGAACAGACTCTTATATGGAATCCGCCCATAACTCGTTAGTTTTTCTACAGTCATATATAGAAGGAACTTATTCCAAAACGTAAAAATCATACAAATGCACCACAGATGAGAAAACCTTTTCTACTAGTGAAATGGCGTTCTTTACTATATTGATAAAAGCTTAAGTTCAATGCGGTAACTGCTACTCTAACCGTTACCCACTTAACCCCATCCAACCTCGCTCTACAATAAACTCAATCGGATCTTTTTTCGAAACTACAAGCGTACACCTGGGTAACGCTGCATCTACATGTTTTTTGAGTTCTTTGATGAGTCTATCAGAATGGATAAGCGCGCCGCCATTCAAATATACAGTGCATTTCATGTTTTCTAGGCCGCTTTTGCGTACTACTGACCAAACTAATCTAGCAAGCTCGCTTGCCGCTCCCTTCATGATGTCCACTGCCACTTCGTCCCCTTGCTGTACACACTGAAAAAGAACACGTGAAAGCGATGCGACTTTATCCACAGTGTAATCTGGGTTAAATAGCCATCCGGCAACGTCTTGAACGGAATTCAACTTCCACTCTTTCAATACTTCCGCTTTCAATGAAGTAAACGAACCTCTTCCATCTTCCATTCTGAAAAGCGCACGCAATATTTCACGGCCAATCCAGTAGCCACTTCCTTCATCCCCCGCGCGGTGCCCCCACCCCCCTGAGCGGACTATTTCACCTTTTCCGTTATGTGCAAACGCAATTGAGCCTGTCCCTGAAATGAGTAGGGCGCCGGGTTCCCCCTTTGTCGCTCCAAGCATCGTAGCTTGTGCATCATTTTCGACAATCAATTTCCCTACGCGCAGCCCCTGTGTTTGAATCACTTCCTCCACAATTCCCCGTACAATTTGCTCATCTTGTTTTGAATCAATACCGGCGATTGCAAAAACTGCGATTGTCACTTGCAAATCGGGGAGAACTTTTCGCACTTCTGCCAATAAATCGGCGAGAACTTCTCTCACTTTTTCCTCGCCCGACGTCTGGTAGTTTGTGCCTTCCCCTTTTAAATCTAGTAAAGTAGTCGTACTTTTTCGAACGGTTAACGCTGTTTTCGTAGCACCCCCATCGATTGCGACAATCACTTCATCCATCATGCCTCACTCCAGTCAGTTTTAAATGTCTCCAACTGAATTTCGGCATCAAGGATTGCTCGTTCTTTTTCGTTTAGCCATTGCATAGCATCTTTTGCAAATATCCTGGATTGTTCAAAGGAAGCTTTCATCGTTTCTGCAGAAGGTCCCCCGTAAATTGTCCGAATCGCTATGAAATGCTCCGGCCGCAGTGTTGCATTGAAGTCTTCTACTGAGATTTTAAGGTTTTTATTTAATATAAGGAGCGCCTGGTCATTCGCTACCTGCCACGTTAAGCTCATTAACGATTCTTGGCCCGCATTCATCAATGCTTTCACGCAATTGCTGACGATGTGATGTGATTGTCTGAACGTAATTCCTTCTGAACGAACGAGTGTATCCGCAAGCTCCGTCACATTTGCAAAACTGCCCTCCGCCCGTTCGAGCAATTTTTGCTTATTGACATGCATCGTCAGTACAACACTGCCAAACAACTGGTAAATACCAATCAGGCGGTCAATTGCTTTCCATAGAAATGGTTGCATATCATCTTCTGTATCGACAATATCTCCGAACGGCGTGTTATGAACCATCGTCAGAACCGTATTTGTATCCCCAACGACCGCTGACAGCAATGAGCGCATATGCTCAATCGAAACGGGGTTACGCTTTTGCGGCATAATCGAGCTGATTTGAACATACGGATTCGCTAGAGTGAAAACGTTGAACTCCTGTGTTGCCCATGTCAGGAAATCTTGAACCGTGCGTCCCAAATTCAGTGCAGAAAGTTGGACCGCACTGGCGGACTCTGTAATGTAGTCTGCACCTGCAACGGCATCCCACGAATTTTCAATAATATCGTCAAAGGCCAGTAAATCTCGCATCCGTTCACGACTGATGTCAAATCCCGTGGTCGTCAACGCCGCCGCCCCCATACTGCTGCGGTTCACTGTTCCAAAAGCCGATTGAACACGCTTAAAATCTCTACCTAATTGATCAATGACCGCCTTCAAATAATGAGCGAGCGTCGTCGGCTGCGCTTGTTGCGTGTGTGTATAGCCAATCATGACCGTATCGATATGCTCTTCGCAAAATTCAATCAGCGCATCTTTTAATGCAAGCATCTCACTCATTAGTTCAAGCAACTTTTTACGCAATGTCATACGATAAATCGCGATTCCCATGTCATTCCGACTGCGAGCGATATGTAAATTACCCGCAATCTCCCCCGCGTCCTCAATTAAATCGTGTTCAATGCGAAAAAATAGATCCTCAAACAATGGATTGTAATGATCCGTGCTGTAGTAATTCACGTCCAGCGCATGAACCGCTTTTCCAATGACGATCGCATCTTCCGGACTGACAATCCCTTGCTCTTCCAACATCTTTAAATGTGCGGCATGGATTTGGATCATAGAGCGCAGAAAGTATTTCTTCGCTTCATCATAAGCCGGTTGCAGTACCATTTTCCTATAGGTCTTTGACGGGAACTCTTCCCCTTCAAGCTCGTTGATGCGATCTTTGAAGTTCCTGATCATTGACTACACCCCTCCGTTTAAGGATTATTTATGATACATTTTTCTTCAATCAAAAAACCCCCTTTTGATTGTCGAGAACGGTTGCATAGTACCAAAGCATTGAATGACTGCAGTTGTTTTACCTCTATTATATGATTCTAGAAAGAGAAACGTTTTCATTAAGTTTATGTTGGGAAAGCAGTACAGTCAAATATAATTGTCTATTGTGAATACTTAGTTATACATAGATGTGAAGGAGGAATAACTATACAATGAGCACTACGTGTAAAGTTGTTTGGATCGCTAGGTATTTGAAATTGTTAGATAGCAAGAAGACCTGAAAATCACCATTTCACTGGACTATTTCTGGCCCGCTTTCGGCTAATTAATCACGACCGTTTTACCGAGGGGCAGGTGTGTCTAGAAGTGACTTCGTCACTTCTAGACACACTCTTTAGGGGAGTAATTGCAGTTCATTCCTCCCTAGCTAATCCTGTTGTGAATATTAGCCTACCACGTTCCTATAATATTCAAGTGAAAAATGCAGATACTTTTAAAGAAAAGAATAGATGAGCTTCTATAAAGAGTGTAAGTGCCCGAAGATGGAATTTCGGGCACTCTTGTACGTTATACATTGGATTCTCTGCTTTACTTTTTAAGAAAAAGTAAAAATAGAGAAACTATAGTTGAAGACTGGAGCGGCCAAAATTGTATCTTTGGCGGCTTTTCTCCAGGTGAGAAGCAATCTATTCTTTCATCCCAAAAAGCTTCGGCACTACTTGTAGCTGTACTTTTGGAGAGCGATGGATGATCAACCACCATACGATTACCGAAAATGATAAGTAGGGATGCGACTTCGTCGCATCCCTACTTATTTAGACATTCCGATAATGCTATAGAAGTTGTTCAATCCAAAGCAATCCAAATAAACTCTACAAGTCGTGCCCAATCTGCAAGCAAACCTAAATCGAGAAGTCTTCTGGAATGAAAACACGCAGCTGATTCGGTTTGATATAAACATCCTCACCCGCTTTCACATTAAGCTCCCGGTATCTCTCTTTCGTCAACTCGGCTTCGAGAAATTGATCGTTATCATGTCGTTTTAACTCAACTTGGACAGTGCGCCCCACGACATGTACATGGATAACTTTCGCTTTAACCGCTTCCGTATCTGTTCCCTCTCGCTCAATCGTCACATCATGTGGCCGAACATAACCAACAGCCAGCTTGTTTTCGGCACTATCTAGGTCAGCCGCACCCATATCGACATGGACATTGAGGAGCTTGCCATTTTGCAAGCGCCCGTGGAATAAGTTCACATTTCCTAGGAAATCATAGACAAATGGACTATTCGGATGATCATAAACTTCTTCTGGCGTGCCGATTTGTTCAATCTTCCCTTCATTCATAACCACTATCCGGTCCGCTACGTCAAGCGCCTCTTCCTGATCATGTGTCACAAAGATGCTCGTAATATTAAATTCATCATGCAATCTGCGCAACCAACGTCGCAGTTCTTTCCGTACTTTTGCATCGAGTGCGCCAAAGGGTTCATCGAGCAACAGTACTTTTGGTTCCACTGCTAGCGCTCGGGCTAGTGCAACACGTTGCCTTTGCCCACCCGACAATTGGGATGGATAACGCTTAGCAAATGCGTCTAACTTTACAAGCCCAAGCAATTCATTCACTTTCGCAGTAATCTCAGATTTAGTCGGACGTTCTTTTTTGGGTCGCACTTTCAATCCGTATGCCACGTTTTCAAAAACCGTCATATGTTTAAACAGAGCATAATGCTGAAAAACGAAGCCAACCTTTCGTTCAGTCGTGCGAATATGGGTCATGTCTTCCTCACCGAATAAGACGACACCATGATCCGCCTCCTCAAGGCCTGCAATTATGCGCAGTAGCGACGTTTTACCTGATCCGGATGGTCCAAGCAATGCTACGAGTTCTCCTGTTTTTATGTCGAGGTTAATATCTTTTAACGCATCAAACGAGCCAAATTTCTTCGACACTTCATCTATTTTAATACTCATGTAGAGACCCCCTTTTCTATCCCTGCTTACTTGTTTTCCATTCAATAAAATTCTTCAAGACGAGCGTTAGAATCGCTAAAATGGACATCAGAGATGCAACAGCGAACGCCGCCGAAAATTGATATTCATTGTACAAAATTTCAATATGTAATGGCATCGTATTCGTAAGACCGCGAATATGCCCCGAAACAATCGAGACAGCACCGAATTCACCGACTGCGCGCGCACTACAAAGTATGATGCCGTATAATAATCCCCATTTTATATTCGGTAACGTGACATGCCAGAATGTTTTCATCCCCCCCGCTCCCAGTGTTAAGGAGGCTTCTTCTTCTGCCGAGCCTTGCGCCTGCATAAGTGGGATTAGTTCACGTGCGACAAACGGAAATGTGACAAACAATGTGGCAAGCACAATGCCCGGAACGGCGAAAAGAATTTTAATATCATTTTGAAATAAAAATTCACCGAACAACCCATGCGCACTGAATAATAGAACGAAAACGAGACCTGCAATAACCGGAGAAATGGCAAACGGTAAGTCAATCAGTGTGATTAAAAGGCTTTTACCTTTAAATTCAAACTTAGTAATTGCCCATGCGGCCGCAAGTCCAAAAATCGCGTTCAGTGGCACTGTAAGTATGGCGACAAGCAACGTTAATTTGATTGCTGATAGGGCGTCAGGATCTGAAATTGCAGCTAAATAAACGCCTGCTCCCTTTTCAAAAGCTTTTATAAAGATGGCGACAAGCGGTAATACCAGAAATAACAATAAGAATCCAAGCGCAATCGCAATTAGTGGAATTCGAATCCAAGGCTGTTCTTCTGTAGTTCGTTTACTCACATTCTTACTACCCAACTGCATCTGAATTTGTTCTGCCATGGAATCCCCTCCTAATTATGAACTAATTTCCGATTTGTCCACCATTGCACTCCGTTAATAAATAGCAATAGCACAAATGAGAATACGAGCATGACTGCCCCAATTGCTGTCGCACCAGCATAATCATATTGTTCCAGTTTTGTCATAATAATGAGCGGTGTTATCTCAGTCTTCATCGGCATATTACCTGCTATGAAAACAACCGAACCGTACTCACCAATCGCACGGGCAAATGCCAAAGCAAAACCTGTCAACGCGGCTGGCAAAATTTCCGGAACAATCACTCTCGCAAATGTTTGAAAGCGATTCGCGCCTAAAATAGCAGATGCCTCTTCCATTTCGGCTTCAAGATTTTGTAGAACCGGCTGTACCATTCGTACGACGAATGGTAAGCCGATAAATGTTAATGCAATCGTAATACCGAGCGGCGTAAACGCTACTTTAAACGATAAAAACTGACCGATCCAGCCATCCTCTGTATACAGTGTTGTTAATGCGATCCCTGCAACAGCCGTAGGAAGCGCAAATGGTAAATCTACCAATCCATCAATGATGCGCTTGCCAGGAAACGAATATCGAACGAGTACCCAGGCAATTAACACACCGAATACCAGATTGATGCAAGCCGCTGCAAATGCGGTGCCAAAGCTTATTTTGTATGATGCAACGACGCGTGGTTCTGTTACCGTAGCCCAAAAATCTGTCCAGCCCATTGATGATGTATTAATGAAGACCATGGAGAGCGGAAGTAAAACGAGCAAGCTGAGATACAGCGTCGTGAATCCGAGAGACAGCCCGAATCCCGGCAATATACTATGTTTCTTAAATCTCCATTTCTTCGCCATTCCTTCACCTTCACTTCTGTAATTAAATGTTGTTCAATGCCTTTAATTTATTTGTTGGATTCATTATGCAGATTCACTACTGTAAGTAAATTTCATCGAAGGTGCCGCCGTCATTAAAGTGTTTTTCCTGGGCTTCTTTCCATCCGCCGAAATCATCGTCAATTGTAACGAGATTAATCTCTGGGAATACATCTGCATATTTTTTCAATACCTCTGGGTCACGTGGACGATAGTAGTTTTTCGCAGCAATTTCCTGTCCAGTTTCTGTATACAAGTATTCCAGATAGGCTTGTGCGACCTCTTCTGTGCCTTTTTTCTTGACGATTTTATCCACTACCGCAACTGGCGGCTCCGCTAAAATACTGAGTGACGGGACGACAATTTCAAATTCACCTTTTCCAAGTTCATTCAACGTTAGGAAGGCTTCATTCTCCCAAGCAAGTAATACATCTCCAATGCCCCGTTCAACAAAAGTTGTCGTAGAACCACGAGCTCCAGAATCTAGTACTTCAACATTCTTATAGAGATCACCGACAAATTCTTTGACTTTCTTTTCATCTCCATTAAATTCTTTATCCGCATATGCCCAAGCCGCCAAGTAATTCCAACGTGCGCCGCCTGACGTTTTCGGATTTGGTGTTATGACCGAAACGTCTTTTTTCGTTAAGTCATCCCAGTCTTTAATCCCTTTTGGATTGTCTTTTCGAACTAGAAAAACAATCGTTGAAGTGTAGGGTGTTGAGTTATTTTCCAATCTAGTTTGCCAGTCTTCTGCCAGTAAGTCACGGGCGGCGGCGACTTCGTCAATATCGTAGGCAAGTGCCAGTGTGACAACATCTGCTTGTAGACCGTCAATTACCGCTCGACCTTGTTTTCCGGATCCGCCGTGCGACTGCTGAATAGTCACTTCCTGGCCGGTTTCATCTTTCCAATGTGCAGCAAATTCTTTATTAAACTCCTCATATAGCTCACGCGTTGGATCGTATGAGACGTTTAAAAGCTCAACTGAATTCTTTTGGGCAGAGGCTGTTTGATCCCCGCCTTCCTCCGTACCACCGCATCCTGTTAAAATACCTACCATTGCAGTGATGCCTACCATGAAACGGATTGTCGTCTTCTTCTTCATCCCAATAACCTCCTTTTTAAAAATAAAAAGGCTCTCAACTTTAATACTAGTTGAGAGCCTTCGGTTAACCGATTAGCCACTTTTGTTACCTATTAAGTTCAGAAAAAGATACATATGCAGGCTGTTTAACCAATCCACATGGGCCGTCTTCAATAACCAAGTAACTTGATATGTTTTATTTGATTAATTGGATTATAGCGCATCATTTCTATCCTGTCTAGCGATTTTTAGAAAAAATAATTCTTTTGGTCTTTGCTTTCAGTTTTTTGTCAAACCTTGAAACTGACAATTCACTGGGTTATTTTCGGTCTGCTATCGGCGAATTAATCACGACAGTTTTACCGTGAGGGAAGGATGGCTAGAAGATGTAATTTCGGGCACTTTCGCACGTTGTACATAGTATTCTCTCCTTACATTTAGCCTAGATTATGTGATGCTCTATATGAAAGTGACAAATCCCTAAAATAAAAGTAGAGTAACTATGGAAGAAGGTTTGAGCGGTCAAAATTGTATCTTTGACCGCTTTTCTCCATCTGTGAAGAGAGTTATTCTATCGTCCCGAAAAGCTTTGGCACTACTTGCAACTGTGTTTTGGGAGAGCGACGAAGTCGCATCCCTACTTATTAAGACATCTCGATAATGCTATAGAAGTCGTTCAATCCAAACCAAACATGTCCAATGTGTGATCAAGTTATCCACTGGTTATTTTTAGTGAATCACCTAGTTAACGCAAAATGATAATAACTGAAAAAACTATATCCGCGGCATTTCATCCTTGGCAATCGCATCTTTATGTTCATTCAAACGGAAAAGCATAAACAGTATTCCCTTTCCGCCCGGTTGTTGTCACTGCCTGTGACAATGAATTCAGGATTGCTTCTTCTGTAACTTCAGCTGCACCCAGGAAAAAATCATTCATGATTGGATGATCGTCTCTCATTTGTTGTCTCGTTTCAACAGTTCCGGTTGAAAAATGCGGAATTTTATTAGCAGTTGAAAAGGCGATGACAATGTCGCCACTGCCATTACTGAAATGACTGCCCGTTCTTCCGAGCCCGATGCCACATCTTTTTGCTAGTCTGCGCAATTGTCTACTGCTGAGCGGTGCATCTGTAGCTAACACAATCATGATGGACCCGTCAGCTGGTTTCGGATAGCTAGGAAATTCCTGATTATCATTCAGTTTATATTTTTCATATTGAAAATCTTCTTTTCTGCCAAAGTTACTTAAAACTAAACAGCCGAGTATATAGGACTCCCCACTTTCGTCGTCATAGACAATTCGTGAAGACGAACCGATGCCACCTTTATATCCGAAACAAATCATGCCTTTTCCAGCGCCAACTGCCCCTTCCAAAGAAGCATCAGTGGACGCTCCTTTGATAGATGCAATCGCGTGGCTTGGTTGAACCGGCAGCTCGCGGATCGAGTTCAACCTGCTGTCATTACATTCCCCCACAACCAGATTAATGGTGCCAGTTGTATCCCCAATCTCCGGATTTTCATCTAACATATACTGTAGCGTCCCTTGTGAAACCGCGGGAACGCCAAACGTATTTGTCAGCATAATCGGTGACTCGATCTGGCCTAACTCATCTACTTGGACAAGCCCCGATGTTTTTCCAAAACCGTTCAGTACATAGCTTGCAGCCACTACTTTATCCATAAATAAATTGTCGCCATGCGGTAATATAGCAGTCACGCCCGTAGCTGCGTATTCATCTCCATCCAATGGATTATCCAGCGTTACATGTCCAACCTTTACACCTTCCACATCCGTAATACAATTCTTCATGCCTACCGGAAGACGACCGATTATAATTCCTCTATCTCTGATTTTTTTGGGATTTTGTAGATTCAATTTACATCACTCCAAGTACGATTTTTTTCTATATTTCCCTCAAATATCTGTTGGGTCTTTTCAATCAGAATATACACATTATTATAAAGCCTATTTGTTAATAAGTGTTGAAGGTGAACAGCTTTATACCCACTTTAATTAACGCAAAATACAGACACTTTTTCAAGCTTATATACGCTGTTTCTCTCTGTGGATAAAGTTGTTAACAGCAAAAAAACCGTATTTTCTATTGTTTTATGCATAGTAAGGTTGTTATGCACAATCTATCCACTGCAAATGTTGATAAGTTCCAGAGTTGTAAGCCAGTAATAAAATCCAATTAGCCCTAGCTAGTTTCCGACTTTTTAACTATTATATAGAAAGAGAACAAAGACAAATGAGGCATATTAACAATTGAAAAAATCCATTCTATTTTTATTACTATTCATCGTAGCATTTCCTTCATTCACAGAAGCTTCTACTACGAAATCGATTAAAATTACCAAAGCAGCACCTGTATTTGATTGATACTAATAGGTTGTATTTTTCAATAAAGGCACTTCACACACGGTAATGAATGAATCGGAACTTTTTATCACACAGCGTAGGCACATAAAAGTGTTAGCCGAAGCGTCTATCCTGGTTAATCCACATAATCCGGCAGTTTACTAATACGCCAACCCAACTTTTTCACGTATTCATATGTGACTTCGAATTTATCGTAAGTACCCGTATAGCCTATCGGTACACTTAACTCAAATATATACTTGTTTTTTTTCGATTTCACCAACACTGCTGTTGCTACTTCCCACTCAAGAAGGGATCCTCCATCCGACTCGATTTGCGCCAACTTCTTATTTTGTTTAATAAAACCATGCTCTTTTATATAGCGTTTAGCAACTTTTTTTGTTAGCCACTTTTCAAGTTCAGCCCGTAATTCCTTCTTCGTGTCCAATTGACTGGCCATATATCGATACGTCTTCCCTTTATCATTGAACCTCTGATATTCCCCCTCTTCATAGACGCCGCCTGCCTGCACTAGACTTTCCGTCGCTGCCCATCCCGCCGCAATCTCCACCGCTTGTGCCGGAGGAACTTCAATTTTTGTGATTGTTTCATCACTCGTTTGTCGGCATGCAGTACACAAGAAAAGCAGAAGAGATATGCCAAGTATCCAACGTCTTTTCAACTTCATGAAACCACTCCTCTTTTTTTCATTCAATGAAATGGATGTACGGTTTTCCCAATGAAGTTGCAACACTTAGATTAAAGTCCTATTGTGATAAACTTAGACGATTATATATATGCGGGACAGTAGCTAGGTAATTTCAAAATGATTCGAATGTAGCGGATAAATGGTGAAAACAAAAAAACGCAGTGCGCTTTATCTATGCGCATTGCGTTTTTACTCTCCATTATAATGTAGCAATTTGTAAAAATGACGAATTACATGAAAGTTTCTCCATTGTCATAATTAACTTGCCATTCAATTCCAAACTTATCCGTTACCATACCGTAGCTTTTGCTCCAGAACGTTTCTTGAAGTTCCATGCCCACGTTCCCACCTTCTTTCAGTTTACCAAATATGGCGTTAATCTCATCCTGGTCTTTACTGACTACCGCAAGGCTTATATTGTTCCCCGCAACAAAGGGCATATTGGGAAAAACATCTGAGAACATAACATTGCTCCCCTGAATATTTAAACGAGTGTGCATAACCATGTTTTTTGCTTCTTCTGGAAGGGGATATTCCGGATTAGGTGGTGCTTCTGCAAAAGTCATTATTTTGGGTTCTTCTGTTCCAAAAACCTCCGCGTAAAACAATACCGCTTCACGACAATTTCCGTTAAAATTTAGGTAAACATCAATAGCCATTCCATTCACTCCTTCAATTTACATTACATTTATTTGTCACACTATTATAACACTTCGATGATGTGGATGTCCTGTGGGTTTTCTAGAACTGGTGAGTGAGAGCGTCGCGGTTTATCTGGAGTGATTGGTCCTTAGGACTACATGAATCTGGCTGAAAGTGGATGGTCAACCGAAGAAACTTAAACTGAGTAAATCGGAATATTCTAATTCCGATTTTGATTAATACATAATCACAAAAAGCAACATCCACAAACCTTCGATAAGTTTGTGGATGTTGCGCTTTCAATAAGAAAATTAGATTTGCTTGATGCCAAATGGACTATCCCGGAATTCGACTGATTCCAGGAATCCATTTGATTTCATTTTATCCAAAAATGCCATCAGTTCTATTTTCATTTCATATAAATCTATGTCTTTTAAGTCAACTTCAATTTGGTCATTTGGCGTCTCCATTGGCATAATCTCACTCCCTTCGAAAGAATGATAAGCAGGTAAATATGCGTTTCACCATACAGGAAATCACTTTTGGGCTGCTAACTCGTATTTCTTTATTCCTACTTTGGATAGTAGCTTTTTGTCTTTTATTACGCATAACAGCTTCATCAAAATAAATGTCTTCAATTCGCATGCGTACTATCCCTCACTCTCTAACTCAACAATATCATTTATATGGCTAGAATAATATTCAATTAAGTTGGGACATTTTTTTCGGAATTATGCATTTTTTGAGTGTTTATCTAATTTATTTCCCACATTAAAATGGTATGATTAATGCTACGTATGAACTATGATTTAAAAGAGAGGGATTCGCTAATGAAAGTTGGACATTTAATTAGGGCAGAACGAATCAGACAACAAATGAAACAATTAGTTTTAGCAAAAGGAATCTGCACGCCTTCTTACTTATCCAAAATCGAACGGAATTTGATATTCCCTAGTGAAGACGTCGTTATATTATTATTTAATCGATTAGGTATAGATCCTTCGAAGTTACATAAAAATGATTTGCAAACTGAGTTAGATTTCGAGAAAATGCTCAATGAGACCTATAAAGAAGTAATTACGAGTCGAGACGTGAGCTTGACTAAACAGAAACTGGATTATCTACTGAATTGTAGTCCACTATTTGAAAACCAATCGCTCTACTACACTTACCTTCTAATCGTTTTACGGTTCCGAATCATTTCAGGTATGGATTTTGATGAACTAAAAAAAGAAATAAACTACTTAGAAGAATCATGTAAAGACTTTAATCCACGGCAAATTTACTTATTAACTGTAAATAAAGCAATCTATAATTATTCGATTGAAAATCGCAATAAATCGATTGAGTATTTCGAAAATGTGTTATTATTAATTGATGATATTTTACTAGAAGATTGGGAAAAAGCAGAAATGAATTTTATGTTTGGGGTAGTATTTACAGCGGATGGCCGAATTTTCACCTCCATTGAATATATTAGAAATGCACTCGAATACTTTAGAGAAAACTTTTTAATGAAGAGAGTATTAGAGTGCTATATACTAATTGGAATCACCAAAAAGAAAAATGAACAATTTCAAGAAGCATATGAATCCTATTTAAAGGCAATGCAAATATGTGATGAATTTAATTTGCACCACGAAAAAGGAATTGTTTACCACAATCTTGGTGCACTTTCCAGTATAATAGGCAATAGTGATGAAGCTATAAGTTACTATAAACAAAGTATTGAATATAAAAACAATGATGATGAACCACTAATTTCAATATTTTGTTTAGTAATTGAGTATTCAAAGCTAGATAATAAGAAGCTTGTTAATGAGTGGTGTAATGAAGGCATAGAATTGATTTCCCATTTAGAAGATATATACGCCATTTCGTATTATCACCATTTCAATATATTCAAATCAATTTACAGTGAAAAAGGTTTGTCCGAAAAAATTGCCGAGGAAGCGATTGAGTACTTCAAAAAGATACAGGATTATCAATATGTTCATAAATACTGTATTGCACTCGCCGAATGGTATTACCGTAATCGAAAATATAAACTATCATCTATTTACTTTCAAGAAGCTAATAGATATGGATATTTATATAGAAAAATAAAAACATGGGAGGATTTATAATGAAGAAACTGTTATCTATTCTATTACTAGTTACAATTTTGAGTGGAGTTACTGTCAATCAAGCTTATGCTTCAAAAGATCGAGTTCCTGAGCTATTCAAAACATCAAGCTTCACAGTCGACCAAAGAGCATAAAAAAGAAGGAACAACTCATAACGAGTTGTTCCTTCTTTTTTTATCGGCGGTACTAAAACAATACCAATCGACTCATCATGCTCCCTATTGCGTAATCACCAAAAAGGCTATATAAAATGGAAAAAGCAATTCCAACAATGACGACATAAACGGCTATACAGTAGAGTGGATCCACTGCCGATAAATCTTGCCGCACGAACTTGATAAGAATGTACAATGGCACAATAAGAAATGCAATTAAAAGTGCGAAGGATAGCAATACGTTTCCGAACGCATACGCTTTTAACAGGAGGAAAATAAGTGCGATTAGAATGAGGAATGTCGATGGTATTAGCTGTGTTCCGTAAATGCCTGCAATGTTTTTTAAGGACTGATTAGGCCCAAGGAATTTAAGCGTGATAAACAATGAACCGATGGAAATTGCCGTACAACCAAAGCTAATTAATAACGATTTAACCATAACCTCAACAAATGAGGCTTCGTAGGGAAACCCATAAATAAAAATTGGTATATTATTCATGAATGTGAACAAGAAAAGCCCTATTAATATTGATTGAATGACGATAGTAACAATACCGTTTCTTAATCCCTTTTCCCCCTGTTCCATGGCATCAGAAGGTCGCTTCAAATGGTTTACAAAATAGACCCAGTACGCTTTCATGGCCACCTTGACCAATTCAACCTTTTCTTTCGACTTTATGTCAGGTTTCGTTGCCGTTCTGCTCATTGTTTGCTGAGCTTCGATGACTTCGGTGCTTAATGCGTTTCCGCACGTTGCACAAAATTTCCCTTCACTTTGTTTATGTCCACAATTTATGCAGTGCAATCCGATTCCCCTTCACTTTTTACTTTTCCCCTACTGGCTGCACTTTGCCTCCCCCTTCAGGCACACTATTTTTCTAACTATCTTACACACGCATTACACCAATCTATTCTTCACCGCCCGCCTTATATGATTAACTAGCTAGCTCGATTCATATGTAGGCAAAAAAAATTCCTTAAAGTCGCGGAATGGACTTAAAAGGATTCATTAACTAATGAAATCTTTCGACAAATTTCGCAATTCCAACAACTGTGGATAAGGTTATTAACCTTATACCCATGGCTAGCAATGCTTTGCCAATCATTACGAACATGTTTTGAACAGCTTATCCACCACCACCTGTGGATAAGAGAACGGTTGTTCTTAGTCCTAATCTTTGGTAGATTTAATGTACAGCTTAGTTCTGCCCTATTCTCCAATCTATGTCTCAACATTTCAATTTAGTACACATATGTTAAAAAAATCGGAGGTGCAATCCCAGTTGAAAAAATTACCTAATGACTTATTGATTAAATCTTACTTCAAAGCAAAAGACATTAAGTTAAATCCTCACTTTATCGAGTTGTTGGAAGAAGAAATTCATCGGCGTTCTTTAAAGATCTAATTCGACTTTTATCTGAATGAAAGAGGATAGCCCCCACAAAAAAGCACCAGGATTTCTACCATCTCATTGTTAAATGAGATTGCCGAAAACCCGGTGCTTACTTTTTTTTACTGAACGACTGTAATTGTTCTCTCATTTATATCCTCTACGAGTACGTCAATCTCTTCTCTACCCAGTTTGCACCCCTCTCCCCCTGTATATTGTTGTCGCTCGTATACTACTTTTAGACAGAGTCAGAGACGCGCCATTAAAATGGAAATCACTTAAGCGAGGAGAGATTGATATGAAAGTTTTCGACATCCATTCAGATCTTTTTACGGACATCGCATGGAGAAGGAGTAGCGGAGAAACTGATGTATTCGACCGAATTCATTATCCGCAATTGAAAAAAGGCGGTGTCGATTCAATTTGTTGTGTGATTTGGGTTGAATCCGCTTTCCGTCAAGATCCTTTTACGCGTTTCCAGACGATTTTAAAGCATGTGTTGGATGATTTGCGTTCGTCTAAACATGCTAATGTTTGCCTAATTACCGATGACATGAAAGACGCGACGCGTTCGGGGAAGATTAATCTCTTTTTAGGGATTGAAGGAATGCGTTTTCTTGAACACTGGGGACAAGATTCATTCGAAAGTAATATCAATGCCGCTTTCGATGAATTACATGCTAACAAATTCAGACAGTCCATTTTCGTATGGAATGAATGCAATCTTCTTGCAAGCGGTACGGGTTCAGCTGACGAACCTGCAAAGAGAGGACTGACAGCTTTAGGTGAGCTCGCGGTGCGGAAAGCGAATGAGCTCAATTGGATCCTCGATGCTTCCCATTTGGACGAAAAGTCTTTCTGGAATATGCATGCGATTTCCAATCAGCCGATCATTGCATCGCATAGCAATGCAATTGCCCTATGCCCGCATGAAAGGAATTTGACGGATGCTCAAATGAAAGCAATTGCCGAGGGCGGCGGAATCATTGGATTGAATGCGTTCAGCGGTTTTATAGACAAAGTGAATCCTACGCTGGACCGTTTTGTCGACCATGCGGTGTACATAGCGGACCTTGTTGGACCTCAACACATCGCGCTTGGTTTTGACTTTCTCGATTATTTGTCTGCGTATGATTTAGTATCAAAATCGCCGCGCACAGTTGGACTGGAGGACTGTACCAAAATTCCCGATTTGCTGGAACGCATGGCAGTGAGAGGTTTTTCCAAAAATGAGCTGGAGGGGATTAGCTTCAATAATGCTTTCAGCTTTATGAGTAAGAGGTTGAAATGAAGACAAAATTTGTTGTTGTTTTCTACAAGACCATTTTCGGTTCGCTTTGGACATAATGAACGCTACGGGATTAACGATGAACCAAGGGCTATGAGTAGTAACGAAGTCACTACTCATAGCCCTCTTTTCGGTAATGCTGTACCTGTTTGTTGTCCGTCGCTCCCTTAAAACGACCAAGGTAAAAGTGCGCTTGCTTTTTTTAATTAAAGAATGGATTCTTCTCTATCCAGTTTCAACACGCCCGAAGATACAATTTCGTGCGCTACCCCCACTTCTATAGTTTCCCCATCGCCAAGAATGAACCAGCGCAGGCCGTAAAAGTGATAGCCAAGCCCTATTTTAACGGGGCTTCTAACGCCTGACTTCATTCCCCGAATTCAAAATCCACACTCCCCCTTCCCCTTTATGAAATTGCTTCCATCTTTCTTTCAATCCTGAGTCAATTGTGTTACATCGCGTTTCCAACTACGAATTGGTAGTATACTGGGATTAGGTCACTTTCAGAGGAGATTGATTATGAATAAGAAACGTTTATCCTGGGTGGATGTCACGAAAGGATTTTTAATGATTCTTGTCGTCATTGGTCATTATCCCGGTCAACTCGATTTTCCGCTCGCAAAATATATATATTGGTTCCACATGCCGGCTTTTTTCATTTTGAGTGGCTTGTTTTTCAAACCCGCGTTAGAAAAAGGGTTTATGAAGTTAACGATTCACAAACGCTTTATGCAATTAATCGTACCCTATTTGTTTTTCCTGTTAGCAATCACGACAATCCGTTATGGAATCGAAATTGGTTCAGGCAATATGGACCTGGCTTGGTATGCAAATGACTTTTGGACACTTGTAGTAGGCGGTCGTTTTGCACGTGGCGCATACGGTGTATTCTGGTTTGTAACTACACTATTCTTTACGTACCTTTTCTTCTTATGGATGACAAAATACTTTAACCGTACAAAACAGATCGTTATCTTATCGATTTTCTATATCGTTGCCCATTTTGAAAGCATTTTCGCCATGCAAGTCATAGGTGGTGCCCCAGATACAGCTTCTCAAGCGATTCCAATGATTTGGAACATTGATGTTGCGCTTATGGCGGTCGTCTATTTTGCACTTGGTTATTATTTGAAGTCGATTTGGATGAATGTCACGAAGTGGTGGTTACTCGCTGGATTGACTGTTAGTATATCAGCCTATTTTCTAGATGAATTCCATGTAATTGACTATCATTTGAGTATGAAATTTCTACGTTATGAACATTTCGTGTTAGATTTGATCATTCCATTGTCATTCACGCTCGTTCTGGTTGGCGTAGTACAACTAATTGCTACTCGCTTGTCGCTCAACTGGCTACAATGGATTGAGAAACACTCACTGACGATTATGTACTTGCACATCTTTACAGATATTTTGTTAAATGATTACTTTACGTATGGAATTGTTGGATTCACAGCATTTGGATTAATCGTACCAATCGTTGTTTCCATCATTATTCAGAAATTGCTGCCGCACGGAAAACTGCTACTCGGTGGATTTTCACCGAAAAAGCGTACGCCTCCCGTTACAACTTAAATAGCTGAACCTCCGTTGACTAACTTGTTCAGTCGAGTAATACAAACTAAAGCACGAAAAAGACCGCTAATTCACATATGAATTAGCGGTCTTTAAAATGCCTATATATCACCATTTAAGCACAAATAACACCTTATTTCAACAATCAAATTGACACTCGTTTAATCAAACGTTCGGCATTGTTTTTCGCTTTCTTCTTGCGAAATATGTTTCTTTATTTTTACGTTTGTCACTTGTAACCCTGTTAGGTTAGAATCACTTACAGAAAAAGTAAGTTTATCATAATCTCCACCGTGGTGTCCTGAATAGTTTAAAGCACTAGCAAAAATGAGATGTCTCCTAGGATCCCCATCAATCGGTTCAATTCTGATTTTTGGACACATGAAAAATTCCGAATAAGATGGGCCCAACCGATATAAATAACGTGTAAACAATGCTTCTTCAAGTAACTCTTCTTTAGTAAGTCCGTCCACTTCTTTTCTCCACCCTACCATGAGCCAATCATAGAGAGATTGTGATTTTAATCGCACTTTTTGTCTATTTTCTGCAACGATTAATTCCCCTTCTTTAGCTGTGCAGGTTTTGCGTTTATTTTTAACTACACATGTATAAACGGGTTCCATAGTGATCACTTCACCATTTGCCATTTTTAACGTCAATTTATTGGATGGATTATCTACAGGTACCTCGGTTGTTCCTTTCACTCGGGCAGAGTTATTAAGCCAGTACACCACTTTTCTGAGGACACGTTCTTGAAAACCATCATTGATACTGAATACACGCTGAAGTCCGGAATTATTTTCAAATTTAATGTTTTCAATATCACTATGCTCTAATGAATGCGTCTTCAATTGTTCCAAAAAAGGTTGATTGGTATCCTTCTTTGCTTCAGCCACTTGGCTAACTGAATTAATTAAATTGACATCAAAAAAATACTTATTAATATCTTGGTTAGGTGAAGCTTGCTTCGCAAAAACACCCGTATTATTTGCGAGAAATAGGATACAAAAAAGGACGTAGAGTGTTTTCTTCAATAGTGTCTACCTACCATTTCTTTAAAGGTATCTTTCCCGAATAATCTTCAACTATTCTGCCCATTAAAAATGCGCCTCTACTTGTTGTAGAAACGCACCCGTTTACTTAATAGCAAATGATCACAACCCACTATTTCTCCCAAAGCTCGATAAGTCGACCTTCAGGATCTTTAATCCAAATAAACTTTCCGTATTCACTAACCTCTTTTTTCTTTTCAAGAAGTACACCAATATGTTCAAGATGCTTAATAGTCTCGTTTAGATCATGTACTTCGAAATTTAACATCACTTGTTGTTCTGTTGGAAAATAACTGTCATTCTCGGAAAAGAAAGAAAAGATAGTCTCATTTCCTAATTGAGGTTTAATCACAGTCCCATTCCAATTTTCTATTTCAATCTTCAACACTTCACTGTACCATTTTTTCACAACATCCATATTCTTAGTTCTCCAAAATATTCCTCCGAAACCTTTTATCATCGTATCTATCTCCTGTCTGTCTTTTAATCTATAGTTTTCGATTTAATGTAAAGTTTCTTCTACTGCCACTAGGTTGGAACAAGAACAGTACTTTGTCTATATTCGGCCACAATAATACGAATACCTTTTTATTAAACAAAAGGAAATGGTTGAATCATTTCCTTTTAAAAGGGAAAGTCATGTCCATTGTCGAATAGATACTGATTGAGTAAATGAATGATTCAAACTTTTCTGAAATGAATGATGTGGTTGTGTGAATTTCATACAAAATATGTTATTAGGGGTGCATGAATGATGAATAAACAAGTGAATGGAGCAAGTCTTAATGATGCTGTATACATCGGAATCACAGAAGCTGAAGCACTTACAGGCATACCAAACGCCACTCTGAAACGCTATATCCTAAATCACGCACAATTCATCCACTTTAAGAAGATTGGAAGAGAATACAGAATCAGAATTACTGAAATAGAAAAGCTGAAGATTATCAGGAAGCTGTATAACGACGGTCATAAATTGGATGTAGTCAATGAGAGGCTAGAAACTGAAGGACTGCCGATCACCCTAACTTCCAATTCAGAAGAAGGTTTGAACCTGATTTCAGTTAATGAAGAAGTTGCCGAATTGAAATCTATGCTTGTATTACAGAATCAGCTACTTCAGCAAGTTGTTTTGAAGCTAGATGATGTTGAAAAAGAAAGAGTTGAAAGGGAACGGCTTTTGCTTCAGGAACTCCAAGAATCAAATCAGCTTTACCAGCAAAATATCGGAGAATTAAAGCTTTTGTTAAACCGTCACGAATCGGAAAGGGTTTCTAATTTACGATTAAGCATGGAAGAAGTTTCTGCCACTGTGGAAGGTATCAAAAAAGAAGTAGAATTGAAGGAGGAAGCAGCACGGAATAAAAGTTGGTGGCAAAAAATTTCAAGAAGGTAAAATAGGGATTTCTTTACTTGTCAGTTACGATTCCCCTAACGGATTTATGTAAAATTCCTTTTGCCCCTCTCAGCTGAACGCGTTATCCATTTACGACGTTCAGCTTTTCTGGTTTGAATTGATAAATTCTGCGATCCATCTTCCTAAGATTGCGGAACCTTCTTTACCTGGATGTAACCCATCTGCAGTAAGTTGAAAAAGCCCTTGCGAGTAGTCTGTCTCTAAATTCAAATCGGTCACTTCATGTAAATAAAAGCAAGTAATCGCGTGTTCTTTACATCTATCCAAAATAGCATTGTTGTATTGGTCAATGGTGAGTGCATGGGTTTTCGTCGGTTTGGGTACGCGATTCAAAAGTGTACTGACGACGATAACTGCATTTGGAAATTTGGCTTTGAGGCCACTTAGTACAATATTAAACGCGCCGTTAAAATCGGAAATCAACGTACTGTCTTGGTCTCCAATAGGTATTTGTGCTGCATAATCATTCGTCCCTATCAACATGAAAACAATATCCGCATCTGTATTCATCGTTTGCCAACGCGACACAACAGGGGGTAATCTGTCATCCAGTCCTTCTCCCGGGTATAAGTGATCCCGGCTTGCAATCGTTCCACCACTAATCCCATAGTTACGCGCAGTCCCAAGCTTTAAGGATTGATCGACAGTGGTCACATAAGTCACAAAGTTTCTTTTAGCGGTTCCGCTCG
Source organism: Sporosarcina sp. Y1004 (assembly GCF_057669665.1). Taxonomy (NCBI): domain Bacteria; kingdom Bacillati; phylum Bacillota; class Bacilli; order Caryophanales; family Caryophanaceae; genus Sporosarcina; species Sporosarcina sp. Y1004. The sequence goes on along the minus strand of NZ_JBYHFQ010000043.1, from coordinate 1,735 downwards.
TAATGCTATCTCCTAGAAAGTTAACTTTCTTACCTGCCCAACGACTTTCGATAGGTTGTTGTTGTTGTTGTTGTTTTGTGAAGTATTTTTTTATAATAGAACGAATGATTGGCATTCTTTTCAACCCCTCTGATAAATAAATGTCTAATGTCTAACGTCTAGTTTAACTTGAGCAAAAGAGGTCCGGCAACTTTCATCCGAACAAAGATCGTTTCTCCAATATCTTCACTGGATACGCACGTGGAAATGAACGCTGATTTATAAGTCATCACACAAAAAACTCAGCCTTTTACTTACAAGGCTGAGTTCCATTTTTCACGCTGTTATTTCATTTGAAATATTACATACTATTATGTATGTATACCTACAATTTCATCAATTAAGCACTTTAATTTTAACCGTTTTACGTCCCCAGTTAAGGGCATCTTGCTCATTTTCCATAAAGACATCAATGGTATTTCCTTTAATCGCACTGCCTTTATCTCCAGCGATGGCTTCTCCATATCCTTCAACCCATACGCGCGTTCCAAGTGCAATTACGGAAGGGTCAACTGCGATGACCTTTTGGTTGGGATTTGAACGCAAATCAATTCCTGTCGCTGTTACGCCTGAGCATCCGTCGCAATAAGCTGTATACGCGGTCGCTGTCACAGTCATCTCTTTTGCTGCCGGTGAAGCTGCCGCTACTTTTGTTGTCTGCGCAACAGATTTAGATGATGCAGGAGCTTTTGATCCCCCAAAGACTAACTTGTCGCCCGGATGAATTAAATCACTTGAAAGGTTATTGCTCGTCATTAAAGCACCCACTGAGACGTTGTGAGCCCCTGCAATTTTGAACAATGTATCGCCTTTTACGACGACATATGTTTTCAACTTGTCTTCTACCTTGTCTTCTATTTTAAGACGTTGTGACGGATAGATAAGAGTAGACTCTAATCCGTTCCAGGCCTGTAATTTTTCGACGCTGACATTCGCTTCTTGCGAAATAGACCATAATGTTTCTCCTTTTTCTACCGTATGAACGCTAGATGCAGATGCTTGACCTGCCGCCCCTATTGATAATCCTGCAATTGCCGCTAGTGCAATGATGTGTTTTTTCATTTATTGAACTTCCTCCTCTTCACTACCAAAACTTAGTATACCCCCCAAAGATTTCATTACCGTTGCAGGTATGTGTGTGGAAGATATCAATTGTGTGACACAATTCACCTCTTTGATTTATTTGAAACAATCTGTATAGTTGTCGGTAATTTTGCATATACTATTAGTCACAGAGACGCGGCACTTCTCTGTCCCGCGATAGGGGCACCTTCGACGGAAGCTGAAAAACAATACTACGCCAAATCCGACTGGGGATTACCCAGTAGTGCCGCAATCTATTATTGACCATTATAAGTTCGCTTTGTACTAAGCCAACCCTACACAATTAAAGACAAAATAAGCGCAAAGATAAGTGACTTCGCCACTTATCTTTGCGCTCTTTTCGGTCATCAAGTTACCGTTAATTGAGAGGTACCTGCGTCAGACACAAAGACAAACAATTCATGTTTCCAAGTAATTATATTAAAAACAAGAAAAACCGCGTAGATATTAATCTACTTTGTATTATTATAAAATTGAGTTGTATTTACTGAATAGGTACTTAAAATTTAATAAGAAGTAAGAACAAACAATAAATAACAGACCAATATGAGGTGACCCCTAAAAGTTAGAGTTTATTATTAAGCAGCTAATT
>NZ_JBYHFQ010000042.1:0-25296 GCF_057669665.1 Sporosarcina sp. Y1004 | reverse complement strand
TTTCTTTCAAGACCCCGAACATCCTTCAAACAGGAATGCTGCCCCTTTAGTTCAATAAGAAAAAAGCTTTACTCCTTCTTGAAGTAAAGCTCCCTATAATGGAATAAACTTTTATATTCTTTTAACGTACCATATTAAATGCTTCACTATAGATTTTACGCAGTTTAGTTGCGTTATCATGCCACTTAATTGGTTTACCATTGACGATTTGTGACAATACATCCAGACATCTATGCCATCCTGCCGCAGTATTAACTGCCCATGAATCATCGTTAAAAGTATGGGGAAAGATCATTCGACAGCCTTTATCCTCATCTTGCACTGAAATGTTTATCAGATCCTCAACTTCACGGAAACCAAATAAATATGGCTTGTCTAACTCTGTAATGATACCATCATATGTCGTTCCTTCACCGTCATCGAAGGCAATCTTGCCACCCAGTTTGAGATCCATCTCCCCTGTTGCGAAAGGGTACCATTGGGAGAAGTAACTAGGATTCGTAATAACAAGGAAAGTATCTTCTGGATTATGAGGAAAAAACCGTTCAAATCTTAAAGCATAACGACCATTTGACTCATGTAGTGTACCATATTCATTCATCATTTCATCCTCCTTCTTTTATCCTTGAAGTCTTGGGATTCATCACTAATTTTAACTATTTTTTTGTAGGGCAGGCGTCATTCTACCATTTTAAATAAATCAACCTTATCCTTAACATAGCCTAAAAAAAAAGACCGCACCCACGCGGTCAATCATTACATAAACAAACTATAGACCGCGAGCACAGCAATCGTCCCTAAAACAACCGACATGAGACCACCGCCTAGGATAGCGATTAAAAATGCCGCTCCCGCTCCAAGTACACCAAATAGGATATTTCCTTCCTGAACGAACAGGATCGCCGGAAAAATTAAGGCACCCAGAACGGCGTATGGAATGTTGCGTAAGACGCCTTGAACGACTGGCGGTAATTCTTTGCCGTCTAAAACAGTCAACGGAATCATACGTGGTAAATATGTAACGAGCGCCATGCCAAGGAGCATCCACCAATAAGTGGGTCCCATTAGAATTCCTCCTCCCGTACATACATTTTTTCAGCAGTTTTACCGCGCCGCGCATAGATTATTTCAATAAGAATCGATGACCCCAGCGTGGCGACTAGGATTGACCAACCAGTCGACAATGCGCCTGTAAAGTACAATGCACAATGAATGGCAGCCGCAACTGCAGCGAGCATAACAACTTTACGGTTTCCTTTCATCGAAGGGACAAGCAGTCCGATGAACATGGCGTAGAGTGCAATTGACATTGCCTCTTGCAAAAAGATTGGTAGATTGGCGCCGATAATGTGGCCAATTGTAGTGAAGATGACCCAGCTGCCGTAAGCGATGAGCGCAACCCCAAATGCAAAAGCTGTCGAGATTTTCCCTTTCGTTCCAGTCGCGAGCACTGTAAACGATTCGTCTGTAATGCCAAAAGCATAAATCGATTTGATCCATTTCTTAGCAGGTTGCATCTTTTCATTGAGCGAAGCCGTCATAAGAAAGTGTCGAATGTTGACGATGAATGTATTTATGACGATCAATATAGGATCGACACCTGACGTAATGAGGCTAAGCGATATGTATTGAGCAGCGCCTGCGTAAACAAACATACTCATTGCCGTCGCTTCAACAATGGACAGGCCTGCTGTTTTTGCAAGCAACCCGAATGTGAGCGCGACGGGGAAATATCCGATGGCAATGCTTGTACCTGCTTTTAGTCCGGCAGAGAACTGGTTATCCTTCATATGCGATTCACGTCTTCCCAAAGTATATTTAAGCGATTATACTATACTTTAGGGTTTAAATGGACACTATTAAAGGAAAACTATAAATAACGGACATTAGATGACACGAAAACTGAATTGAAGCGAGGTTGTCTCAGATGAATGAATGGCTGGATCCGGACAAAATTATGGAATTAGCACAGCACTATAAATCACTTGGACCACTTCTCGGTTTGCTTTTGCCATTTCTCGAGTCGTTTTTGCCGTTCCTTCCACTATTCGCATTTGTAATGGCAAATGCTGGAGCGTACGGTCTCTGGTATGGATTCCTGCTTTCGTGGGCTGGGACTGTGGTAGGCTCATATGCTGTTTTTCTTCTCGTCCGAAAATATGGACGCAACCGGTTTTTAAAGTTTCTAACAAAAAATGCACGTATTCAAAAATTAATCAAATGGGTTGAGCGAAATGGATTCGGACCTTTATTTCTTTTCCTCTGTTTCCCGTTTACACCATCCGCACTGGTCAATCTTGTAGCTGGAATGTCGGATATGAAGAAAAAGAATTATTTGGTCACATTGATGGCCGGGAAATTCGTCATGATTTTCATGATTAGCTATATTGGCTATGACATTAAAGCATTATTTACAAATCCAATCCGAACAGCGATTGTCGTAGTCGTTATTATTTTGCTATGGCTCGTCGGCAAATATTTCGAGCGCAGGCTGAATGCAAAAGTGGAAGCTGAGTTCCGCTCAACTTCATCCGCGGCCAAGAAGAAACAAACGCATTCGAACCAATATAAGTAGGTTACTGCCATACAATGGTATTAGAAGAGCACGTCTGTAAATTAACCATTTACTTGCATAAAAAGTTGGAGAGTAGGGCTTGAAAACCGCCATTTTCACAGGACTATTTCCGGCCCGCTTTCGTCGAATTAATTACGTCACTATTACCGAGGGACAAGTGTGGCTAGCAGTGACTCCGTCACTTCTAGTCACACTTTTTTCGGTTATCTTGTTGTGATTAATCGCCTGTCGCATTCCTACTAATCAAGACATCTCGATAATGGTATAGAAGTTGTTCAATCCAAAGCGATCCAATAGCGACTATACACGTAGTGCCCAATATGTAATCAATTTACTTACTGGTTATAACTAGGTGCTTGACTCAGACTTACAATCTGAGCCAGGCACCTTTTTTTACTAACAAAATAGTTAAGAAGTAATACTCCTTATAAACTGATTATTCTAAAATAATTAATACTTAGACCTTTACTCATGCTATACTACTAAGTAAAATTATAACAAATCAATAAATCATGATTTTCACGCACTTTTAAGAAGATATCCATCTATATCGCACGATAAGTGACATTCTAAAATTATAGTAGGGGTGATTAGAGTGAACGTATTCGAAAAGGAGACGGAATATTTTGAGAGTAGAAAAGTGTTAATGACATCAGCCAGCTTTGGATTGTTAAGAAAAGAGTTGATTGAAAATCTTGGTGTTCAGCGTGCAAAGGGATTTTTATTGCGTTACGGATGGCATTTGGGGGAAACGAATGCAAATGAAGCCATGGAAGATACGAAAGACTTTGAGGAACTGATCAAACAAGCGTCGGTATTACATTTAAACACAGGACAAGTTAGTAATGTAACATCGGATCGAAAGATTGAAATGACGGACTCCAATAAACTTAAATATATGTACGCAACAGGGAAATGGATTGATTCTGTCGAGGCACATGAACATTTAAAAAACCTTGGAATCTCAGATACCCCTGTATGCCATATGTTATCTGGTTTTGCAAGCGGTTACATGTCGAAAATCTGTGAACGGAAAATGTTTGTTAGAGAAACTCATTGCAAAGCGATGGGTGACAAAGAGTGTCGCTATGAAATGCGCATTGAAGAAGAGTGGGACGCTTCGATGGATGAAGAAATCTCTTCTTATAATGAGCCAAACATTATTGATGAACTAAAAGTTTCATATGAACAATTGCTTGAGCAAAGAAATTACATTGAGAAGCTAGCGAAATTCCATAGTGTTCTTACACAAATGGTATCAGATGGAAATGATATTTTTGACATCACGAATAGGGTTTTTGAAGTACTTGGGATTCCGATTTCAATTGTGGATTTAACGTTTCACAATAAGACATACGTTGGTTTAACAGAGGAACAGTATGAAGAAGTCACTGATGATTTGAAAAAAAGTTTTCTTAAGTTGAAAAATAGAAATAAAGAACTGCCATTGTTTAAAAAGACAACCGTTATTCAGGGAGCCATTCATGAAAGACTCATTACTCCGATTATCGTGCAGAAAAAGATTATCGGTTATTGTACATTTATTTATTTGAAACATGAAAATTCATATGTTGAAAGTGATTCAATGTTCCTTGAACGAGCAGCTAATGTAGCAGGATTATATTTTCTGAATGAGAAAACCAGTTTTGAAGCACTGGAAAAAATGAAAGGCTATTTTCTAGAGCAACTATTACTGAAGCAATATAATTCGAAATCGAATGTAATTTCCCAGGGTTACTATATTGGTATTAATTTGGAGCAGCCATTTTATATCTCAACGATTTCATGTCAGATTAAGCCAGATGGATTGCTATCGGTTATAGAGCAAAGAGCGGTGCTAACGTCCATCATTAAATTTTTAGATATTCAAGATTACAAAGTGCTCATATGCCAATTCGAGGAAAATATCGTCTTGTTGCTCCCTAAAACAGAAAACTATGTAGAGAATATAGAAAGAATAGTGCAGCACTTGAAGAAATCATTTCAAGCCTACCAATTTAAAATTGGAGTGAGTAATAGCACAGATAATATCGATAAAATTCAAGACAGCTTAGAGGAATCACAAATTTCACTTCGCATGAAGTCGCAAGATGAAATTTGCCACTATAAAAATGTTGGGATTATGGGGACATTAATCAATTCGAAAAATATTAACGAAATCAGGAAAATAGGACAGCAAGAATTGAAGGCTATTTTTGAACTAAAGGAAACGAGACAAGTTGAAATACTAAAAACGATGCATGTTTTTTTAAGCAATGGTGGAAATCTACAACGGTCAATGGCTGACTTGTCATTGTCAATGAGTGGCTTAATGTATCGAATCACTAAGATTGAGGAACTGATTCAAAAAGATTTAAGAGATCCAGTCGAAGGTTTTCAGCTATTGCTTATTTTGGATGGACTAAATGCAATAGGTGATATTGATCTGTGAGAATGGGTTAGCAAATTTACAAGGGGATGGTTAATTTGAAAAAAGAAGAAGCCTATAGATATATAAAGAAATTAATAGTAGAGGGACGGTTTTCAGAGAAACAGGCAATCGATATACATCTATTGGCAAAGGAATTAGAAATGAGTAGAACGCCAATTCATAAAGCATTAACGCAACTTGAATTAGAAGGATATATAACAATTACGCCTCAAGTTGGTGTGTTTGTTAAGAGGCCAAGTCATCAAGATGTTCACGAAAGACTCCTCGTGTGTGCGACGTTAGATATTTTAATGACAGGACAAGCTACGGTAAATATCAATGATCAGCAGTTAGCAAATCTATTAAAGACTGTTGAGAAAATGGATAACAGTCATTTAACGGCGAGTGATTATGAGGAATTGAATACAAGTTTTCACACTCAAATTTATAAAGCATCAAACCTTGAATATGCTTTTAAGATGAATAGTGTGAACTGGGACTACTTGAATTACGTTCGCATGTCAGACGAAGTATTTATGGGGAAATTAAGGCAACAATCACAAATTGAGCATTGGATAATTTACTATGCATTGAAAGACCGAGATGTCCTGCTTGCTAGAAATGTGATGGAGAAGCACTTGTATCGCATTGTCAATTCTGTGAGTGAAAAGTACAAACTATTTGTTGGTGAATCTATCAAGTGAAAAACAGTCGACAATCTTTTCCGTGAATTTTATATAGTAAATGCTTGTAATTTAGTAATGAATATACGGAGTTCTCTAAAGTTGTTGAGAAAATAGAAAATTGGGATTATTATTTACTTATCGAATGTAAGGGTTTTCATTTATAGGTTGTTCCTTGCTTGCGAAATCCTCAATCTGAAAGATGTGGTGATTCCAAAGCCAATTAGATAATTTTGGTTCTCTGTAGATGCATTATCCGGAAGCTTTTACTAAAAAACAAAGGGGATAGATTGATGAAGAGAAGGGTCAGTGGAAACTTCCTCAAATTTTTAATTGTAATTATTGCTTTCCAAGATGTCGCCGCTGGTGTTGCGGGATCGATCATGGCGGATATTATCGCAGCATTTCCAGATTATAATCCAACGATTGTTATGCTCGTTGCAACATTCCCGGGCTTAATGCAAATCATACCTGCTTTGTTTTATGGAAAACTTTCCAGAACATTTAAGAAGAGATCACTCTTATTTACGGGTCTAATTTTATTCATGATTGGTGGGGTAATGCCATTTTTCCTAGATAGCTTGCCGTTAATCATTGCATTCCGCGGTCTGCTAGGGCTAGGCGTTGGAATTACGATACCGTTATCAGTTGATATCATTTCAGATTTCTTCGATAATCGGGAACGTGATTTCTTGATTGGTTTCGGAACTTCAACGATTGCATGTATCGGAGCGATTTTCTTCCAATTAGGTGGCGGAATTCTTGCTGATACGTATGGTTGGCAATACGGGTTCCTTACGTATTTGTTCCCAATATGGATTTTAGCTTTAACGTTCCTGTTTTTACCTGAGCCGGCAAAACGGCCTGGACATGAACCAGGTGTGAAGAAAGCAAAAGTTAAAGTTCCGAAAGTCATTTATGGAGTGACATTAGGTCAAGTATTCTATTCGGCTTTGATTTTTGGATATGTCACAAATATTTCTGTAGTGATTCAAAATGAACAGTTAGGAAATGCGACAGAAGCAGGTATGGCGATTTCTGTCTTTACATTCGGAACTTTACTAGCAGGCTTTGTGTTTGGAAAAGTTAAGCATATGCTGCCAATTTCCTATTTACCAGTAGCCGTGTTAATGACTGGATTAGGTATGATGATCTGTTACTTCTCGCATAGTTTACCGATGATCTTTGTCGGAAGTATTATAGCTGGAGCAGGTATGGGAATTGGATTACCAGGGGTGTTTGCACGCGTTACTGAAGCTACACCGCCAAATTCTGGTACATCATATGTTGGACTAGTCGTAGTAGGGCAAGGACTTGGTGGGATTATGGGTCCATTCGCTTTCAGTGTGATTATGAACATTTTCAATCAGGACATCGGAAGATTCCCATTATTAATCAGTACAGTAGGGTTGCTCTTACTCGCACTAATTTGGTATTTAGCTGTTAAACTGCCGAAGCCTAATGAAGAAGTACTGGTTTCTATAGAATAAATGATTTTATGCACTTTATAGATTGAAGCGATTACAAGATAAAGTATCCATTGTTACAGGGGAACGGGGAGAAAAGGGACGAGCCATCGTTAGCATAATTTCGCGACACGATGGCCAAGCCCACTTCATGTGAAAGGATGAAAATACTTGGGGACTACAATTGTACGATTTCAAAAGGACGAACGAATTCAATGGGGCGTAGTCAATGATAATGCAGTTATTGCATTGGACAATGATTCAGATACGTTAGCGGATTTTTTAAAATTGGGTATTCAGGAAGCAAAAAATAAACTAGAAGTGAACAATGGAAAAATGATTCTATTCGATGAAATTGACTTGTTAAGTCCTGTAACAAAACCGGCAAACATCATTTGCCAGGGTGTGAACTATTCGCAGCATCGAAAAGAGTCGGGCATGTCTTCTGGAAGGCCAGCCTTTAATATGATTTTCAGTAAGTTGGACAGTTCACTTTGTGGACCGTTTGAAACAATCATTCAGCCAGATCATGTTCAGCTACTCGATTACGAAATTGAGTTAGGTTTGGTGATTGGGAAAGAGATTACGAGTGAAATGCAAGTGACAGAAGATAATCTACATGAATATATAGCAGGTTTAGTCATTGGAAATGACGTGTCGGCAAGGGATGTTCAGCTAACTCAGGTTCAATGGTTAAAAGGAAAAAGCTATCGTACATTTTGTCCAGTGGGCCCTTACTTCTACGTAATGGATGAAGATGAATACGGTTACTTATACGATTTAGAGCTGGAATTAAAGGTCAATGGCGAGGTTCGTCAATCTGCAAATACAGACCAACTATTATTTAAGCCAACTGAGACTTTAACAGAGCTTTCACAACTCATGGAATTGAAGCCGGGAGATTTATTGTTAACGGGGACACCTGGTGGAGTAGCGATGCAGTTAACAAGTGATGAAATGAACTGTATGACTAGCTTAGTTGCAAGTTATGAGGAAAAGCAGCAGGTGATTAATCGTCAGTTAGTTCTAGCCAATTATTTAAAAGAAGGCGATTTAATCGAAGCTAGCATATACAGTCGCAATCGGGAATTTGATTTAGGTACGCAACGAAACGTTGTGAGAAAAATGCAGTACGTGTAAAGGGCATTTATTTTTATCCTAACTGAAATGTTAGCATTTCAGACGAATGTAATTAACTGAGTAAGTATGGTCATACAGCAAATAAACAGTATTATATTGCTCAAATCATAATAAGGGAGTGTTGAAAATTATGTCAATTACTACACGTAGAGTTCAAACAGGTAACTACGAAACATCTATCCATGAAGGCGGTACAAAAAACGCGGAAACAATTATTTTCCTTCATGGTAGCGGTCCAGGGGCTAGTGCAAGCGCGAACTGGAAGGATGTTTTACCACATTATGTGGACAGGTTCCATGTTGTTGCACCGGATGTTTTAGGATTTGGGGATACGGACCATCCAGAACAGTATCCTGAAAATGGTGTGGAATGGATGAATCGTCGCATTGAGCAGGTACTAGATCTAATGGACACTTTAAAACTAGAGAAGGTACATCTTGTTGGAAACTCATTAGGTGGCGTTATCGCACTTCATATGAATATGCATTCACCAGAGCGCATCGACAAAATTACATTAATGGGGGCTGGCGGAGGTTTAACTGAACCGACTCCTGAGCTTGCGAAATTAGCAAACTTCCATAAGGATCCATCGCCAAAGGCATTTAAAAACTTATTGAGCTGGTTCCTATATGACTTGGATGGCATGGAAGAAAAATTAGATGCGATTGTGGTAGAACGCTATGAGTTGTTTACACGCCCAGATATTCGCAAATCATATGAAGAAAACTTCACAAAATCAAGTTTATCTGACATGCTCGTACCGCCTTCTGCATTGAAACGCATGACAAATGAGTTCTTAATGATCCATGGTCATCAGGATCGATTTGTACCCTTACAAAGTAGCTTGTATATGTTGGATTATGTAGAAAATGCAGAGCTTCATATTTTCAAGCGTTGTGGACATTGGGCTCAAGTGGAACAAAAAGATCAGTTCATCAAACTAACAAAAGACTTTTTTGAAAGAAATGCTGTACCTAGCCTCGTGAACTAAGCTAGCTGGAGCGCATCGTGTTACTGGTTCCTGCATTACAGACCATCATTACAAGGGAGGAATAAAAATGACACAAGCTGTACTAGATACGAAGGCAATGCTAAGGGAACGCGCAAAAGGACTAATACCAATGCTAAGGGAACGTAGCTTGGAAATAGATAAAACGAGTAATCTACCTAAAGAAATAATCGATGTGATAAAAAGTGAAGGTTTAATAAAGGTCCTTCGCCCTGAAATGTTTGGTGGATATCAAACGGATATGCGCACATATACCGAAGTTGTAACTGAAATTTCACGTGGCAATGGATCGGCTGGTTGGTTTGTCTCTTTAAGTAATATTCGTGATTATATGATTTCGTATGCATTTGGTAGAGAAGCATTGGAAGAAATCTTTGGTCATGGCGGAGATGTTGTGCTGGCGGGGAATTTCAAACCTATTAAATGTGACATTAAGAAAGTGGAAGGCGGCTATTTAATAGAAGAAGCGCAGTGGCCATTCGTATCGGGAAGTCCACATGCAGACTGGTGCTATTTCGGTTTTCCAATAGACGACGGAAATGGCGGCATGGAAATGGCGATTATGGTAGTGCCACGCAACGAGCTTGAAATCTTAGACGATTGGCATGTAGTCGGACTGAAAGGCTCCGGTAGTAACAGTGTGATTGCAAAGAATGTCTTTGTACCTGATCACCGGGTGTCACTGGACCGCCTTGCGACCAAAGGGCATTATATCATCGACGAACTAAAAGATGAACCGCTATATCAAACACCTTTCGTACCGTCCTTGACACTTTCCATCGTAGGACCTGCCCTTGGTCTAGCACAGGCTGCAATGGATGTGCATATGGAACGTGTGAAAAAGGCAGGGATCGGTAATACGTTTTATAACAAAATGAGTGAAGCACCGATTACACATATGCAAGTTGCACAGGCGCAATTGAAAATCGATTCTGCAGAAATGCATCTATATCGTGCAGTTGACATGTTGGACGAATACTCGAAAAAAGGGCAAAAGCTTACGATGGAAGAGTCCATTAAAATGAAGGCAGACTTTGGATATGTTAACCAACTGTGTAAAGAAGCAATCGATTTAATGGCAGATGGGGCGGGTTCTGTTTTCGCCTATGAGAACAATCTATTCCAGCTCATATACCGTGACTTCTTAACGATGCATTTACACGGTTTCATTACGCCATCAAGTTTAATAGAAACCTATGGACGAGTGATTTGTGGAATGGAACCGAATACCTATTTTGTGTAATGAAAAAAAGTGAAAAATGAAGCGTTATAAAAAATATTCGAAAACTTGGGAGGAATTAGAATGTACGCACCAGAAATCGCAAAATTAGGTCATTTCGCTTTAATTACAACAGATTTAGAGAAGTCACTTTGGTTTTTCAAAGAAATTATAGGGCTTGAAGAAACAGAAACCGTTGATGGCGTCGTGTATTTACGTGCGTGGGGAGATTTTGAACACCATACGATGTCACTTCAAGCTGGAGATGAAGCTCGACTCGATCATATCGCATGGCGGACTAAGCGTCCCGAAGATGTAGAAGGGTTTGCAACATTACTTGAAGAATCAGGAACACCAGTTACATGGATCGAAGCAGGTACGGAAGCGGGTCAAGGCCGTGCAATCCGTTTTAAATTGCCGAGCGAGCATACATTAGAAATCTATTATGACATGGAGAAGACTTTGGCAGAGCCATCTAAACGTTCAGTGTTGAAAAATCAGACATATAAATCATGGGCACGTGGTGTTTCACCTCGACGAATCGATCATGTCAATTTACTGTCATCGCTTAAAGCAGATGTCATTGCGGATTTCTTACAGGAGAAATTAGGATTCAAAATGCGTGAATGTATAGAAGCACCTGATAAAAGCTTGGTCGGAGCATGGTTAAGCGTGACGCCGTTGGTTCATGACATTGCTGTTAGTTATGACCCGCAATCTCCAACGCCAAATCAAATTCACCATGTTTCGTATTGGTTAGATAACTCGTCAGATTTACTTCGTGCGGCAGATATTTTAACAGAGCATGGTATTGAATTCAAAGGTCCAGGTAAACATGGTATTTCACAGGCTATGTACATTTATGCAATTGACCCGGGAAGCGGACTTCGTGTAGAAATCTTCACGAATGGTTACTTGATTTTCGAACCGGACTGGGAACCAATCGTATGGACATTAGACGAAATGGACGTTGGATTCACATATTGGGGAGATCAGATGGATGCCAATGCTGAAAATAACCCGACAATTAAAGCTTAATACGGTAAATTAAAAGGAGGAATACCAATGGATGATCGACTATTTAGAAATGCAATGGGGAAATTCGCTACGGGTGTAACGGTAATAACAACAGAACTTCAAGGCGAAAACTTTGGAATGACAGCGAATGCTTTTATGTCTGTCTCGATGGATCCGAAGCTTGTGGTAATTTCAATCGGCCATAAAGCGCGCTTACTCGAAAGAATTAAAGAAAGTCAAAAGTTTGCAGTGAATATTTTGGCGGATCATCAACAAGACTTCTCCAAGCTATTTGCCGGACAAATTAAAGACGGCGTCGAAGTGGTATTTGATCAGTTAGCAGGTGTACCTGTATTGCCGGGTGCACTCGCACAAGTTAGCTGTACGGTTGTTTCCGAATATGTAGAAGGCGACCACACATTATTCATAGGTAAAGTGAATGATATTAAGCTAGAAGAGGGAGAGCCACTCATTTTCTTTAATGGAAAATATCGTAATTTAGTTGAAGATGCGCTAGTTAATTCGTAAAGGAGATGTAAGTATGGTGATTCAAAAAGCAGCTGAAGCATTGTTACAAGCAGAAACGGATAGAAAGCCGATTGCACCATTTACATCTTCAAAAGATTCGATTTCCGTTCAGGAAGCTTATCAAATTCAACTCTATCAAATTAACAAAAAGGTAGAAAATGGTGCGAAGATTAAAGGGAAGAAGATCGGATTGACGAGTAAAGTCATGCAAGACATGTTTAATGTCACAACACCAGATTATGGGCATCTACTGGATAATATGATTTATGAGGACGGAAGTACAGTCTCAATCGATCAATTCATACAACCAAAAGTGGAGTTTGAAATTGCTTTCGTTTTAAAAGAAGGGTTACAAGGCCCGAATGTTACAGCTGCGGATGTCATTGCTGCGACGGATTATATAGTGCCTGCAATTGAAATTATTGATAGCCGCATTGAAGATTGGAAGTTTAAATTTGAAGATACGGTTGCGGATAATGGCTCTTCCGCAGGTGCTGTTATTGGTAAAAAGCAGACTTCTGTTGAAGGCATTGATTTAGCTTCAGTCGAGATGAAAGCTTATAAAAACGGTTCATATTTAGACGGGGCAAAGGGAGAAGCGGTCATGGGAAATCCAGCAACTGCAGTTGCATGGCTTGCGAATGAAGTTGCTGAGTATGGCATCTCTTTACTTGCTGGAGAAGTGATTTTAGCGGGAGCATTGACAAAAGCCGTACCTTTTGAAGCTGGAGATCATTTTAAGGTGGATTTTGAAGGGCTAGGATCGGTGTCGATTTCATTTTCAGAGGGTGGAGAATAGAAAATGACAAGACTTAAAGTGGGCATTATAGGTTCGGGAAATATCGGAACGGATTTAATGTATAAAATTGAACGATGTGATGCCCTTGAAATGAGCGTAATGGTTGGAATTGATCCGAGCTCGGAAGGGTTAAAAAGAGCAAGTGACCGTGGTTATGAAGTGATTGACAATGGTATTGACGGCTTATTGGAAAAGTTGGAGCTCGTCGATATTGTGTTTGACGCGACTACTGCCAAAGCACATGAATGGCATAGTGCGAAGTTAATTGCAGCAGGAAAAAAGGTAATCGATTTAACGCCAGCTGCCATTGGACCTTTTACAGTACCGGTCGTGAATTTAAGTGAGCATCATAACGAACCGAATCTAAATATGGTCACATGCGGTGGGCAAGCGACAATTCCGATTGTCCATGCCATTAATCGTGTGAGTCAAGTCGAATATGCTGAAATTATCGCAACAGTATCTAGTAAAAGTGCTGGTCCTGGTACTCGTGCAAATATTGATGAGTTTACACGCACAACTGCAAAAGCAATCGAGCAAGTTGGGGGAGCCAAAAAAGGGAAGGCGATTATCATTTTAAATCCAGCCGAGCCGCCGGTGATTATGCGTGATACTGTACTTGTACTTGTTGAAGAAGAAGGTAAGGAACAAGAAATTAAACAGTCAATTGAGCAAATCGTAAAAGAGGTACAGGAATATGTGCCTGGCTATCGTTTAAGAGGCATACCACAATTTGACGGTAAAAAAGTTTCTGTATTTCTAGAAGTTGAAGGTGCTGGTGATTTCTTCCCTCCTTACTCTGGGAATTTGGACATTATGACGGCAGCCGCAGCGAAGGTTGCAAATGAATATGCAAAGAAAATGGTAGCAGCAAATGTGTAGGGAGGAATGAAAATGACGAATCGCTCAATTGAAATTTTAGATGTTACTCTACGAGACGGAAGTCATGCGATGCAACATTCCTTTACAGAGGAACAAGTACGTGCAACGGCTCGCGGTCTGGATCAGGCCGGTGTTCGCTATTTTGAAGTGACACATGGCGATGGCTTGGGAGGATCATCTTTACAATATGGATTTTCAAAGGTAAGTGAATTAAAGCTAATTGAAGCGGCGGCAGATGAGTGTAAAACGGCAGAAGTTTCCGTGTTGTTAATTCCCGGAATCGGCATTAAAGAGGATTTGCAGGATGCCGTTAAAGTAGGGGCAAAAATGGTTCGTGTTGCGACGCATGTAACAGAAGCAGACGTTGCTGCGCAGCATATCGGATTAGGTCGTGAACTTGGCTTGAAAACAGTGGGCTTTTTAATGATGGCCCATATGGCACCCATTGAGAAATTAGTGGAGCAAGCAAAGTTATTTGAAAGCTACGGTGCGGAAATTGTGTATGTGACGGATTCGGCTGGTTACATGCTACCAAACGAGGTTAAGGAACGGATAGAAGCTTTAAAGGATGCTTTATCGTGTGAAATCGGTTTCCATGGCCATAATAATTTATCGATGGCAATGGCCAATACGTTGGCGGCTGTTGAAGCTGGAGCGACTTATATTGACGGAAGTTTGCGTGCGTTGGGTGCTGGAAGTGGCAATACGCAGACCGAGGTAATGGTTGCGGTCCTAGAGCGCTTAGGCTACCAAACAGGCATTGATCTATACAAAACAATGGATGTGGCAAATGATGTAGTCGCGAAATATATGCAGCGCCCACAAGAAGTAACAGGTTCAGGTTTAATAATGGGGTATTCGGGCGTCTATTCTAGCTTTTTACTACACACACAGGCTGCAGCCCAAAAGTTCGGTATTGATGAGCGAGATATTTTGGTTGAGCTAGGACGGATGAAAGCGGTTGGAGGGCAAGAAGATCTCATTTATGATGTCGCGCAAAGCTTTGCCGCTAGCAAATAAGGGTAACTGTCATTTGGACTCCTCGGTATTTTACTGTAGGAGTCTTGTGGTATAAGGAAAGTTATCTGGGCGCAAATCGAAAGAAAAGAAAGTTTTAATCAACTGATTTCACAGTATTTTTCTAGGGAAATCTAGAGAACAGAGTATTGCCAAGATTATCGAACTAAATAAAACACCTACGGGAACTATACTTTATGTAAAGTATAGTTCCCGTAGGTGTTTTTGCTTTCGCAATAATATGTACACTAAACATATTAATGCCGAGTTCTCATTGATTTTGTCAATAAAATTTATACGGAAAGTTGTTTTTTTTCAGGTAATCTTTGCTCTAGTATGAGTATCTAAAATCTTCTAAGATACAGGTATGCAGAGGATGGGGTGGTTTTGGAGATTTATCCAATATTAGGGGGTTAGAGAAAGTAATCAGTTCTTATATTTTATTTTGTAGACATGAAAGCGGATACAGACAGATGGCATTATAGTTACGAATGTTCGAGTTATTAATAGGATATTGTTATTTTATTAAATTGATAACGGTGAGGAGGTAATTCGTAAGAAACCTCAAAAAATAAAAGAATATACTTATGGGGTTTTTAGATTGGAAACTTTCAAAATGTGTAGTGATGACGGAGGCAGTTAGTTAAAGTATTTAATTTAAGATGGATGAAATTGTATTAGAAGAGCTTTTATTATGGAGAGCTAGGGAGGTTATGTTATGACAACAATTCATATTCCAGAAGAAATAGAAAAAATGGATAAAGCAAAGTATAAGGTTTTTTTCGGAGCTTATATCGGATGGATTTTTGACTATTATGAAGTGTTCTTACTAAGCTTTCTTGTGATTCCAATGGCAGCAGCCTTATCACTTTCAACTCTACAAATTGCTTCAGTATTTTCGGTGCAATTAGGTTTTTTAGCTGTAGGCGGAGTTGTATTTGGTTATCTCAGCGATAAAATAGGAAGAAAGAAAATTTTAATTGCTACATTGATAATTTTTTGTATTGCTACTCTTATGCGTGGCTTTACATTTAACTATGAATGGTTAATCTTTTGGACAGCTATTGCAGGATTTGGTTTAGGAGGGGAGTACGGAGCCGCTCAAGCTTTGGTAAGTGAAACCGTACCATCAAAACAAAGAGGCTTTTGGAGCAGTATGTTATATGGTGGAGCATATATAGGGATATTTCTTGGAGCCACAATGGGAGGATTCATTTTACCTTTAATAGGATGGCGGTGGACTTTCATCATATCAGCTCTCCCAATTCTGTTTGCCTTATATCTTCGGAGAGATGTGGAGGAATCGAAAGTATGGAAACAGGAAATACAAGAAAAGGTTAATAGAGAAAAAGTGAAATTCACAAAGAAGTATGGATTAAAAAGATTTTGGAAGCCATTCTCTATTGCTTTAATTGCAGCAGTTTTACAGTATTTTTCTTATTACGGTATTACAAATTTCTTACCAACTTATTTAGTACAATACGAAGGGTTTGAAATGGGAGCCGCTGGATGGTGGCTATTTTTTACAGCTTTTGCGGGTCTAGTGGGTTCATTTATAGCTGGATATACAGCGGATAAATGGGGAAGAAGAATCACTCTCAGTTATTTAGGCGTAGTAGCAGCGTTGGGAGGAATCGCTTTATACTTCACATGGTCAAGTTTAATCAATTCTTTTTGGATTTTAGTACCAATCTTCTTCTTGTATTTCGGATCTAACGGAGCATCAGTATTCGGATCATTGTTTAGTGAAATGTTCCCAACTGATCTACGAGCTACAGGTATTTCTTGGGCGTTACAAATAGGGCGTGGACTGTCCGCGATACCCCCTTTAATTACTGCAGCGGTATTTCCTATCTACGGATATAAACCTATTATTTTAGGAGGAGCCTTACTTTTCCTAATGTTAGCATTTTGGGCATGGGTATTCCCAGAAACTAAAAATATGAAATTAGATGAGTTTAAGGAAACTGCTGATGATCCTGAATTAGATGATTTAAAATCACAAAATGTTGCACAAGAAGTGACCTGATTTATTAATGCTAATTATTTCTTTACTACCCCTGTTACATTCTATTTCAATTACAGCCTATCATCTTTTGCTTCTCACTCATAAACGTACAGTAAGGGTACAACAAAACAATATCAAAAACGCAGCTACAGTCTCAAGTGACATGATGACAACCCGGGGTATGGGGCTTGTGTGGGTATTTAATTCTGATTATTCAGGGAAGTGTATTCATCAACGCGGGGGACGAATAATTCAAAAGGTTCGAAAAACGGTACGTTATGTATAATGCGCGGAGGATCGTATTTATGCCATGATTCATATTGTAATCGTTACAGGGTATCTGCTCGTACTTCGAATACACCAGATAGTTCCACCGGGAATATCGGTTTCAGATGTGTTATGGAAGTAAAGTAATTATTTGCGAGTATACCTTACTACTAAAAATTCACAAGACTCAAGTGATAAAAAGCTTGTACTATTGGTTATTAAAACTGGGAGGTTTATTAATGAAAACTAAAATCGTAGCAGTATTATTTTTTCTCATATTGGTAGCAGGGTTAGTCGTAGCGGCAGTGTCTAATACAATCCCACAGCCGCCTCAGGAAAGGCATACCATATCGGAAATTGTAGAGCCCGAAAGCGAATGGGAAAAGGTTGTTACGGGTCACGGATTCATGGAAGGCATTAATTTTGATCGGAACGGTGATATGTGGATGGTCAGTCCGCCTACCGGGGAAATTATGAAGGCTGAAGGGGATAAAGTTACTGTAATTGGTAAACCGTATAGCATTCCTGTCGGGGCAAAGTTCCACAAGGATGGACGCCTGATTGTCACTGATAATGCTGGAGAACTCTATGCATTCAATACTAAGACATCAGAGCGGACGAGCATTGCCGATTCGTTTGAAGGCGCTCCTTTAAAAGGGCTTAATGATCTAGTCTTCGATAAATTGGGTGGGCTTTATTTTACTGAACCAGGCGATTCGAGTGCAACGAACCCTACTGGACGCGTCTTCTACTTACCGCCGGGCAAGGATTCAGAACTGCAGCTTTTTCAGAGCAATCTTGCCTATCCGAATGGTATTGCCGTTTCAGCTGACGGACAACGTGTCTATATTTCCGATTTTACCAAAAATCGGATTATCGCTGCTCCATCTGCGAGTGCAAAAGACGCACGTGAAGTACCGTTTGTTTTTGGTCAGTTTGAAGGCGGTATAGGACCGGATGGCTTAGCCGTAGATACTGAGGGCAACCTGTATGTAGCGCATTTCCAAGCAGGTGAAATTGTCGTTCTAGATGCGAGTGGTTTCAAATATGGTGTAATCCGTCTACCTGAAGATACAGGAACATTCACTACTAACCTCGTATTCCATGAAGGATATCTGTATGTGACGGAGTCATCTAAGAATGAGGTTTGGCGAATCGAAGTCAAAAAAAGTGGTTTAGAGCCTTATGGGAAATAGAAATTCTATTTATGATCTCAGTCCATACATCTCAAAATCACATTTATAGCGCTTATGAAAATTCTAGCGCAAGCGGTCTACAATCCGAATCACAACTCTATCAATATTGAGCGTCGCAGTAGATTCAATGGGATTATAGGTAAGTGAATCGATCTTCCAATATACCAAAATAATATGACCTTGGAAAATGACCATAAAACACATTAGTGTTTTATGGTCATTTTATTTAATTAAGAAAATCGTATGGGATTTCAGGATTTAAGACACTTTTGCGAAAAAAACTAAGAAAAAGTTACGGAGTTTACGATGGGAAACTAACAATTAACACTCTAGAACTAGAGTAGCTAACCTCGTAAAGTATCAGTATAGTTTGAATTTCTCGAAAAGTGTGCCTGTAGGTGCGTTGAGGATTTATAGAAAAAGGTGAAGGAGGCGGAGGTATTTCAAGTTTTCCATTCCAATCCATGTAGTGGTCCTTAATCAGATGTAAAGAGAGATTTGAAAGCGGATACACAATTGCATGCTTCCCGCCCATTGAATGTAACTCGGATCTACTTCTCCATGAAAAGTGTAGAGGGAAAGGTGAAAACTCCATGTGAATCTGATGTTTTTTTAAAAAAACTTTGCTGGCCTATGGTGATATGTATGAAAAGGCTTATGCGCACAATCCGATATAAAATTTGAAGAGGAGGGAAAGAAATGGATCAAACACACTCAATTACCGCCATTGAAAAAAGCACGATTAAGAAAACGATGAGAAGGATTTTACCGTTTATTTTACTTTTATATGCGGTTGCTTTTTTGGATAGGATCAATCTTGGTTTTGCTGCCTTGGAGATGAATGCAGATTTAGCTTTAACGGCTGAAGTATTCGGTTTGTTATCAGGTTTGTTCTTTATCGGTTATTTCCTGTTTGAAGTTCCAAGTAATTTGATGTTAAAAAAGTTTGGTGCAAAACTATGGATTTCTCGGATTATGGTTACCTGGGGGATTATCGTCGTATTAACTGGATTTGCACAATCTGCTACACATTTATATATATTACGCTTTTTACTTGGCGTGGCTGAAGCAGGTTTTACACCGGGTATCATTCTCTACCTAACGTATTGGTTCAGAGCACGTGAAAGAGGGAAAGCAACCGCTGTCTTTTTTGTTGCATTGCCACTCAGTGCATTGATAGGTGCGCCGCTGTCAACTTGGATCATCGATACGATTTCATGGAGTGGTTTAGCCGGTTGGAGATGGATGTTCATTTTAGAAGGGATACCAGCTGTTCTATTAGGATTTGTCGTTCTGTTTTACATGACAAATAAACCTGCAGATGCAAAGTGGTTAACAATCGAAGAGAAAACATGGCTTGAAGGCGAATTAGAAAAAGAAAGAAAACTGAGTTCCATGGTTAATAAATCTTCACACCTTGCCATGTTGAAAGATTCGAAGGTTTGGAAGTTATCTCTTGTTAATATGGCGGGCTTCGTCGCTGTCAACGGCTTGGCTTACTGGATGCCAACGATTCTTAAATCTTTATCTTCATCTTCAACGACGAACATGCAAATTGGCTGGTTGGCCATGATTCCTTCACTCATCGCCATTCCGGCAATTCTGTTTGTAGGATGGAATGCAGACCGAACAAATTCCTATAAAAAGCACCTTTATGGATGTATCTCAATTGCCATGCTTGGGCTCATTGGTTGTGCGCTAGTACCGACTGCACCATTAATGGTCTTAATGTTATCAATTACTTCTGCAGGATTGTATGGAATATCCGGTTCTTTCTATGCGTATTTAACATTCTTCTTTACGCAATCCACAGCACCTGCAGGCATCGCTTTAGTAAGCTCACTTTCCGCAATTGGTGGTTTCATAGGACCGATGTTGCTGGGTGTTGTTGAGTTAAGAGAAGGCATGTTCGTGATTGCTGGCTTCATGCTTGTCAGTCTGATCACACTTTTTACATTGAAATTAGAGAAGAATCGTCAGAGCGAACAAATAATAGAGCAACCGATTGAAGTTTCAAATTGAATTTAAATGCCATTTTAAAAGATTAAACAAACTGAAATGTGCGGAGTAACACGACTAGTTTATGGATGACTGCAATAAACTATCGGAAAATTACAGGTATTCAAATAGTTTTTACTCTGGGAATTGAATGCTACCTATTCTAAACTTTAAGTAGTAGCCAGGTTTTAAGTTTTGTGAAATAAGTCGTTTTTATACAAATGTATGTAAGGGCTTTCATGAAAAGCGAATTTATAGAAGGAGGAATATTATCAATGACAAACAATACACAAAAAGTAGTTAATACTAAAAACTTTAAAACATATTTAAATCGGTCAGGTGAGGGGAATTCTGAAGTGATTCTGTTTCTACACGGATCCGGACCAGGTGTTACCGCTTTTGCGAATTGGCGATATGCCCTAAAAGCTTGTGGTGAAACGTACGATTGCCTTGCTCCGGATTTGCTTGGTTTTGGGGATAGCGGCCACCCTGAAACACTTCCGAAAAGTAGACAAGGATGGATGGATTTATGGGTCAACCAACTCATTGAACTGTTGGACGAACTAGGTATTCAAAAGGCTCATGTTGTCGGGAATTCATTGGGATGTTCCATTGCCTTGGAATTATTGCTGGAATATCCGGAACGATTTGAAAAAGTTGTCTTAATGGGTCCTGGAGGAACGCCAAATACAAAACTAAGTCCAGAGCTGGCACGTGCCAAAGGATTTTACGATAATCCGTCTCCTAAGAAATTACGTCAAATTATGAGTTGGTTTGTATACGATGCGGAAGAAATGGCATCAGAAATTGATGCTTTAACGGATGTTCGTTTTGAAACAGCCATGCGACCTGAAGTCCAACGTTCGAATGATTCCATTTTTGCGACAGCTGCTGTACCCGTACCTACAACAGCGCTTAATCGGATACAGAATCCTATATTACTCGTTCATGGTCGTGATGACAGAGTTTGTTCTGTTGAGTCTAGCTATTACTTACTGTCTCATTTGCCGAATGCACAACTGCATGTCTATGCAAAATGTGGGCATTGGACACAAATTGAAAAACATGAAAGCTTCAACAATTTGATACAGCAATATTTTTCTAACAGCATTTAATATCATTATTACTAAGGGGGAAAAGGAAATGTTACTACCAGAAATCGCTAAGTTAGGTCATGTCGCACTTGTTACTCCAGATCTTGAAAAGTCACTGTGGTTTTTCCGGGACGTCATTGGCCTAGAAGTGACCGAAGAACAAAATGGCACAGTTTATTTACGGGCATGGGGAGAGTTTGAGCACCATTCCCTTTCGCTAACAGCCGGAGATAGAGGGTACGTGGACCATATTGGATGGAGAACGAAACGTCCTGAAGACGTGGAAGGATTTGCACAGTTGTTGGAAAAAGCGGGAACACCGGTCAAGTGGATCGAAGCAGGAGAAGAGACAGGGCAAGGGCGAGCGATTCGTTTTCAACTGCCAAGCGAGCATACATTTGAAATTTATTATGATGTAGAAAAACCAAAAGCTGATGAAAAAAGACGTTCTGTATTGAAAAATCAAACCTATAAAGCATGGAATCGCGGAGTATCACCAAGACGATTTGACCATGTGAATATCGCTACTTCAATGGATGTGGGAGAAGTACTTGATTACTTAGGTAGTCAATTAGGATTTAAGCTGCGTGAATACGTCAAACACAATCAAGAAAAAGTAGTTGCAGGATGGATGAGTGTAACGCCACTTGTACATGATATTGCCGTTACTACGAGGCCACATGCAAAAACACCGAACCAACTTCATCATATCTCTTATTGGCTTGATAATGCCCAAGATATCTTGCGGGCAGCGGATATTTTATCAGAGCAAGGCATCAAGTTCATCGGTCCAGGTAAGCATGGAATTAGTCAGGCCATGTATATCTATGTGATTGATCCGGGCAGCGGTTGCCGCGTTGAATTGTTTAGCGGGTCCTATCTAATTTTCGAACCGGATTGGGAGCCTGTCGAGTGGACGGAAGAGGATCATGCGACTGGTAATACTTACTGGGGCGATTCTGTGATGGACAAGGAACTAAATAAAGAAACAATTGAAGCTTGAGGATATTCGTTCATTGGTGAAGCTAATTTCTGAAAGTGAGGCAAATCGATGTGAGTGAAAGGATAATTTATGAAACAGATGTAGTGGTCGTGGGGGCAGGTAATGCCGCCATGAGTGCTGCGCTAGCGGCTCGGGAAAATGGTGCAAATGTCATTGTACTCGAGAAAGCGCCTGAAGCTGAAAAAGGGGGAAATACCACTTTCACCCATGGTTCCGTTCGCTTTGCATATAACAGTGTGGAAGATCTGAAAGAAATTATGCCTGATTTGACACAGGAAGACTTTGAGAATACGGATTTCGGTACCTATTCGGAGACAGACTTTTTTGAAGATATGTGCCGACTAACGGATTATCGAACAGACCAAGAGTTGGCTTCGATTCTTACAGATGAAAGCTTTGCTACGATGAAATGGTTGCAATCACATAAAGTCAGATTTGTTCCGATTTATGGACGTCAAGCCTTTAAAGTTGATGGGAAATTCAAGTTTTGGGGCGGGATGATTGCTGAAACGGCTGGTGGTGGACCAGGACTGGTAGAGACTTTACATGAAGAGGCAAAAAGGTTAGACATCCAAGTTTTATTCGAAGCGATGGCGACTGAACTCATTCATGATGACGATGGTGTACACGGCGTACTTGTTAACTACAAAGGTAAAACAATAGAAGTTCGTGCGAAATCTGTAATTTTGGCGTCTGGTGGTTTCCACGCAAATCCAGAAATGCGCACGCAGTACCTAGGACCGAAATGGGATCTTGCTCATGCAAGGGGAAGTCGTTTTAACACCGGCGAAGGCATTCGGATGGCTTTAAACATAGGTGCGCTTTCGCATGGTAATTGGTCAGGTGCTCATTCTGTAGGCGGAGATCGCTACTTGCCGGATTTCTCGGAAGGATTTCAAAAGTTAAGTTATCCTTTTGGCATCATAGTAAACGCGGAAGGGAAACGTTTCCTAGATGAGGGCGCTGACTTCCGCAACTACACATATGCAAAGTATGGCCGGACCATTCTTGAACAAACAGGCCAATTTGCATGGCAAGTTTTTGATCAAAAGGTTGCGCATCTACTGCGGGAAGAATACAAAGGCAGGCAAGTTACAAAAGTAAAAGCCAATACAATAGAAGAATTGGCTGAAAAACTTGATGGTGTGAATAGTGAAGCATTTTTAAATGAAATCAAGCAATACAATGCAGCGATTAGAAAAGACATTTCCTTTAACCCTACTATAAAGGATGGACGTAGTACGGAAGGATTGGCCGTTCCAAAATCCAATTGGGCTAATACTTTGGATGAAGGTCCATTTGAAGCATATGCGGTCACATGCGGGATTACTTTTACATTCGGTGGATTGAAAATCAGTACGAAAACAGAAGTCCAAAATGTATTGTCACAATCCATACCAGGACTGTATGCAGCAGGGGAACTGGTAGGAGGGCTATTCTACTTTAACTATCCTGGAGGAGCCGGTTTAATGGCAGGCTCAGTTTTCGGCAAGATTGCGGGCGAAAATGCAGCGCTGTTTAGTAAACAGCGGACTTTGGTCAAATCATAGAAAGTTGTACCTATTAAGAGATTAAAGGAGATGTTTACATGAGTAAGGTCGCACAGAAGGAACGTTTACTAGTAGATGAAGCCAGCTCTTTTATTCCAAGATTACGAGAGAGAGCCAAAGAAACTGAAGAAATTCGTCGTATCCCAGAAGCGACGATGAATGAATTAAAAGAAGCAGGTCTTTTCAAATTACTACGCCCCGAAAGATACGGCGGCTATGAAACAAATATGAAAACCTACGCAGATATTATTGTTGAAATTTCCCGTGGCTGTGGTTCGACCGGTTGGATAGTGGCATTATGCGCGATTCGCGAACTGATGGTAGCGGAATCATTTTCCGAAAAAACACATCAAGAGATTTTCGGCAGCAACGCAGATGATGTACTTTTTGCAGGTGTTTACGAACCTAGGAAGTGCATTGCACACAAAGTAGAAGGCGGATATCTTGTTGAAGAAGGATTCTGGATGTTTTGCTCGGGGTCACTTCATGCAACATGGGGATATTTCGGCATGCCAATCTTGGATGAACAGGGCGCAATTGTAGATCAAATATTGATGACATTGCCATTCAGTGAAATGGAAATCATGGATGACTGGCATACGATGGGATTGAAAGGGACAGGCAGCAATAGTGTTAAAATGAATAACGTTTTTATCCCAGATCATCGATGTACATCGTTTGTTAAAGCGTTGGACGGAGATTTTGAATCTACACATCTTCGTAATAGCCCTTTATACAATACAGCACTCTTTCCCGCTTTGATTTTGTCGCTTGGATTGCCTGGCCTCGGACTGGTGAAGCAAGCACTTGAATTTTTCCAAGAAGTATTGCCCAATCGGAAAGCTGCTCATATCGGTGTCGAAAATCTTCGTGATGCGGCTAGCACGCATGCACTGATTGCGGACGCTTCACTGAAAATTGATAGCGCTTCTATGCACTATTATCGTGTAGCGGAAGACTTGGATACATGGGCAGCAAGCGGAAAGTATATGGATCGCCCGGCTAGAGTAAGAGCTTTGGCAGACATCGGCTATGCCAATCAGATGTGTAAAGAAGCACTGGATCTCTTGCTACTTGGCAGTGGGTCAGGCTATGTATATGAAGGTCATCCATTGCAAAGGATTTTCCGTGATTTCATGACGCTATATTCACACAGGTCACTATCTCCATCAATCACGAAAGAAAATTACGGTCGTGTGCTTTCGGGATTAGAATCCAATGCAATCAGATATTAAACGTAACGATTTACTGCAATAGCTTTTTTGAAAAATAAACTCCAAACAATTTAGTATTGTTTGGAGTTTTTTAAATATAAAGACTAACAAATGAATACGGGAGATCACTGGAAAAGCCCTTAATGATGAGTGTGATTTAGAGTTCCTGCTAATATCGCTTCGACGCTTTGTGGATGCCTCCCGCGATAAGCCGGAAAGAA
>NZ_JBYHFQ010000041.1:0-27502 GCF_057669665.1 Sporosarcina sp. Y1004 | reverse complement strand
TAGTGGACTTTCACCACCAAGTTATAGCCCATGCCGGGCGCACAATAAAACCCACACCCAGCTTAAATAAAGCAGGGTGTGGGTTTTGATTTATCAAGTTTTTTAGTAAGTCGGCTATTAATTTAATTTATCAGACAGAATCCCGAACGTGTCCCATTTTTATTTACCATAACCAAAGTCTATAACTGTAAAACAGCACTTTTCCTATAACTTTTAATTGCAAATACCCAATTAGTTTTAAAGTCTATTATTTTGATTAGCGGAATTTCCGTGAGTTTTAGTAAAATTGCTAACCATGTATATATTCCGTTTACAATGAACCTCGCTAGTGCATATATAAACATATAGCTCGCAACTAGTTTACTCTAATATTATTATGTATTCCCGAACAACTATTCAAGTGAGTGTCAAGACACAGTTTACATAATGGAAGGAATAGAGGGAAGGTGGTACATATTGCAACGCATATATACCTTGATATATGAACTAGCGAGGTGTATGATTATTAAAAATATTAGGAGTGTTCAGTATGAAGATACCTTCGTTTCAACAAGCAGTCGGTTTTAGCGTTGGAGATACTCTATCTATGTTTTTATTAAGGAGTCTCTTTAATCGGAAAAATTATTCAAGAGCTCTCTATGAACAATTTAACTTGGATTTCCCAGGACGTTCAGTTTCATATGAGTACGTTGCACGTACTGCTAACACGTTAGAGAGAAACGGCTTTCTTCGATCTCAAACAGAAGGTCGTAAAAAGTTCTTTCAAATTACTGACAAAGGAAAAGAACGTCTTCAAGAATACAAAACAATTTATGCGCATAGGTTTAGGGAAGTATCTATTGTTATAGATCGATTCTATTATTTTCTAACCAAAAATGGCCAGCCACCGCAAATAGAAGTTGAGCCATTACACGAAGACTTTAGACCTTTTATATCAAAGCTGTTATCCGTCAAAGATGTTGTTCGATTTATGACATTACGATTTAGCTTAGATCGAAATTTTTTTTATATGGCTGAGGTTCAGGAGCAATTGAATAGTTTGTTTGGCTGGTCTCCATCTAATGGCTATTTATACGATATTGCACGCGAAATGGAAGAAACAAATTTGTTGGTTGGATTTTGGCCCGATGAAAGAAGAACTGTTCGCAAATTATATAAAACGGAGGAGAGTGAGCAATTCCTCATGATTGTAGCGGCTTCATTGACTGAACGAATCACTCAAGTTCGTAAATATCTACACTATATTATTAAAATGGTTTGAATTTCGCATTCATTTACGTACAGCGTCTTTGTCATTAAAACATTAAAAATCCATGCTTGAGCTATTAAATCAAGCATGGATTTTATTTATCCCGGTGCCGATCCCTTGTAGGGGACTAGCTATAATATTACCTACTCAAATCATGTGTTTGAACACTAATTATAATATTGCTTGCATTGATGAATATCAGTATTCACTAGGTTAGGAGCAAATGGATTGGCAAACGTATTTCAATTATTATTGTAGGCACTATATAAGTGTGCTACACAAATAGGTTCACCAGTTCCTTTCACAAATACTTCAAACGAACCTCTCACTGTATCAATGATTTTTTAAATCCACATATAACTTTTCCTCCTAATTTCCAATTGATGATGTATAATTGAATAAACAGATTATAATAAAGGCACTGAAGCTATTATAAGTTAACAAAATCTTTGATATACAACACTGTAGTTTGATAGCAGAAAAAATAACGATTGGAAATAAACACTA
Organism: Sporosarcina sp. Y1004; assembly: GCF_057669665.1. NCBI lineage: Bacteria > Bacillati > Bacillota > Bacilli > Caryophanales > Caryophanaceae > Sporosarcina > Sporosarcina sp. Y1004. Next base: position 25,746 of record NZ_JBYHFQ010000041.1, on the reverse strand, counting down.
GTGACATATTGGAATAACTTGAGATGCATAAAAGGAGTTCTATTTCACAATATATGTAATATTGTTAGGTATTATTGTTTTTCAATAGATAATTTTATTGCAGTGAAAAAACAATAATTTGAGTAGTGAGCTTCTTGATTGACATTTCACCTTTACGATCACTTAATTTCAGATTACGCTGTATCTTCGGAAAACATAGTGTTATACTCTTAATTACAGTAATGGATAAGTGTAACAATTGTTAACTGAAAGGGGGTGATTAAATAAGTTCTATAACGACGTCAGAGGTTTACACAGCATGAATGAAACCTAAAATCCTGTCCCGATTATAAGGCATTTATGGACATATCGGGATGAACATGCATCGTTGAAATTTGCGAATTGCGAATGAGGTACAAAAAAAAGATTGTTTTCAATTGCTTACTTTGTGGTGAGAAGAAAAAAGTTATCCATTTTCAAGCTGGATAACCAATCTATCTGATTAAAACAAAAGATTTATCAATTCCAATCTAAGCCTTTTATTTATGTTGCAAATCCTCTCTAGTGTAAGAGTTGGGTGTGTCTGTGAGATAGAATCATAACCTTTTTTAATGCAAATTATTAAAAGAAAAATTTTGAGCTTGCTTATGGTCTTGCTTAAATAATTGGGAGGCAGTATATATGTGGATTATTACCCTATACGCAGAAGTTAGAATTAAAATGTTTGAATTCGACACGGAAAAAGAAGCAAAAGAAGTTTATAAGAATATGAAAGGTAACAAATATCTTTCGTATTATGTTTGAGAACTTTCTTTGTTTACCGTAGATGGATAAGAGCTTGAGCTTTTTATTTATAGTCGAATTTCATTTTGCTCGAAATAATTTGAATTAGTTTCTTCTTAACGCTTTTGCGTAGATTTATTATGTAGGGTAAACACCCAAAGAGTGGACTATCCACTGTGAAGGTAAACTAGCAACTTATTATATCTTCAGAAAATAGTTCCTACTTAAACGATTCATATATATAAAAACCTCCTATATAAATTGGTTTATCAAGTATTTTTCTTAGTACATCACTGTTCCTAGTGATGTACTTTTTTGTATTAATAATTGTGATTTTGTGTAGACTATTTAGGATTCAGAAGGGGGGCCGAGCATTCTAAAAAAGCTTCTTAAATGACTTTTATCAAAAGAAATAGCGCAAAGGTACAAAAAACGCCACTTAAGCAGCAAAAATCCGTTTTCGACTTTATGTTATATCGGCAATGGATGCAGTTGGAATATGGATCGATTGTTGTTCAGAATGTTATAGCATAGATGAATTTGAACGAGAAACCATTTGCGAAATAACAGTATATGAATTGAGGATAGCTTGATCAACCGGAAATGAAGGCAAAGTAAAAAGGTTGATCAAAATTATTCTCGCCATGAACATTCGTGAATTAGTTAGTTATTTGTCTTCGTACAAAAAAGAGGGCTAAGAACAGACCTCTTTTCATTTAAAAATATTTTAGTTTACATAATATAAATTATCGGAAGTTGCGTATCATTATGTAAGTATACTTGAAACAGTGAGATAAAACGAAAAATAGTGTATTATTTATTAATATTAGCGTTTCTTGTAAATGATGAAAAACCTCTAAAAATATAGATATATTGATTTGTGTATTAATAATTCCAGTAATACTTACAATCGTGTTTGATCCTATAAAATGATTAGCTCTGTTGTTCACTAATTCAAATACAATAAATTAATAACCTCGTGTCCGGTTTTAGCTTTTAGCAATAAAGCCATCCTTCAACTAAAATTTGTAATGACCTTATTTCCACTTTTTTAAGCAATTGAATTACGACCATCTTGACCTTAGGTTGTTTCTAATCCGAATTCAGACATATATAAAGTTATTTCATCTAAATCGGCTTCATTGTATTACTAACCTCTATATAAAACAGAAAAAAACCGCAAAAAGTTAGTTACATACTTTTTGCGGTTTTTTGGGCTGTTCTAATATGATATTTCTTTTTTTCATCTGGATAAAGAATATTCCCGTCAAACTTAAGCTAATAACTCCGAAAACAATCACCATCGACTGCAATCCAATAATATCTAGGAACGCGCCCGCTGTCAGTAAAACTACCTGGAACATAACCCGTTCCAACATATTACGGAATGAGAAAAATCGACCATGGTACTCTTTTGGCATTTGTTTTTGGAAAATGACCATTGCTGTTGGGAAAAAACAACCTAGAGCGAATCCTAGTACTGCAAAAGCACTTAATACAATAACCAAACTCTCTGTAAAATAAAGCATGAATTCCGCTACCGCTACCAAGGATGCGAAGGAAAATAGGATTGTCGTCGTTCGCCATTTGTTCGATATGTATTTAACAGCAACCGTTCCGACCATGAATGCTATCCCTTCAAATGTATAAATAAGTCCTTTAATAGATGAAGATTCCTGTATTTCACTAATGTTAATAACGATTAAATTAAATGATCCGATAAAAAGCAATGGAATCAGCGTCATTATGAGCGTCATTCCAACCGCAGGATATGATTTCAATACAGGAAAAACTTCCATGAAACTACCTTTGTTCCCAACCGATTTGACCTCGGCCTCTGTTCCCTTCCCTTCATCGATCTGAAGCATCATAGTGAATAATAGAAGCCCTCCATAGGCTATCATCGATATCCAGTAAAGCGACGCGAGCGACCAATAAACGAGCATTAACCCAGCTAAAGCGGTTCCAAGAACTCGAGAAATCGTTGCAACGTTCATATGCCAGCCATTCATAGAGAGTAAATCATCATCTTTAACAACAAGTGGAATGGTCGCCTGCAGTGCAGGAAAGTAGAAAGTAGCAGATAGTTGAATACTAATCATAAATGCAACCATCCACCAAACAGATCCAGTTGAAATCGCGATGAGCATAAAGATTACACTGAGTAAACGGCCTGCTCCAGATATGAGAAGTACAGTTTTTTTTCTCGACTGGTCAATAACTTTACCAGCAAGTGGCCCTGCAATAATTCCCGCGAGTAGACCAACCGACATAATTAAGGCTTTAACAAAATCAGAAGGAATTTTTTCTTGCATAAACTCAAGATTACCGATAATCCCCGTCCATAATCCTAAACCAGCAATCATTTCTCCTGTTAAGATAATCCAAATATTACGATTTCTCCACATACACTATCCCCGTTCTCCTAATGATATTAAATCAGACCTTTATTTCGCTTATCGAATTAGTATACGTTAGGACAAATTAAAAGTCATGGGTATATACTCCCATGACTTTTACAGTAAATTATTCGATTTCAGCTTTAGGGTCTTTATAAATAATTGTTATGCTACCCTCTTTTTTCTCATCTACTATGCTGCTACCATTTGAATAACGGTCGACAGGTCGCAATGATCCCGCTACGATAGGAATTTTACTACCCTTTTCCGTTGTCAAAACAATAATCTCATCATTTTTCACCAATAAGGCCCCGATAACCCGGTATGGATTTGATTTTAGCTCTTTAAGAACAACAACACCACGTTGTGCCCTTGAAGCACTTTCAAGCTCTTTCAAGCCCATTCTTTTCACACTACCGCGCTGTGTTGCAACTAAAACAGAAGATCCGTCATCTTGATTGATTTCCATTGCAACAAGCTTATCAGCCTCTTTAAGGTTAATGCCACGCACGCCGGCAGTCCTTATGCCTGTTACGGATAACTCAGTAAGAGGAAAACGAAGAGCGTATGCCTGTTCTGTGAATAGAATGACATCCTCGTCTCCTTTGACAAGTCTCGCATCAATCATTACATCATCTTTTTTAATCCCCATCGCTTTAAATGTTCGGGAATAGCGTTGGACTTTGAAATCGACAAGTTTTGATTGTTTGATTAACCCATTTTGAGATGCTGTTACAATTAACGCTTCTTGATCGAAACTCTCAAGGCCAATTGCCGCAACAATCGTTTCATTCTGCCCAAGTGGAATGATACTTGAGATATGTTGCCCAAGATCTTTCCATTTAATATCTGGCAGCTCATAAACGGGCTGATATAAATAGTTCCCAGCTGATGTGAACAGCAAAAGATGATGTTGCGTGTTCATTGGCGCTTCTAATAGCGTGTAATCAGATTCTTTCATCTCGTGTCCCGAGCCATTTGAAGCGCTATGAGAACGAACGCTCGTGCGTTTTATATAGCCGTCTTTCGAAACCGACACAATCACTTCTTCACTTGGTACAAGAATATCTAAATCGACTTTAATTTCTTCGATTTTTTCCTCAATTACAGAACGTCGCGGTTCAGCAAACTTTTTCCGGATTTCAAGAAGTTCTTTTTTAATGACAGCAGATAGCTTTTTATCACTTTTTAAAATTGCATCGAGCTTATCGATAAGTTTCCGAAGTTCGGTATCTTCTTGCTGCAACTCAGTAATATCAGTATTCGTTAGTTTGTAAAGCTGTAGCGATACAATTGCTTCAGCTTGTACTTCAGAGAATTCGAATTTCGAAATAATATTGTTTTTTGCATCGCGTTTATCTTTAGATGCACGTATCGCTATTATCACTTCATCCAAAATTGATAGAGCTTTCATAAGCCCTTCTACGATATGTAGCCGGTCTTGTGCGCGTCCTATGTCAAATCGAGATCTACGTGTAATAACTTCTTTCTGATGTCCTATATAGGCGTCCAATAGCATTGGTAGCGACATTAAAGTTGGTCTGCGCCCAGAGATAGCTATCATATTAAAGTTGTACGTCACTTGCAAGTCTGTATTTTTTAGTAAGTATTGTAAAATAGCGTTGCCATCGATATCTTTTTTCAACTCGATAACAATCCGAAGACCTGTCCGGTCCGATTCGTCCCTGACATCCGCGATTCCGTCTAGCTTACGATCCAGACGTAGCTCGTCCATTTTCTTGACCATATTCGCTTTGTTGACGTCATATGGAATTTCCGTCACAACGATTTGCGATTTACCACCTTTTAACGGTTCGATGAACGATTTCGATCGAATGATGAAACGTCCTTTTCCGGTTTCATAGGCTGTTTTAATACCGCTCGTCCCTTGAATCGTACCGCCAGTCGGAAAATCAGGTCCTTTTATAACCGTCATTAATTCATCAACCGTAACGTCCGGATTGTCTAGACGCATTAGGACTGCGTCAAGCGATTCGTGAAGTGCGTGTGGCGGGATATCCGTTGCATAGCCTGCGGAAATGCCTGTTGAACCATTGACGAGTAAGTTTGGGTATCTTGCTGGTAAGACAGTTGGTTCAGGTTCAGTTTCATCGAAGTTTGGTATGAAATCGACTGTCTCTTTTCCAAGGTCTCGCATCATTTCTCCCGAAATAGCAGAAAGACGTGCTTCTGTATACCGCATGGCAGCTGCAGAATCACCATCTACTGAACCGTTATTCCCTTGCATTTCAACCAACATATGACGCAATTTCCAATCTTGGCTCATCCGCACCATCGCTTCATAGACAGATGTGTCGCCATGGGGATGATAGTTCCCGATGACATTTCCGACCGTCTTTGCTGATTTACGGAATGCTTTTTCATACGTATTTCCCTCATGAAACATTGCATATAAAATACGCCGCTGAACAGGTTTTAAACCATCGCGCGCGTCCGGCAATGCCCGGTCCTGGATGATGTACTTACTATATCTCCCGAATCGGTCACCGATTACTTCTTCCAACGGTAGGTCTTGGAAACGTTCCGTTAGTGTCATTCAAAATCCCCCTCGACATGTAAAAATTCATTATCCAAAATATTATGGTCTTCTTCCATACCAAAATCGACATTGTCTTCAATCCAGCGTCTCCTAGGCTCTACCTTATCACCCATAAGTGTCGTCACACGTCGCTCAACTATAGCACTGTCTTCAATAGTTACCCGAATCAATGTACGTGTTCCTGGGTCCATAGTCGTTTCCCATAACTGATCGGCATTCATTTCCCCAAGTCCTTTGTATCGTTGCAGCATATACCCTTTGCCTACTTTTTCTATCGCTTTTTCAAGTTCGGTGCCTTCCGTCCATGCGTATGCAAATTTTTCGCTCTTCCCTGTCCCTTTAAATACTTTGTAAAGTGGTGGCAAAGCGATGTATACTTTTCCAGCTTCAATCAGCGGTTTCATGTAACGGTAGAAGAATGTCAGTAACAGTACCTGAATATGAGCCCCATCTGTATCTGCATCTGTCATGATGATAACTTTATCGTAAGCGATGTCTTTGACTTCGAAGTCAGAACCTACGCCGCCTCCAATTGCATGAATGATCAGATTGATTTCTTCGTTTTTCATAATATCTTCCAGTTTCGCTTTTTCAGTGTTGAGCACTTTACCACGTAGTGGAAGAATAGCCTGAAAAACTCGGTCTCGTCCTTGTTTTGCTGAACCGCCGGCCGAGTCCCCTTCGACAAGATATAATTCATTCTTCGCAGCGTTTCTGGATTGTGCAGGTGTCAGTTTACCTGATAGAAGTGTTTCCGATCTTTTTCTTTTCTTACCTGAACGCGCATCTTCCCGTGCTTTTCTTGCCGCCTCACGTGCCTGGTGCGCACGGATTGCTTTACGAACAAGGGATGCACTTAAATCAGCATTTTCTTCAAGAAAATAAAGGAGCTTCTGAGATACAATTGAATCCGTGATACCACGTGCTTCACTCGTACCTAGCTTGCCTTTCGTCTGCCCTTCGAATTGTAAAATCTCTTCCGGGATACGTACCGACACAATAGCGGCTATTCCTTCACGAATATCCGAGCCTTCAAGGTTTTTATCTTTCTCTTTCAACAATCCGGTTTTTCTCGCATATTCATTAAATACTCGAGTCATTCCTGTCTTTGCCCCTGTTTCATGTGTTCCACCGTCTTTGGTACGGACGTTGTTGACAAATGAAAGGATTGTTTCCGAATAACCGTCACTGAATTGGAATGCAAACTCGACTTCTATTCCATCTGACTCACCTTCCAAATAAGCGACCTCATGTAGAACATCTTTCTCTTCGTTTAAATAAGTGATAAAAGCCTCAATTCCGGTTTCATATTGGAAGATATCGTGTTTGTCCGTACCTTCTTCCTTTATCTCAATTTTCAAGCCCTTTAACAGAAACGCGGACTCGCGTAAGCGCTCACTAATGGTTTCATAATGATATTTTAAAGTTGAGAATATGGTCGCATCTGGTTTAAAATGGATAAGTGTCCCTTTTTCACGTGTTGTTCCGATTTGTTCAAGCGTTGTAGACGGTTTTCCGCCATTTTCAAAGCGTTGAAGAAATTTCTTTCCGTCACGAAAAATGGTCACTTCCAATTTCTCAGATAGAGCGTTTACAACAGATGCACCAACTCCATGAAGTCCGCCACTCGTTTTGTAACCGCCTTGACCAAACTTTCCTCCTGCATGAAGAACTGTCAAAATAACTTCCGTCGTTGGTTTTCCAGAAGAGTGTATCCCCGTTGGCATACCACGCCCGTAGTCGCGTACACTGACACTGCCATCTGTATGAAGTGTCACATCAATCTCATTACCAAACCCAGCTAGCGCTTCATCTACCGCGTTATCCACAATTTCATAGACAAGGTGATGAAGCCCGCGAGAATCGGTAGATCCGATGTACATACCGGGACGTTTTCGTACAGCATCTAGACCTTCAAGTATATGGATTGAATCATCATCATACGTATAGTTTTCTTGTTTTTTCGTCAAAATACAACCTCCATCAAACAACTGTTCTCTTTTATATGATCGTACCGCTTCCTTTAAAGGTTGTCAAATCAACGTTTTCAGAAGCTTGCTCAATTAATTGTATAGAAGAAAGCATTTTATTGCAATGAAGACAGGAAATTGTTAGTTACGGAAATCGGCTGTACGAGACCCGGAAATTCGAAATCTGACTGGACCTCTTAACTTGGCTTGCCAATTCTCTACTCTCCACATGAAGCCCATTGTCGCAACTTCACGCTTCTGCTAAACTAGGTCTATACATAGACAAATTAAAAAAGGAGTACACAATGGAACTTATCATACTTTTAGTAATTGCTTATTTAATCGGCTCAATCCCTTCAGCACTCTGGGTCGGGAAACTTTTTTACAAAACGGACATTCGGCAACTAGGCAGCGGGAATTTAGGTGGCACGAATACCTTCCGTGTACTCGGTAAAACAGCGGGACTTACCGTAACAATTCTCGATATTTTAAAAGGGACGGTAGCTGCACTGTTACCACTACTCCCTGTTTTCGACAGCATTACAGTCCATCCCCTTATTCCGGGAATACTTGCGGTTGTAGGGCATATGTATCCCGTTTTCGCTCATTTCAAAGGTGGCAAGGCTGTCGCGACATCCGGCGGTGTGCTGCTTGCTTACGAATGGCCCGTTTTTATCCTTGTTCTCGTAACGTTTTTCATCGCTTTGAAAGTAACGAAAATGGTGTCCTTATCGTCAATGATTATATCTGTGGTAGGCTTTTTATACAGCATTTTTTACTACTTCCGAACAGGTGATATTTATCTGATGGTAATGATTGGTCTATTCGGTGCCTTCATCTTCTATAGACATCGAGCGAATATTGGTCGTATCAAGGCTGGAACCGAGCCAAAAGTGAAGTGGTTATAATACAATGAAAGCAGTAACGGAAAAGGTTGGTGTTTCCAATGAAGATTATTTTGTCGAACGAAGCGCTATTATGGTTTAAAGAAGAGATGGAGGTTGAACCTGGTGATGCCATCCGCTTTTTTGCAAGATATGGAGGATCCAGTTCACTACAACCGGGATTTTCCCTCGGCGTGACAAAAGAACAACCTGACGAAGTGGCAGTTGAAACGGAGCACGACAGTGTACACTACTATATTGAAAGCCGTGACAAATGGTATTTCACTGAACATGACTTGCATGTCAAAGTGGATCCTAAACTGCATGAACTTATTTATTTGTACGAAAAAGCGTGAAGGCATAATGCCTCACGCTTTTATTATTTTTCAACCATCTCTTGTAGTATTTTTTTATTAATTTTTCCGACGTGTGTTTTAGGCAATTCTTTTAGCTCAATTACTTTTTTGGGGATTTTATATGATCCAAGAAACTTTTTACAGTGCATGGTAATGTCGTCACAATCGAAAGGGTATCCGTCTGCCATGATGATAAATGCAACGATGATTTCACCCCATATGTCATCCTTTACCCCGACGACAGCCACCTCTTTGACCCCATCAAACAGCACGAGGCTTTGTTCAACTTCCTGTGGATAAACGTTTTCTCCACCTGTAATAATAGTATCTTTTTTTCTTCCGACAATATAGGTGTAGCCATCACTGTCGCATTTGGCAAGGTCACCCGTACGCAGCCATCCCTCAACTAACGTTTCAGCCGTTGCTGTTGGATTCCGCCAATAATAACTGAAAACATGGGGTCCTTTTATAAATAATTCCCCGACTTCATCTATACCACAAGGTTTCATCTCTTCATTCAATACTTTTGTGGAATTGAATAGCATGCTCTTACCAACAGATCCTATTTTCAGACAAGCTTCTTCGCTTCGGATGTAAAAATTATTTGGGCCTGCTTCCGTAAGTCCGTACCCTTCTTTGAATTTTAATCCTTTCTCATGAAATGCATGATAAATCGTCTGTGGGCAAGGAGCACCGCCAGATAAAAACACTTTCATAGTAGGAAAAGAAGACTGTCGGAAATAGTGTGTGAGAATCATAGACTGATACATCGTCGGCACGAAAAGTGAAATTGTTGCAGCGTATGTATCAGTTGCGCTCAAGGCTTCCTCTGCATCGAATGAGTTACCGACAATTACCGTGCCGCCAGCCATGAGAATAGGTATGCTAAGTGCATTCATGCCTCCGGTGTGAAAAAGTGGCATATAATTTATCGTTATATCCTCTTCTGTTAATCCCCAGCTGACAATAGTGTTCAGCGCATTCCAATTGACAGCGTCAGCTGAAAGGACGACTCCTTTTGAAACCCCTGTTGTCCCTCCTGTATAGATCATCATCCATGGGTCTTCACCTATCAGTTGTTCTACCTTGAAATCTTGATAGTCTACAGTGTTAATCGAAATTAGTGGCACTGAATTAGGAAAACGCATTTCATCAATTACCGTTTTAAACTGCTCATGGTACAGAAGTATTGAGGGGGAGCAATCAGTAAGCAGAGTGACGAGTTCAAAACGACTAAGCCGCCAATTTAGTGGGACATACAGTAAACCTGTCATTTCACATGCAAATAGAATGGCGAACAACTCTGAGCTATTCGGCGCAATAATTGCGATACGTTCCCCTTTTTTATATCCTTGTCTTTTGAAATAAGATGCCCAATGAACTATTCGCTGTTGAAGCATTGCGTACGTCCAGCTATCTCCAGTATGGACGTCTACTAGTGCAGTCCGATTAGGAGAAAGAGCGGCTCTTTTCATGATCCATCCACGGTTTGTGAACATACGTCTCCGCCCCCTTCATTTTTTACATCATAATACCGCCGTCGACATGCAAGATATGACCGTGTATATAATCGGATTCTTCGCTTGCAAGAAATAGATAGGCATTCGCAATATCACGAGGTTTGCCTAGTCGACGCAATGATGTGGAGGCCTTCATTTCATCAAGAACCTTTTCCGGCATCTTACTGACCATTGCAGTCGCAGTGAAACCGGGGGCAACGGCGTTGACATTAATGCCTTTTCTCCCGAACTCCTTGGCCCAAGTTTTGGTCATTCCAACAATTGCCGCCTTTGTAGCGGCATAATTTGTTTGCCCGAAGTTACCATAGATACCACTCACCGAAGATGTATTAATGATTTTTCCTGATTGATTTGTGATCATATGCGGGATAACAGCTTGTGTGCAATTAAAAACACCTGTCAAGTTAACGTCAAGTACACGTTGGAAATCTTCCAGCTCCATTTTGACAAGTGTCGCGTCTCGTGTAATGCCGGCGTTATTGACCAATATATCAATCTGACCAAAGCGTTCTAGCGTATTTTCTACCAATTGTGTCACACTCGTGCGATTTACGACGTCGACTGGTAGAAAGGTCACGTCTAGACCTTTTACTGTAAATTCCGCTTCACGTTCTACTCCAATTGTCTCATCAAAATCCGCCATTATAACGTGTGCTCCTTCTTGCGCAAAACGTTCACATGCTGCTAGCCCGATCCCGTTTGCTCCACCTGTAATGATAGCTGTTTTTCCATCTAATCTCATGTAGTCATCTCCCACTCCAAAAATTTTTCAATCGTTTCCTTCAGGTTCTCCAAATCATCAATTAGCGGCGAATGGCCCACGTTGTCCAACTGGATATACGTCGCGTTATCCCCAAGGTCCTCTTCAATCTCACGAGTCATCTGTTCCGTCACAACAAAGTCTCGATTTCCTCTTAAAATGAGTACTGGAATTGTTAGGTCTTTTGCTTGATTTGTTCCCTCATGTAAACCGTTATGATGACCGCTAATATTAAATGTGTTCAATGCATGATAGACATCTGCCAGGTTTTGTTGTGTTAGCATATCATCGACATACTGTTCATATTTTTCTTCGTCTGGTTTGTTATGTGTATAAATTAATGCGTTCCAAACCGCTTTCAAGCCTTCACGGTTGTTGGTGTCATATAAGTGTTGAATTGCTACTGTTTTACCTACGTCTTGTGCGACTTCTTCTATGGTCACTAAACGCCGCCTTAAGTCTGGACTGCCGTCTCTCTTTGTCCCGAAAAATGGGTAACCCCGGGTAGAGGCGGAGGCAAGCAGGACGAGTTTATCGCAATATCCGGGATAGTCCGCTTCAAATTGCATACAGACTGCTCCACCCGTCGACCAGCCAACCAATGAGAAGTCTTTCAATTCAAGCGCATCGACAAAGCCTTTCAAGTCATCTGAAAAATCTTTAATACTTGTAACTCGGTTGGTATAAGAAGATTCACCGAATCCACGAAGGTCCAGTGCATAGACTTTGTACTTCTCGTCTAACACATCCATGAGAATATCCCAATGCTTTGACGAAGTCATATTTCCATGCACAAGAATGACTATCTTTTCACCGCCAGGTCTTTCCCGAAAAGCAATTTGTTCATTATTTAGAAGTGTAACCTTTTGGAGTTCCATGCACTTCACCCCTTTACTGTTTTCCCCATTTTACAGTGACTGCTCCCCAAGCGTATCCGATTCCTGCACTAACAAGAACAGCAATATCCCCATCTGTCAATTTGCCTTCTTGTTCAGCTAGTTCGAGTGATAGGATTTGGTCTATTTGCCCAATATGGCCATATTCGTGTAAATAGATTGAGTCATCTTCATGTATACCTAGTTCTTTTATAATGAAGTCATGAGCGGATTTTTTCATATGCAATATAGCTAAGTAGCCGATTTGGTCTTCCGAATAGCCACTCTTTTCAAGTGAAGTACGAATCACTTTCAGGAAGTTTTGCATCGACTTTTTTTCGAGACGTGCTTTCATTCCAACCGGATCGAGTACATCAAGACGATAGAGACCGTTTTGTAAGTCTTCGGGCGTCAAAGGCGTTTTTGTTCCTCCAATCGGTACAACAACATCTTCCGAAAAGGAACCATCTGTCATAATGTCCGATTCCAAAATAACGTTTTCAAGATGGTTCCTTTTTAATATCATTGCAGCACCCCCAGCACCAAGGTTAAACATGAAACGTGTGCGTCTATTCGAATAATCGATAAAATCACTATTTCGATATCCACCAGCTAAAAGGACCATCTCGATGGAGGGATCGGCTTCCATCATACTTTTCGCGATTTTCATAGCTGTAATGGTTGTTCCGCAACGTTGTGCTACATCGAAACCCCATGCATGATAAGCGCCAATCTCCTCTTGAATTTTAATTGCTGCGGTCCATAGTGGGTATTCTTTATGCTCTTCCCCGATATAAATGATCAAATCGATGTGTTTTGGATCAATATTACCTTTCCTTAATGCTTCTTGTGCAGCCCAAATTCCCATCGCGACTGTATGATCATTCGCTCCTGGGATCGACTTTTGCGTGATTCCCATTTTCTTTTTGACTATATCGACGGGCAATCCAGATTGGTCTGAGATTTCTTCGGCAGTCATTTTAGTTTCAGGAATATACACACCTATACTGACGATTCCAACGACCATCACAAGACCTCCTTTTTGCCTGCGTTTATTGTAGTTTGTGACTTGCGTGTATTACGCTTCCATAGTTTTTCGCGTATCGTACCGACAACACCTCTCGGGAAAAAGATGACCGCAATTATATAGACGATTCCGAAGAAAATAATCCATCTTTCGAAAATCGGATAGTCTTTTGCAAGTCCCGATAAATAGTGTTGTGTCAATTCGATAATTCCTGCTCCAAGAATTGGCCCTATAAGTGTTCCAACGCCACCGATAATCGTCATAAGAAGGGCATCAAGCGTTATATCCATTGTGAGAACACTTGTATTTACGAAACGAAGTGATATTGCATAGAACGAGCCTGCAAGACTTGCAACGACACCTGCAACTACAGAAGCGATTACTTTATAATGTAACGTATTGAATCCGAGTGACTTCGTTCGCTGTTCGTTTTCTCTAACGGCGACGAGGACCCTGCCAAGTGGAGAATTGACAAATCTCCGCAAGAAAATATAAACGAGAACTAGAAATAGCAACACAACAAAGTAAAACATCATTCGATCTTTGAAAAAATCGGGCGCTTTAAACGTGAAACCATCATTGCCATGGGTCACGGTTCGCCACTTTTCCGCTAGGACTAGAAATAATCCAGAAACGGCCAATGTAAGCATCGCAAAGAAATGACTTTTCAAGCGTAATGTCAATAATCCAATAAAAAAACTAACGATACCCGCTAGAATCATACCTGCAGCAACCGATAGGATAAATACGCCCATTGTTGGCTCAATATTTTTCAGCATAACAGCTGTCGTGTATGCACCCATTCCAAAAAACATTGCATGACCAAACGAAACGATACCTGTATACCCGAGTAAGATGTCATAACTCATAGCTAGAATTGAGAAGATGAAGATTTGAGTCAGCAAAATCGTCCACGTTCTCGATTCAGACACGAATGGGAAGGCTACAAGAGCTAAGACAATGATTACGAGAAATAGGTTGTTCCACTGATATTTTCTCTTCATGCCGTCACCCCTTTGCTGTGAAAAGACCTTGCGGACGGAATATTAATACAATCGCCATTAGGATCATATTAACCGCAAGTGATAAAGCCGGTACGTAATACGCCATATAACTTCCCGCGAGTCCGACAAGAATAGCGGCAAGGAGTGAACCTGGAAAACTTCCCATACCACCGATAACAACGACGATGAACGCCAAAATTGCGAATTCCATCCCCATTTCCGCATAGATAACACCTGAATAAGGAGCCATCAGCGCACCGCCGAGTGCAGCAAGTGCCGCACCAGTCATAAAGACGAAGAGGAATACACGTTTAATGTTAATGCCGAGTGCTTGCACCATGTCTTTATTGAGAACGCCTGCACGTACGATAAGTCCGATTTTTGTTTTCTTCAATATGAATTGAAATGCACCAAAGATAAGGAAACCAACTAGGATTATGAATATACGGTATTTAATTAGAAGGATATCTCCGAATTCCCAACTACCTGCCAAATAAGGAGGTACCTTTGCGGCAATCTGGTTCGGTCCAAAGACAACTTTCAACATTTCAGTAAGAACAAGCATGAAGCCCAGAGTAATGAGTATTTGCTGGACATGGTTGCCATAAACGGGTGTAATGATAATCTTTTCAGTAATAAAACCAAGAACGATTCCCGTAGCAATTGCACCTAAAATACCAATGAAAAAACTTCCGGTAATTCCATAAAACCAGACACTGGAAAACGCTCCCCACGCAAACAAGCCACCATGTGCAAAATTGAGGACGCTCATTAATCCGAAAATCAATGTTAGTCCGGAGGCTAGAAGAAAGATAAGCATGCCCGTTGCCAAGCCATTGACCGTCAAGTTAATTAGCAATTCCACCGCATAGCCCCCTTATCCTATTCCTAAATATTTCCTTTTTACTTCTTCGTTATGGACGAGCTCTTTCATCAGACCGGAATGGACTGTTTTTCCGTCGTCTATGAGTGTGTATGTATCTCCGATGCGACTCGCCATCATGAAATTTTGCTCGACAAGGATAATCGTCGTACTTTTTTTCATTTCTGTAATGGCTTCCATCACTTTTTCAATAACAATCGGTGCCAACCCTTTGGAAGGTTCATCTATTAGTAGCAACTTGCTGTCATTAACGAAAGCTCTTGCCATCGCGAGCATTTGTTTTTGACCACCGGATAAATGCCCTCCATCCTTTTTCCAAAAGGTTTTTAAATCAGGGAAAAGCTTCAGAACATATTCCTGCCTTTCTAAAGCTGCATCATCTTCCTTTTTCATCGCAACTTTGATGTTTTCCTCTACTGTCAAATCTCCGAAAATGCCTTGGTCCTCTGGAACGTAACCAATACCTAGATTTGCAATTTCAAACGTCGCTTTTTTTGTTATGTTTTTTCCATTAAATGTGACTGAGCCCTTTGAAGCTTGCGTTAGTCCCATTATTGTTTTTAACGTAGTCGTTTTACCAGCACCGTTTCGGCCGAGCAATACACTGACTTCCCCCACCGGAGCTTCAAACGAAATACCTTGAAGGATGTGGTATTGTCCGATGTACGTGTGAATCTCTTCAACCTTCAGTAAGGGGTTCATCGTAAAGCCCTCCCAAGTAAGCATTTTGGACCTGTTCGTTATCCATAATTTCCTGCGGACTCCCATCTGCCAATAGCTTGCCGTTAAATAGCACCATAATGGAATCGGAAAGATCGAGAATCATATCCATTTTATGTTCGATTAGTAAAATCGTTTTCTGACCGGTGCCTTTTATTTGACGGATAACATCCAAAATTGCAGGTACTTCTTCCAAAGACATACCGGCGGTCGGTTCATCAAGAAGAAGCACTTCAGTGTCTAGTGCGAGTAGCATGGCTATCTCCAACTTACGCTTTTCGCCGTGGGACAGTTGGCTCGCAATCGCATATTCTTTTCCAGTTAAGAGGACAAGATGTAACAGCTCGTATGCTTTTTCAGTTAATTGCGGATAACTGGTGAAGTGGCGCAACAACTGATACCTTATTTTCTCCTTCGATTGAACCGCGAGGCGAACATTTTCCAAAACCGTCAAGTTTGGAAAAACGTTTGTAATTTGGAAAGAACGGCCGAGCCCTTTCCGTGTTCTTGAAACCGCGGATGATTTAGACAGAGGTTCGCCTTTGTAATAAACCTCTCCTTCGGTCGCTTTCAATTCCCCGCTAATCAAATTGAAAAACGTCGTTTTCCCTGCACCATTTGGACCAATAATTGACTTGAAATGATTTGCAGGCATTTCAAAATTCACATGGTCTATAGCTATATGACCACCGAAACGAATCGTCAAATTTTCCGTTCTTAGAATCGGCTCCATACATTTAGCCCCCTTTCATCTGTCCCTCTCCACCAGATGAAACTCGTTCATCTGGTGGAGAGGGACAGATCCGTTTAACTGGACTGTCCCGTTTATTTTATTTATCGTTCATAATTGGTGGCTCGGTTTCATCCGGAGAAAGTTCTCGGATTAGAACAGGTACTGGATAATCAATTCCCTCTTGCTTTTCAAGTTTTATGGAATAGAGTGTTTGCAATGCTTGATGGTCTTCTTCTCTAAATGTCATTGTTCCTTTTGGCGTTTCGAATGACATACCTTCCATCAGTCCAATCAACTTTTCACCATCAGCGTCTCCACTGGATTTTTTCAATGCTTCAACGATTGCAATGGCCGCTGACATCCCTCCAGGCGTAAATAAGTCAGGAACTTCACCGTTGAACCGTTCTTTATGTTCTTTGACTAGCCAGTCGTTCACTTCATTATTCGGAAGCGTGTGATAGTAAACTGTGAAACCCTCCATGCCTACAAGCGGTTCCATAATCGAAAGTGCGGCAATGTCAGGTGCACCTGTTGAAATCTTGATGCCTTTTTCCTGCATCTTCAAATCGGAAATCTGATTCCACGGGGAGTTTGCGCCTGCCCAGACGACAAACATGTAATCCGGTTTTGCTCCAACAATTTTTTGCAAATTGGATGTGAAATCTGTTGCTGCGGGATCTGCAAATTCTTCAATAATCACTTCAGCTCCTAGGTCTTCAGCAGCCTTTTTGAAAGCGGCTACTCCGTCCCAGCCGAATGAATAATCTGGAGCGAATGTTGCAATTTTGACGCCTGGTTTTGCAATGGCGGCAGCACCAGCTACAGCATCTTGAGAAGAGTTACGAGCCGTTCTAAAAATGAACGGATTGAATTCAGAACCTGTAATACTATCTGCAACAGCAGGTTCGACAATCATGATTTTTTCGTATTCTTCTGCAAGAGGTAAAACAGCGAGTGTATCTCCTGAACTCGAAGATCCAACAAGGAAGTCCACTTCATCATCCTCTAGCAATTTAGTTGCCTTTTGTACAGCAACTTCAGGTTTCGTTTCCGTATCTTCAAAAACAACTTCAATTTTCTTACCTGCTACTTCCATCGTGCCATCCGTCGCGTACTCTAACCCAAGTTCAAAGCCACGCTGTGTCTGCTTCCCATATGACTCTAGTGCACCCGTTAACGAGGCAAGCACTCCTACTTTGATGGTTCCAACTTCCTCTACTTTTTTATCGCCTTCGTCATCCGGTGTGTCCGTTGTACCCGTTGAACTACCGCCGTCCTTGCTACAAGCCGAACTAAAAACCAACATAAGGGCAAGTAATGAAACCAACCAAGTTCTCCTTTTCATGAATAAACCCCTTTCTCTTATCGTTTGTAAACGCTTTCTAACTAACTATTACTCTACAAAATGGCAGTTACAAACCAGTTACAGGAACAAAAGCGGAAGCACCTGGTCAAAGTCAACAAGTATAAGACAAAAAAAAGGGATCGCCCACTTAAAGGACGTCCCCCTACAATTCATTCATAATCATCCTGTACATCTGTTCTGTCGTCTCCATCGGCTCGATATCCAGTTCATCCTTCAGAACCACCCTACATTTTTTATACCACTTAATGGATTGTGATCTATTTTGGAGCTGGTAATGGGCAAACATGAGGAGTCTGTATGCTTCTTCCCATGTTTCATCAATACGCAGCAGTTTTTCTGCCCAGTATACAGTTTTACCGAAATCACGGAGCCGTGTATATGTTTGTGCGATTCGCTCAATCACATTGATATAGCGCTGTTCCGCCTGTTCACGTTCATCAGAAATCCAACCAATCGTTAGCTTCTCTTCGAATAACGGACCTTTATAGAGCGCGGCCGCTTTTAATAGTTGTTCAATAGCAATTAAAGGAAAACGTTCCGATACGCCGATTTCTGCGTATTTTCGAAATTTATCCAAGTCCGTTCTGATTTCCGCATCTGGATTCAATCGATACATCGTCTGTTTACGAACGATAAAATAGGGATTTCCCCTTGCGCTACGATGCGGCTCCAACACTTTCAACAATGCATTCAACGCCACTTTGAAGTCTCTATCTGCACTTTTTTCATCAGATGTATCCCAAAGTTCACGCATGATTTCTTCTTTCGTGACAAATCTTTCCCGATTCAAAAGTAAGTAAACAAAAAGTTCTTTGGCCTTATCTCTTTGCCAATTACGGTCGTTTACTTCCTCGATTCCTAGATGAAGATTAAACGGACCCAATAACCAAACTTCGATTTTGTATCCCGGGTGATTTGAAACGTCTGTTAAATTCAAGTGGCGAAGGATTTGTTGAATTTCATCATGATTGCTGCATTCACTTCCGGCCTTAATAAAGAGAGGATAAATCGATTGCCTATCAAAAGGCGAAAAGAGTGTTTCGCTCATCAAGAAAAAGAGATAGTTAGAGTTTATGCAAAGCTCGGAAAATGATTTTGCTTGCTCTGAAAATCGGTCATCATCTTCCGTTTTATCATATATACACATGAGCCAAAACGATGTAACCA
Source organism: Sporosarcina sp. Y1004 (assembly GCF_057669665.1). NCBI lineage: Bacteria > Bacillati > Bacillota > Bacilli > Caryophanales > Caryophanaceae > Sporosarcina > Sporosarcina sp. Y1004. The sequence continues at coordinate 6,760 of NZ_JBYHFQ010000041.1, read as the reverse complement.
TCTCGCCGTAAGTGTCTCCACATTCCTTAAAAAGGCGATTCGCGATGATTGAATGCTCCAGCGACTCCTTATAATTGCCGGCGTAATAATGAACAATAGAAAGTCCAATTCGAATAAGGCTTGAAAGCCAACTGTCGTAAACTTTTTCAGTCTCGCGCAGGCCTGCATCTCCAAAACGAATCGCTTCCGCAAATAAGCCTTGCCGAGCTTTTATTAAAGATAGTCCTAAATATGGTTCCGCTTTCCCTCTTGATACTCGGAGCTCATCCATTCCATGTATAGCTTGCATATAATGGTGCTCAGGTATGTGCAATTCAGAGGAATCATGGATTGTGGTTGCATGCCCCATCCGGATTCGACCAACAGCTTCAACAAAACCAGATTTCCCCCTTTCTCCAACCTCAATGCCTTTTGACGCACTATCCATGGCCAACTTAGCTTGACCCATCAAAGAATAAATTAGGGATAAAAGTACGTCTGTTTCTCTATGTGAATCTGGCAAGAACGAATCGTCTGTAATTCGGTCTGTAAGAATCGCTTCGGCTTCCCTTAACTTTCCGGTTCGCAGTAAAATCCTTGCGTCCAGATTTCCTTCACGAAGAACTTTTTCATCTATTTCTTCATTTTCCACCCAAATTGCAGCATCTACAGCTTTCCCTAGATTTACAAGATTCTCCGCGAATTGCCGTTTTAACCTTTCCATATCGTTAAAATTTGTCTTTACACTTCTTTGGCCGAAAGAAATAGCCTCGCGTAAATAAGGCTCTGCCAGTCCGGGCTGGATTGTGTCCAAATAAATATGAGCAATTCCGGCATTTGCCCGACTTTGGTAATGAGCGTCATCATTTACTTTAGCTAGTTGCAGACAAGCCTCGTAAGCCTGTCTTGCCTTTTCATAGAACGCGCGATATCGATGGGCTTCTCCTTCATAATAATGAAGAGTATAATAAGAATCTCGCAATGTTTTCGGAAGTTCTTTAATCGTATCAAGAAGCCAGTCGAACTGACCTAGTTTCACTAATGCGATACCTGTGTCTGCTAATTTTTGAGCAATAAATAAATCATCTCTGCTTTTAATGGCATGGTGAATAGCCTGGACAGGATTATTTTCTGAACTGTAATAGTCCGCTGCTTTTTTTTGTAAGAATATAAAACGATTGGAATCCAGCGGCTCCCATTTTGCTTCAAGAAATTGTTGAAATAAAGCATGGTAACGATATGTGCCATCTTCTCCTAAAGATTGTATAAAGACATGTTGCCCGGCAAGTTCTTGAAGTACTGAAGCCGCCTCTGCTCCGTAAAATTCTTTTACTAGAAGCTCGGAAAAAACAGGAAAAATGGAAAACGCCAAAAGCCATTCTCTATGTTCTAATGCCATATTTTTAAATACTTCTTCCGATAAATAAGAAAATAAATCATGCAATGCAAGCTTCATCGCTGTTATGGAAGGGATTTCAGACTCTATCATATGCACCGCCACGAGATTGACCGCTATCGCCCATCCCTCAGTTAATTGGACGATGTTTTCCGTTTCTTCTTCCGTTAACACTTTGTTATAATAATCCTCGTAGAATACCGCAATTTCTTCATCGGAAAAAACGAAATCATTCTCCGTGATTTCACATAGTTGCGCAGTCATTTTTAACTTGATAAGACTTGACCATTTGGGACGGGTCCGAGTTGCGATGATTAGGTGAATATGGGGTGGAAGGAATTCAATGATTTTTTCCATCATATAAGTGATGTGGAAGACATGATCTACATGATGAAAGTCGTCGATGACAATCGAAAACGGTTCACCAATTTCACAAATTTCATTTATAAATAAAGTAAGCCATCTATTAATGTCCTCCTCTTTCGGGTACATCGAAGGGCTTTCCCAATCGTCGAACGAATGACCGAAATTCGGAATTGTACGCTGAATACTGTGAATCAGATAAGTAATAAAAGGTAGTATATCATCATCCTCTTCGGTAACGCTATACCATGAATGAATGGACCGGGTATCTTTGAAGTAAGAAGATAAGCCTGAACTTTTTCCAAATCCTGCTCCACTATGTAATAATGTCAATTTTACTCGTTCGGACGTTTTCATTTTTTTTATGAAGGAAGATCTTCGCATGTATGTTGAGGTTGGAATTGGAGGTATTAATTTTGATTGAAGCACGGGAGTATAGGTCATCAGTTTATCACCTTCCAATTATTTCTTTTCTATAAGTTTAGCATACTAATGTTCTGAATTGGGTGATAGTTATTGTCGGATTGAATCATAATTCAATAGAAAAAAAGCGTGAAGGCTCAATGCCTCACGCTTTTTTGATTAGATCAAACCGTTCTAACTGTTCGAACAGTCCTTCTTTTAGTAAAATGTCCCGTTCATGCTTACCGAACAGGTCAAAATGAGGGTAGTCTTTGCGCATATCAATCCATTCCGGCTTCAAACCATATTGTTTTCCCCATTCAACAAGTTTGTCCATATCTGCACAGCCTGCCTTTGTTACTGTTTTGCATCCCGGAAAGCGTTCATCGAGCCAGTAATGGGTTAAAAACGCCATTTCTCCTTCGCTGACTGCTTTTTTCCATGCCTGTAGTTCAGCTCGTCTAATTCCAAATGCCATTAGTCTTTGCACCGCTTAATTTCTGTATATAAAGCATCCCACTCTGGAGCGATTTTCTTTAAGGAAACTGGACGGAATGATTCTTTTTTCACGACGACATGTTCGGATTTTGCTGTTGCTGAAATTGTACCGTCTTCATGAAGGATTTCATAGCCGTAGGTCGTACGCAACCTTCCGTGTGACTCTACCCACGTCCGCACAGTCGCTTTTTGACCGTATTTCATCGCCGCCTTATATTGGATGGATAAGTCCGTCACTGGCGATAAGAAGCCGTCCGCCTCAAGTTGTGCGTATGTATAGCCCAAGTCCTCAATTAGTTTCGTGCGTCCGATTTCCATCCATACTAAATAGTTCGCATGATAGACGATCCCCATCTGATCCGTCTCGGCATATCTGATTTCAATCTCTTTTTCACTGATAAACATTACCATCACCTCACTACCTATTATACAAAAGCAATTCTGAAAAAGCTGTCCCGAGGTTGCAATAATTTCACAACAAAAAAGGTGCCCGAATAAATCGGACACCTTCTTAGTTATTGAAATTAGTTCGCTTTCATTTTATCACGAAGAACCATTTGTAGGATTCCGCCGTGACGGTAGTAATCAACTTCAACATCAGAGTCGAAACGTGCTAGTACGTCGAATTCTTTGACAGAACCATTTTTCGCTGTTGCTGTCACTTTCAGAATATCGCGTGGTTTAACGCCTTCTGCGATGTTAACGCTGATTTCCTCTTCACCAGTAAGACCAAGTGTTTCAGCACTTTCGCCTTTCATGAATTGAAGTGGTAGAACGCCCATCATAACAAGGTTTGAACGGTGAATACGTTCGTAGCTTTCAGCGATAACTGTACGGATACCAAGAAGTGAAGTACCTTTTGCAGCCCAGTCACGTGAAGAACCCATTCCGTAGTCTTTACCTGTGATGATAGCAAGTCCTGTGCCTTCTTCTTGATACTTCATAGCAGCATCATAGATTGGCATAATTTCTTTTGTAGGCCAGTAAGTCGTAAATCCGCCTTCTGTTCCTTTAGCAATCTGGTTACGAATACGGATGTTAGCGAATGTACCACGCATCATCACTTCATGGTTACCACGGCGTGAACCGTAAGAGTTGAAGAAACGAGGGCTTACGCCATTTTCAATCAAGTATTTACCAGCTGGCGTATCTTTACCGATTGCGCCTGCAGGTGAAATGTGATCCGTCGTAATTGAATCGCCAAATTTACCAATGACACGAAGCCCTGAAAGTGCTTGAATGTCAGCTGGCTCTGTTGCCAGACCTTCAAAGAACGGTGGATTTTGGATGTAAGTTGAGTTTTCATCAAAATCATATAGTGAATCATCAGTTGTTTCAATTGCATTCCACGCTTCGTTCTCAGTGAATACACGCGCATATTCTTTACGGAATAATTCAGGCGTAACTGTTGCTTTAACAACTGCTTGAATTTCTTCCGTAGTTGGCCAAATATCTTTGAAGAAGACATCAAAGCCGTCTTTGTCCTTACCAATTGGATCTTTATCGAAGTCGATATCGACTGTTCCAGCAAGTGCATAAGCAACAACAAGTGGCGGTGAAGCCAAGTAGTTTGCTTTCACAAGTGGGTGAATACGTCCTTCAAAGTTACGGTTACCAGAAAGTACGGATGACATTAGCATATCGTTTCCAGTAATTGCTTTTTCAATTTCAGGTAGTAGTGGCCCAGAGTTACCGATACATGTTGTACAACCGTACCCAACAGTATTAAATCCAATTTGATCCAAGAATACATTAAGACCTGAATCTTCCAGATAGCCTGTAACGACTTTTGAACCTGGTGCAAGTGATGTTTTCACATAAGCAGGAGGTGTAAGCCCTTTTTCAACTGCTTTTTTCGCAACAAGTCCAGCACCTAACATAACATATGGGTTAGAAGTGTTTGTACATGAAGTGATTGCTGCGATTGCAAGGTCACCAGTTTTGATTTCGACAGAACGTCCGTCTGCGAATTCGATAGTAGCTGTTTTCTTCAACTCTTTTGGTGATAGACCAAAACCTTGGTTCCCTTCAGGTGCAACAACTGCTTCGTTGAATGAGCTTTGCATTTCTGTAAGAGGAATCAAATCTTGTGGACGTTTCGGTCCAGCAAGGTTAGCAGCAATACCAGAAAGGTCGATTTCTACAACATCAGTGTAAGTAGGTTCTTCATTCTCTACAGTGAAGAACATATCATTCTCTACTAGGTATTGTTTAACTACTGCAATGTCGCTCTCTTCACGGCCTGTTAAGCGCATATAATCTAGTGCTTCTTCGTCTACTGGGAAGAATCCACACGTTGCACCGTATTCAGGTGCCATGTTTGCAATTGTTGCACGGTCTGCAAGTGGTAAGTGTGCAACGCCAGGTCCGAAGAACTCGACGAATTTACCAACTACACCGTGTTCACGAAGTGTTTGTGTCACTTTAAGTGCAAGGTCAGTTGCTGTTGTTCCGTTTGGAAGGTGACCAACAAGTTTTACACCAATAACTTCTGGAATCGGGAAGTATGAAGGCTGTCCGAGCATGCCCGCTTCAGCTTCAATACCACCGACACCCCATCCTAGAACACCTATACCGTTGATCATCGTCGTGTGAGAGTCTGTTCCAACAAGTGTGTCAGGGTATGTTTCAAATGTACCATCTTGGTTTTCAACTGCATGAACAACGTTTGCCAAGTACTCAAGGTTAACTTGGTGGACAATACCTGTTGCTGGTGGAACTGCACGGTAGTTATCGTATGCTTTTTGTGCCCAGCTTAAAAATTGGTAACGTTCTGCGTTGCGTTCAAATTCAAGTTCCATGTTTAAGTTAAGTGCTTCCGCCGTTCCGTAACGGTCAACTTGCACGGAGTGGTCAATAACAAGGTCAACTGGAATTTCAGGGTTGATTTTGTTAGGGTCACCGCCCATAGCTGCCATTGCTGAACGAAGTGATGCAAGGTCAACGACAACAGGTACACCTGTAAAGTCTTGAAGAATAACACGTGACGGTTTGAAAGGTACTTCTGCATCAGCGTCTGCATCTTTCCCCCATTTCGCCAAGTTTTCAACATGATTGTCTTTGATGACATAGCCGTCGTGTTGACGCAGGACGGATTCAAGTAATACTTTAATCGAGTAAGGCAGATTGGAAACTTTAGCGATGCCGGCTTCTTCGAGTGCAGCAAGACGATAAAAGTTATACGTCTTCCCGTTCAGGTCGAATGATGTTCGGCTGTTATGCAAATTGCTTTTTGCCATTGTTGAATTCCTCCTTTTATCTTAAAAAACTGCTGAAAAGGCTGTAAATAAGCGTCTTTTCTCTACTTCATCATATAATACCTACACACATAAGTAAAATACATTAACTTTATAGTCTATCATAAGTTAATGTTATGACCCTTCTTGTCTTGCAAAAACGCTTCATACATGAAAATAGATTCTAGATTCCTCCTCATGAAAATATTGTATGGTTTGTTAAATCCTTCATTTCGCCAAAGTGCAGACGCCCATTGTATGCATGAAATTGACTGTTCGTGTCGATGCTAACTCTTCCTAACATACATACCCTATTTCAATTCTTTTGGAACTCTCTTTGCAAAAAAAATAGCTGGCTGCCGGTGTACTAATATAGGTCCCCCAGGTAGCACTACGTCATTTTAAAAACACGCTTTATGCTATTGTTCTACATTAATTCTCAAAAAAATTGGTAATTTATTTCTTCTTGATGTTTAGGGTATTGTAATAAAGGTTATTACAAATACTGTAGAGGTAATCATAAATCACTAAAAAGGAGATGGACAGTTATGAGTTTCATTTGGTTTTTAATTATTGGTGGTATCATCGGTTGGTTAGCAGGTATGATTTTAGGGAAAGATATCCCAGGCGGAATCATTGGTAATATTATTGCCGGAATCGTCGGCGCATGGATTGGTGGAATGCTTCTAGGGGAATGGGGTCCAAGGGTTTCTGACTTCTATATTGTTCCAGCCATCATCGGAGCACTTATCCTTGTATTCATTGTGAGCCTAATCATGAAATCAATGCGTAAAGCTTCTTAAATCTAAGAAATAGACACTAAAAAGATGGACCCCATTCGTGATGTGCACCCCAAAAGTTAGAGTCAAAATCTAACTTCTGGGGT
>NZ_JBYHFQ010000040.1:0-28423 GCF_057669665.1 Sporosarcina sp. Y1004 | reverse complement strand
ACCGTTAATGAAAAGTTTGTAAAAGTCACGTTTCATTGATTCTTGCTCTATTTTTCCTTCTTGAATTGTCGTCATTGGTTTATTCCTCCTATTGTCCTGTATAAACAGGTTTGCGTTTTTCCATAAATGCAGTAACACCTTCACGATGATCAGTTGTTAAACCAGCTATACGCTGCCCTTGTGCTTCTTGTTCAAGATAATCTTCAAAAGATAATTCCGTAACTGCTTTCAAGGATCGTTTTATCAAGCCTATTGCTTTTGTTGGCAGAGCGGCAAGATGCGCTGCAAATGTGGTTATATCTTCTTCCCATGTTTCAGATGAAATAAGTCGATTCGCAAGACCCATTTCTACCGCCTTATCGGCTGGTACTTTTTCTCCTAAAACGGCTAGTTCCAACGCTTTGGAATGTCCTACAAGTTGTGTCAAATAATAGAGATTACCAGAATCAGGAATAAGACCGACATGTACAAAAGCGTTCAAAAAACTTGCACGTTCCGAAATAAGTCTGAAGTCACACGCAAGTGCGAGGCTAAATCCGGCTCCAGCTGCAACTCCATTTACAGCTGCAATAATCGGTTTTTCACATTGTCTAATTTGATTAACCATCGGACCATAATGGTCTCTTAGCACTTGACCGTGGTCCATGTTTTCATCGACTTCTGATAAATCCTGTCCGGAACAAAATGCCCGTCCTTCACCCGTTATGACAATACAACGAACTGCGTCATCATTGGAAGCGGCTTTGACTGCATTTTTCACTTCTCGGTTCATCTGTGCGATAAATGCATTCAGTTTGTCTGGCCTATTTAAATAGAGCCATGCAATTCCATTTTCAACTTCATAACGAATTGTCTCAAACATTGAGCTACCTCCTTACTTACCCTGAAAATCTGGTTTTCTTTTTTCAACAAATGCGTTCATACCTTCTTTTTGATCCTGTGAAGCGAATAGTAGATAGAAATTTTTCCGTTCATATTGCATTCCTTCATTTAAAGGAGAGTCCACTGCTTTATTTACCGAATCTTTAATGAGGCGTACCGATAGTGGCGGCTGTTTAGCAAGCCGTTTTGCAAATTTCAACGTTTCTTCCATTAATAGTTCAGGGGCAACGATTTTGTTGATGACTCCGTGTTTCAGAGCCGTTTCCGTAGAAATCCGCTCCCCTGTCCATAGCCATTCCAGTGCTTTCGTACGACCAGCAAGTTTCGTCAACCTCTGTGTACCTCCTGCACCTGGCATGACGCCAAGGCCAACCTCTGGAAATGAAAATTCTGTGCCGCTTGCTGAGATTAATAGATCACAGCAAAGGGCAAGTTCAAACCCTCCGCCCATTACGAAGCCTTTTACTGCACCGATGATTGGCTTTTTAATGAGAGCTAAGCGGTCCCAATCGGCAAATTGATTCAAAAGCTCAAGGCTGATTGGATTATCATTAGCCATCTCATCAATGTCAGCTCCAGCTGAAAATGCGCGTCCTTTTCCAGTCAACACAATGACTCTTACAGTATCGTCACGATCAAATTCTTCCATCGCAATGACTACTTCACTAATCAGTTTCCGATTCAATGAATTTAACTGACGGGGCCGATTCAGACAAATGACCGCAATGTCGTTTCCCTCTATTGAAGTTTCAATGAATTCGAAACTGGTCATTATGCATCCTCGCCAATCATTAATGTGACAAGATTACCTGCAAACCCCATTAAGTCCTTACCAGATGCTTTCCCTTCAGGTGAACGTAAGCCTTGCTGTAATGCTTCTAAATTGTCATAGTACATCTCGCATGTTAGGTAGTATTTTCCTTCGCCACCCATTGGAGATCCAGTTACTTTAGTTACCTTCATTTCACGCAGTCCAGGAATTTTCGCTGTAATTGGTGCATGAACATTGAAGTAATGATCATCAAATTCCTCTTTATTTTCAGGGTGTTTGTATAACGCAATTAGTTTAGCCATTTATTATTCTCCTCACTTTACATTAGTGTCGAAACAGGTTTCATTGCCTCAAATACGTTTTTACAGCTCTTACAATACAAAATACTTCTGCACGCAGTCGGCCCAAAAATATTTTCCATTGTCACATATGTAGATCCACAATATGCGCAATCAACATGCCATGAACCATCTTCTTCAAAATGGCGGGGTGGTGGAGCTATTCCGAACGCTCGCAGATTCACATGCCCTTCTTCTGTAATACGGTCTGACGTCCAAGGTGGATGAAAGACGATTTCTACTTCGACTTCTTCCACTTCAGGAAGTTGTTTTATAGCATTTGCCGTGTTTTTTTTAATAATGTCGAGAGCCGGGCATCCTAAAAACGTCGGAAGTAGAACTACTTTTACGTTATTTCCTTCAGTCGTGACTTCTTCAACCATACCAAGGTCAATAATGCTAACTGAGTCAATTTCAGGATCTTTCACTGTCATGAGCACTTCTAATACACGCTCCGTTGTTAATTCTAAAGTTGTAGTCATTAAGATCGCCTCTTTCCTTTTTCAGTTACCAGGTAGCCGCCGGATCTAACTTGTAAACTTCTGAAAGTGTAAGCAGTGCTTCATCCAAATCTTCTGTATGCTCGCCATTCCGTCCATTATTCGTTGGTTTTTCAGGAATCGTCGGTAGATCCATTTGTAGAGCAACAAACACTGGTTTGATGCTTGCTATCCAGTTTTCTTTCAACTTTTCCTTATTGTCTATCAGTTTATATTTTTCAATTGCTTGTTCTTGATTTCCAAAAGAGAATACATCTCCAAAGTCATTCATAACGAGAGCAATTGCATCATTCATTTTCTTTTTTGCAACATCGGTAGAACTCAATAATTGCTTAAACCAAGTTTCCCAATGTAACCTGTGATAATAAAGTTCCATTTTCACTTTTACTGCAGCTTCAGCAAGTGGTCTATACGAGCTTTGGCATAAAGAATCGACTTTCATTTTTTTGGCTTGTGTGTAAAAATAACTTCTTACAACTTGATATGCCCAATCATACTGGGGCGTTTCCATATAATAGCCATCACCGTTCACTCGCTCAGTCAAAATGCTGTTTCTTCTTTCATGTGCCGGTCGCAAATGAGCCAGATCATCCGCTTCTCCCACTCCTAAATCTTCTAGAAGCTTGTAGAACATTGCTGCATGCCCCATACTGTCTTGGCTAATTGAAGAAGAAGCGACGTCTTCCTCAATGTGAGGAGCGAGCCCGAGCCATTCAGATCCACGATAAGAGTACAAGAAATCATCATCCGCTAATTGGAATAACAAACTCGTTATCGCTTCTTTGTTTTCCACGGTCAATACGTTTTCGATAGTGCTCATTTCTGATCTCCTCCCCATGACAAGATTTCTTTTTCATCCAACATTCCCTGTTCGTAGTGACGCCACTTTTTCTTTAAGTAGCCGTATCCTTTTGTTGTACGATAATCTTTATTGTCAAGTCTGCCGAGCGTCATTTTCTCTTCAGCGTTCAACCTTCTAACGTGGTTCCGATTCACAACCCAAATGTCGGCAACCGGTTCGCGGCGCATGAAATTTTCTTGCGCCAACATGATAGCCATTTCTTCGTTTGGAGCCAGCAAGCTGAATTGGTGCTGGAATGACGAACTCGGCGTCCGTTTACTAAATACTTCATATTCTTGATAAAATGTATTCTCTTGTGCCATTTTTCCCCAACTCCTATCTTTATTTGATTGTCGCGCTTAGTGCATCACGAACCCATGCACTATGTTCATAAGATGACCGGCGCAAGTTCAGGCGTGCTTGTGAACGGGGCCCTTTATTTTTAATAATTCTCTTAAACTCTTCCCAATCTGGTTGTTGGTACGACCATAACTCATTTTCTTTATCGTAGTGGAAAGTCGGATCTGGAATTGTTAAGCCAAGCGATAAAATACGCGGAATGTATTTATCAAAAAAGAGTTGCCTGAAATCCTCATTTGTTTTCGTACGGATTTTATATTTGATGGTTAAGTCTTGTTTCGATGAACCCGTTGTTTCTTTACTTGCCGGTCCGAAGAACATCAGTAATGCCTCCCACCAGCGATTAAGAGCGTCTTGAATCATTGCCTTTTGATCTTCCGTGCCTTCTGCTAACGCCATGATGATTGACTCCCCATGCTGTGCATGAAATACTTCTTCAGCACAAATGCGTTGCAACGCCCTTGCGTAGGGTCCGTATGAAGCACCAAGCATATCGGTCTGTGTAATAATAGCTGCTCCATCAACAAGCCAGCCTACGAGGCCTGCATCTGCCCATGTTCTCGTTTCCATGTGGAATACGTTATGAAATTTCAAGTCCTCATTGAATAAGTCCTGCATTATATCTCCACGGTTTTTGCCATATGGTACTAGTAAGTCTTCCGTAACTCGAAGTAGCAACTGGCCATGGCCCATTTCGTCCTGTACTTTTGCCATAATGCCAAGCTTTCTATTAAGAGAAGGGGCTTTCGGTACCCATTCTTTCTCAGGAAGCGCTCCCATTATTTCGCTAATACCGTGCATCGAAATCAGTTTAATCAATGTCTGTCTGTATTCTTCAGGCATCCAATCATCTGCTTCGATCTTATCCCCTGCCTCAATACGTTGCATAAAATGTGCTACCTTTTCCTCATCAGCCGTAATCTGTAAAGTCGTCAATTTAAATCCCCCTTTATTTGAGCTATATAATCTCACCGCTTCGTATAACAAGATTTTAACGATGACTGTGTATATCGTTATATATAAGGTCAGTATAGTGCATAGATATTCAAAAAGCAAATGTATTCTGATAAATTTAAATTTTATTTTTGACTGTCAAATTTTGAATTTTAAGTAGTCCGTAAACATGCGAATAGACTAGTTATGAAATTGAATTAACTCTCTTATGCTTCCTCTAGTACAATTGGGTGTTGCGATACTTTAATTGAATCAGTAGGGCAGCCTTCCAATGCATCTTCTAGATCATCGTATAGATCTTCATCAACTTCAGAACACCCTTCGTTATCATCTAGATGTACAAACGCAAGTCCTTCATCGTTATAATCAAAAATGTCTGGCGCACTCGCCCCACACGCTCCGCAGGCAATACAAGTTTCCTGATCAACAATCGTATATTTAGCCATTCCATTCGTCCCCTCCTTATACTGTTCGCAACACGCCTATCATTTATTGACCGACTTTAACTTTCTTGTTTTCTGTTTGTTCCATAAGCGTTGTACTGTGAGTTGCTTGCACTTTCGCTGTTGGATCGATGTAAACCTTAGCATTGCTGACTGCTGTTGGAGCTTCGCCAAATCCACTTGCAATCAACTTTACTTTCCCTTCATACGTGCAAATATCACCGGCTGCATAAATGCCCTCTATATTCGTTTCCATTTTTGAGTTGACGACAATACTATTTTTCACGATTTCAAGGCCCCATTCGCTAATTGGACCGAGTGATGAAACGAACCCGTAGTTTACGATAACGTCGTCAACATCAATTACTTCTTCTTGATTGCCCTTCACTTTTTCAAGGACAACCTGTTCTATATTATTTGCACCAATAAATTCTATAGGTACGAACGGAGTCTTGACTTCAACGGATGAGTTCATTAGATTTTCTACACTTGCCTCATGAGCACGGAATTTATCGCGTCTGTGTACAAGCGTCACTTTTTTTGCAATTGGCTCTAGCATCAATGACCAGTCAACAGCTGAGTCGCCACCTCCAAAGATTTGTACATTCTTACCTGCAAACTGTTGTAAATCCTTTATGAAGTAATGCAAGTTCTTCCCTTCGAACTTTTCTGCTGAATCCAAATTAAGTTTTTTGGGCTGAAACGCGCCATTACCCGCCGTAATAATTATGGTCTTTGAAAAATGAATTGCGCGATTCGTTGTCAGTTTAAAAGTTCCGTCAACTTGTTTCTCTACTTGCTGAACGTCCTGTTCAAGTGTGATCGTCGGCTCGAATTGAGACATTTGATTTACTAAATTATCAATGAGTTCCTGACCACTAATTTTCGGAAATCCTGCAATATCATAAATATACTTTTCGGGATATAAAGCAGAGAGCTGACCACCAAGTTGTGGCAGGCTTTCAATTACGTTCACAGACATTTTTCTCATACCGGCGTAAAATGCGGTAAATAATCCTACAGGGCCTCCGCCAATAATTGTCACATCAAAAACTTTTTGTTCGTTACTCATAACTAAACTCCTCTTTTCCGATAATCTGATTTCACTTGCCAACGTGTTGACAAACATTCCAACGATATGTACCACTTCAATAGTATAACTGTATTTGAACGTTACGATTATTTCTTGTTATACAAAGTACTTTAATACATAATTAATTCAGTGTCAACAATAATTTCTGAAAACTCTTAGTTTTACATGCTTTTCACGTAACTTTCAGAATTTTATTCACTTTCCGAATTATATATGGTACTATTTTGACTAGTTGTATATCTATTTTTTTATATACCGTTTAGTTTTTGTTTTATAATAATTGAGTATTTCCGTAGGAATTCCCATCTTTTAAGTACTTAATTATGCAGTAATCTCCAAAAAACATATTGAATAATGAGAGGTGTGGCAAAATGACAACACGCATTGACGATTTCGCTGTCCATGAACAACACTATGATGAAATTCGCACTATTATGGAGCAGGAGCCATACGCACAGTTTATCGGCATGAAGCTGAAAGATTTTGGTCCCGGTACGGCTACAGCGGAACTAGTTCCTAACGAGAATATGTTAAACGCGCACAATACGGTTCACGGTGCAGTATTGTTTTCATTAGCTGATTACGTTTTTGCTGTTGCAAGTAACTCATATGGAAAAACTGCAGTCGGAGTTACAACGACAATGAATTTTATGTCAGCTGCTCTTCCCGGCGAAACAATTACTGCTGTCGCCCGCGAAGATAAACGAAACCACCGCCTTGCCTGGTACACTATTGATATCAGTAATGGAAAAGAACTTGTTGCAACGATGCAAGCAATGGTATATCGAAAAAAAGAGTATTTCATTCAAATAAAAGAGTAAGTGAAAAAGAGGCTAGTTTTTCAAAGAAGGCTAATTAAATATGACAAAGACAAAACACCCCCCGCATCGGTTTTAATCGATGCGGGGGGTGTTTTCTATTAAGAGGATATGTCATAGATATAGGTGTATTTTGATTCTAAGATCCTAATTATTAGTTAAGTAGCGTCCACTTACCATCCTTAACAACAGCCATAACTAAGCTATCTGCTGTTAAACCGTTATGATCTTTAGCAGTTAGGTTGTAAATGCCAGTTGTACCAATCCATTTCGTAACGTCATTTTCCAAATAATCACGAATCGATTCGCGATCCGTAGCTCCATTTTTCAACGCCTCGATGACAAGCATTAAGTTATCATAGCCGTAAGAACCGAAGTTTGTTGGCTCACTGCTAAACTTATCTAAGTAATCTTTATAAAAAGTAGAAATCACGTCAAATTGGATATCATCCTCCGCAATCTGATCCGGGAAGAGTAACTTACCTGTTGGAATAACAACCCCTTCAGCCGCGTCTTCAGCTAGTGTGATAAAGTTTTGGTTGGCGATCCCATGACTTCCTATAATCGGTAAATCAATACCTAAGTCACGTGTGTTTTTAGCGACAACTGCCGGACCTGGGTTTGTTCCCCATACGACAATTGCTTCTGCTTTCGCGCTGTTTATTTTTGTGAGTTGTGCACTCATATCTGGATCTTGAGTGTTGTAACTTTCTTTTGCAACAATATCAACGTCATATTCCTTTGCTAGTGCTTCCATCTGTTCGAGTCCACTTGAACCAAATGCATTTGAGTCAATAATAGTTCCAACCTTACTGATTCCCTGCTCTTTTAAATACATATAAACGCGCTCAACCGCATGTCTGTCAGATTGTGGCGTTTTGAACACCCACTTTGCTTCTTCGACTGGCTCAACGATATGTGTACTTGCTGCAGCTGAAATCATCGGTACTTGTTGCTGCATCGCAATCCCTTTAATCGCCAGACTTTCACCGCTTCCAGATGAACCAAGAAGCACAAGAACCTTTTCATCATTGACCAAACGATTCGCTTCCTGAGTTGCCTTCTCTTGGCTAGATTCATCGTCAGCTAAAATAATTTTCAACGGTACTCCATTGATACCGCCTTCACTATTAATCTTGTCTTCAATTAATTTAGTTGCATTCCATTCTGGCTCGCCAAGTGGACTATTCGGTCCAGTTTTCGAGTAAATAGCTCCAATTTTATACTCACTGACTTCGCCAGAGCTTTCTTCATTGTCTGACCCCTCGCTACATGCTGCAAGGATCAATACAGTCATTATAGTCAATAGCGATGTTAAAAATAACTTTCTCATTTTTTATCCCCCATTTTAGTGTACTGTTTGACCTAGGTATGCTTCTTTTACTTCAGGGTCATTTAACAATTCTTTAGAGCTCCCGCTATTTACAATCCCTCCGTGTGAAATTACATAACCACGGTCGGCAATTTTTAAAGAGGCCGTAACATTCTGTTCTATTAATAATATGGTCGTGCCGAATTCAGCACGTAAATCCCGAACGAGTTCAAGCACATCTTTCGCAATAAGCGGGGCTAATCCTAGCGTAGGCTCATCAAGAAGTAGTAATTCAGGCTCCGACATAACACCTCGTGCAATTGCAAGCATCTGCTGCTGCCCGCCGGACATCGTTCCACCTAATTGGTCTTTCCTCTCCTCTAATATAGGGAATAATCCAAAAACTCTTTCGATATTTTTTTCAATATTTTTCATTTTGGTCTTCTTACGATGATGATAGGCACCTAGATATAGATTGTCCAAGACAGTCATCGTTGAAAATACTTGCCGATGTTCTGGTACGTGCACAAGATGTCTCCCAACGACTTTTTCTGCTTCCATTCCAGTTATGTCATTCCCCTGGTATACTATTTTTCCATTAGTCGGCTTTAAAATCCCTGAAATCGTTTGCAATAAGGTTGTTTTACCGGCACCGTTCGCACCAAGCAATGCAACGATTTCTCCTTTATCAACGGATAAAGAGACGCCCTTTAAGGCTTGGATAGGCCCATAACTAACAGATATATCGATTACGTCCATTAATTTATTTTTGCTCATATGGCCTCCTCCACCTTTTCGATTTCATCTATATCAGCTCCTAAGTAGGCAGTGATAACTGCTTCATTCTCTTGAATTTCCTTTGGGGTTCCCTCGGCTATTTTTGTCCCTTGATCCAAGACAATAATCTTCTCACAAATGCTCATAACAAGATCCATGTCATGCTCGACAACTAAAACTGTCACGCCTGTATCGCGCACTCTTATAATTAATTCGCTCATTTCTTGAGTCTCTTTATGATTCAATCCAGCCGCAATTTCATCCAGTAATAGTAATTTCGGGTTTGTCGCAAACGCTCTTGCGAATTCAAGCAGACGTAACTTTCCGAGTGATAAACTAGCCGCCTTCTGATCATAGAGATCCTCAAGACCAAAAAACTCCAAATAACTCATTGCTTTGTCGTATACTTGCTTCTCTTCTCTCTTTGAACCGAGAAGTAGTGACACCATTCCAAGAATATCCGTCTTCGTTTGCACATGCTGACCAACCATTACATTCTCGATGACTGTCATACTTTTAAATACCTGTATGTTTTGAAAAGTACGTGAAATACCTAATGGCGCAACTTGAAATGCTGGAAGTTTTTCGATTCTTTTCCCCAAAAATGTAATACTTCCAGTAGTGGGTGGAAAAATCGAAGAAATCATATTAAACATTGTACTTTTCCCCGCGCCGTTTGGACCGATCAATCCAACAATTTGTCCTTCTTCAACCGTAAATGAAACTTCATTATTGGCGACGACTCCACCAAACTTTTTCGTAATAGCGTCAACCTTCAACAATCAAATCGCCTCACTTTCATGAAACTTCCCTTTTAGCCCCTAGTTTAATCCTTTGTTTTTTACTCGATTGTTTCGACAAATTTGATTCAATCCAATCAGCAATAGTTGGGAACAAGCCGCGTGGTACAAAAATGACAACAAGCATTAATATCAAGCCGTAAATGACATGTTCAAAGTCACTGGTAATGAAAGGAAACTGTTCACCAAGCATATGAACGATAATACCTACAACTCGGATTAGAATTGTTCCGATTAACGCCCCCCATACACTGCCACTTCCTCCTAGTACAACCATTGCTAAAAAAAGAATTGATGCATCGAATGTAAACGCTGCTGGTGAAATACTGTAACTCATATGTGCAAACAGCCAGCCCGCAAGTCCGGCAAACATAGCGCTTAAAATGAAGATTTGCATTTTATATTTCCCAGTATTCACACCCATCGAACTTGAGGCAATTTCACTGTCATGAATTGATCGTAGCGCTCTCCCAACTCTCGAATGAACAATATTTAAAGAAAGAATTAAGACGATGATGACGAAAAACCAAACGAGGTAATAATAGGGAATTCCTTGATTAATCGTGTAACCAAATAATTTTAGTTGCGGTATTCCATAAAACCCTGAAGCACCCTTTGTTACGTCACGCCATTCTACCAGTAGCGTATGGACGATTATTCCAAGTGCAAGCGTCGCCATTGCAAGATAGTAGCCGCTTAATCGTGACATAGTATGACCCATGACATAGGCCAGCAATCCAGGAATAAGAAGTGCGAATGGCAGACTTACCCATGGACTCCACCCCATTGTCGCCGTCAATACTGACGTCGTATATGCGCCAACACCGTAAAACGCAGCTTGTCCAAGTGAAATTTGACCTGCATATCCCATCAATAACCCGAGTCCAATTGCGATAATAGCGTAAATGCCAGCGAATGTTGCATGAGTTAAATAGAATGACTGTGTGACCACAAATGGGAATCCAATAATCACCAAAGCAAAGAGTAACACACCCATCCATTTTGTTTGTTGAACCCCTTGTAACTTCATCACAATCCTCCTTTTCCAACGCTTTTTTCACCTAAAATACCACTAGGGCGAATTAGTAAGATTAACAGAATCGCCGAAAAAGTAATCGCATCTTTCATTCCTGAGCTGATGTAACCAGCACCTAGGGATTCCAATAAGCCAATCAACAATCCACCAATAACAGCTCCTGGGGCACTTCCAAGCCCGCCCAAAATTGCTGCCGAGAAACCTTTTATGCCGAGCATTGTACCCATATCATAGGCTGGGAACATAATTGGGGCGATAGCAAGACCCGCCAATGCGCCGAGCGCTGCACTTAAAGCGAATGAAAGCGCTGACATTTTTTTAGGGCTGATTCCCATCAATCGTGCTGCCAATGGATTTACTGATGACGCTCGGAACGCTTTACCTACCATTGTTTTATCAAGTAACAGATATAATAGTACAACTACTAAAAGCATTATTACGATAACCCAAATTGCTTGTGGTGTAATTGTAGCTCCTGCAATGTTGACCGGATTATTTTCTGTAAACGGAGCAACTCGCAATTGATCCTTCCCCCAAATGATACTAGCGATTCCACGAAAAAATATGGCCGTTCCAATCGTTAATATAATCAGACTAATGGCATTTGCTCCTTTAGCCCTCCTAATTAGAACAAACTCCATTCCCCAGCCTATCATCGAAACAAAGATGATAGTCACAATAAAACCTAGCCAGTAGGGCATACCGGCAGACGATAAAGAAAACATCGTCAAACCACCCAACATTACAAATTCTCCTTGAGCTAGATTAATAACCTTTGTCACACTATAAATAGTAACGAAACCGAGAGCGACAATGGCATAAATACTGCCAATTGTCATCCCAGTTAACGTAAACTGTAAAAGGTCCCCCATCACACACACACCCCTTTTTAGTTTTGCTAATTAAACACTAACTAGGCATTTCTCCCGTTTATCGACAACTCTGATAGCCTTTCCTTCCGAACGTGGAATCGTTTTTGGTGGATTCACAACAATATCTACGGATATGAGACATGTATTTTTCATCTGGTGTTGAATTTTTCTCTTTAATAAAGTAATTCTTTCGTGTTTTAAATCTTCACCAATTTCATTATAAAGAGATGTATCACACTCAACATGTAGTACTACAGCATCCATAGCACCTTTACGGACTAAATGGATTTGATACACTGGCGTGAGTTCACTAACTTGGAGAAGTTCCCTTTCCATTTCCGATGGGAAAACGTTTACACCGCGAATAATCATCATATCGTCCGTCCGCCCTTTGACACGTGACATTCTCGTCGTAGTTCTTCCACATTTACATTTCTCACGAGTGATGGAAGCAATATCTCCCGTACGGTAGCGGATAATTGGCAGCGCTTCCTTTTGAAGACTAGTAAAGACAAGCTCCCCACTTTCTCCATCCGCAACAGGTTGAAGCGTATCTACATCAATTACTTCTACATAGAAATGATCCTCTGCTATATGAAGACCGTCCTGCTCTTCATGACACTCAATTGCTACGCCAGGTCCCATAATTTCACTTAAACCATATATATCTACTGCTTTAAAGTTTAGTTTTTTCTCGAGAGTAGCACGCATTTCTTCCGACCATGCTTCTGCTCCGAGAATGCCATATTCAAGATTGGTCTCACGTGGGTCAATCCCCATATCCTCCATTTTTTCAACGATGCTCAGAATGTATGAAGGCGTTCCACAAATACCTCTTGGCTTCAGATCATTAATTAGTGTAATTTGGCGTTCTGTATTTCCACCGGAAATTGGAACTGTCGCAACGCCAAGTTCATCTGCACCTTGGTGAAGTCCCAGACCACCCGTAAATAATCCATAACCATATGCGTTATGAAATACATCCGATTTCCTTCCACCAGCCGTAACGATTGCTCTTGCAACAATAGTTCCCCAATTTTTTAAATCCTTTTCGGTATAACCAACGATTGTCGGTTTGCCACTTGTCCCGGATGAACCATGAATCCGATTAATATTTTCTATTGGCTCAGCGAATAAACCATAAGGATATGTATCCCGAAAATCTTTCTTGACCGTAAATGGAAGTTTTACAATGTCATCAATAGTTTGAATATCCTCGGGTTTTACACCCAGCTCATCAAACTTCTTTTTGTAAAAATCAACATTACCATATACCTTTTTCACTGTCTCTTTAAGACCAGTTAACTGCCACTCTTCCATTTGTACGCGTGAGGCTGTTTCAATTTCCGGATTATACAAAATACTTCCCCCTTTTAGATAATTAACATTTCTAGGTCATTCCAATATAACTAAAAATAAACGCTTAGTTGAAATTCTGTAATGCAATAATAGATTAATACAAAGTTCAGACAATGTCAATTTAAATTTCTGAACATTCACAAACCGAATTTCTTTCTTACCGAAAAAAAGAATGGTACAAGATTCCAAATCAAATCAAAATCGCCTACAACTATAAGGAAATTTAATATAGATTGTTTTGTATTTTTAAAATTAAATGGTTTTTTGATACCAGCTAAAGCGCAAATTATTAATACTAATATGGTTTCATCAATCATCATTTCAAGAATAAAAGAGAGAAACGAGATTTATTTAAACTAATCAATTCTGTCCAATTGCCCTTGCCTTTATCACTAATCGATGTTGCTATGGTACAGATATATTCAACAAAACAGCGGGGAAAAAAAGTGATTTGTAGACAAGGCTAATGATTTTTTCATACATTTTGGGCGTAAGTAGTAATGTGCGAGGCATTAGAAACTTTTTATAAGGATTTCCGTGGAAAGGCAAATGGGGTTTATTTTTAATATCAAGTATCAACAACGGATTATAATCGAAAACTTAAGCGTATTTGACTTTGAATTACGTGACGCGGATTGACATTTGAACACAACGACCGTAAGCATAAAATAGGTTCTTTCAATTAGTGATATAATTATCAATATACTCTGTTATATTATAAAAAAGTAATATATAAGGTATTTATTTATGGCTGAATTCACCAAATTACTTAACGAATACTTGATTTGTACGGTTGCGGACATATCTTCAGTTTCCAGTTATTTTGTTACATCTCCCCGATATGAATCATTGTTTCATTATACTAAAATGTTAGGGTACAAAAAATGGGTTTCGCACCAATGACTGAAACCCTAATCTCTCGAAATCCCAGTTATGTCTTCGGTTTGCGACTGATTTAATGTTGTAGCAGGAGAACTTGTAAATTTGTGAAATATACACATGCGAAAAAAAAATGGCAATTGCTGGTCTTTGCAAATCAATAATTTTTTTTAGTGTAAATACAAAAACAGGTCACTTAGTGTGACCTGCTTTTGCCGTTCAATAAAGCAATGAAACACTAAGAACCTTGATTTTATATCTATATTTATGAATCAAATGCATTTAATGCGTTTACACTATGAGCCAAGGCTGAACCCGCTTTTAATGCAGTTGCCACCATAATCGATTCTGCTATTTCTTCCATAGTTGCGTCAGCACCCTTTGCCCCCTTCGTATGAATGTCAATACAGTACGGGCATCCCGTTGTATGGGCAACAGCAACAGCTATCAATTCTTTCTCTTTTACACTTAATAAACTTTCTTTCATTGTTTTAGTATCAAAATCAAGAAATGACTTAAATATATCTCCATTTAGCTTTGAGAATTCTTTTAATCTATTAAAATATGACGCTTTATATAATTCATCGTCTTCATTTTGGTCGTATGCGTTTAATGCATTCACTCCATGTGCAAGAGCAGAGCCTGCCTTTAGGGCCGTTGCGACCATGATGGCTTCAGACATTTCTTCTTTGGTAACATCTACTGATTTTGCTACTTTCACATGAACCTCAATACAATATGGGCAACCTGTTGTATGGGCTACAGCAATGGCAATTAATTCTTTTAACTTTTTCGTGAGCTTTCCCTCTGATAGTGCAAGTTTGTCGAACTGTACAAAAGCTTTGAAAGTATCTGGTACAAGATCACTTAATTCTCCAAGACGGTTAAAATACGATTTTCTATACAATTCTTCTCTGCTCAAAATTTCTTCCCCCTAATTAATATCTTATATTGTTTGTTTTTTCGACATTTTTCTCTAGCTTCGAAATGGTGTAATCCTTTTCTCACAATCTTTTTAGCGCTAATAGATTCAATCACTTTTGGCCTCATGACCTTTTTGGAAATCTGGTTTTATAAAACCAGTATTATGTTCATTTATATACATTAGGAATTCTTTCGAATACCCTCAACATCTTTTCATTGATCAACTGGTTGCAGCTTACGTGAAAAGCGTTTTCCCGCGTGATGTTCTGGTAGCTGGTCACCGGCTTCGAATAGATTCGCCCGCATAGTCGTCGCTTCAGACTGCTTCCGTACGAGTCCCCTTTCTTGCAAAACAGGCACGACTAGTTCGGCGAAATCTTTGAATGATCCAGGTTTGACCGCATACGTAATATTGAACCCATCCACATCCGCCTCATTTACCCAACGTTCCATTTCGTCTGCTATTTTTTCAGGTGTCCCGACTACAACAGGACCGATTCCGCCAATTCCTACAAATTCCGCGATTTCTTTGATTGACCACTTTTTATCCGGGTCCACCTTCGTGAAGATTTCAACCCTTGAACGCATAGAGTCATTTTCGACAAATTGCAAGTCCTCATCCAAATCATATTCTGACAAATCAATTCCAGTCCATCCGCTGAACAGACTCATTGCACCTTCAAGGCTTATATATTCCTTGTAATCATTGTACTTTTCTTCCGCCTCTTCTTGTGTCCGTCCAACAATCGGTGTGAACAGGCTGAAGATTTTTATTTCACCCCTCTTTCTTCCATATGTTTCGGCTTGGCTTCGGATTTTTTCTACGTATTTTTTGGCAATGTCAGCTGTTGGCATGGAAATATAAATACCTTCCGCATGTTCAGCCGCAAAAGCAGCCCCTCTTGGTGATAATCCCGCTTGAAAAATGACTGGTGTGCGCTGTGGAGACGGTTCGCAAAGGTGTGCACCTGGAACAGAGAAGTGCTTCCCTTGATGGTTGATGTCATGCACTTTTTCCGGATCAATATACACTTTACGTTTCGGGTCTCTCACAACAGCATCCTCTTCCCAGCTCTGTTCCCATAATTTATAACACACCTCCAAATATTCTTCGGCAATGTCATACCGCGCACTATGATCGATTTGTTTATCGAGCCCCATGTTTAAAGCGGCGCTCTTCAAGTAAGACGTGACAATATTCCAACCAACCCTTCCTTTTGTCAAATGGTCCAATGTCGACATGCGGCGCGCAAATGTGTAGGGATGTTCATGTGTAACGGAAGCCGTCACGCCAAATCCAAGATTTTTTGTCACCGCCGCCATTGCTGGCACAACCAAGAGTGGATCATTGACAGGTGATTGCACTGCTTGGCGCAGTGAAGCATCCCTTGTACCTTCGTACACATCGTAAGGACCTAAAACGTCTGCTAAAAAGATTGAGTCAAATTGTGCAGCTTCCAATAGTTTCGCAAGCTCTATCCAATAGTCGATGTCTGTATATCGATGAGCTTCACTATCAGGATGCGACCATAATCCAGGCGATTGATTGCTCGGGCAGTTCATTTCAAAAGCGTTTAATAGAATTCGTTTTTTTGTCATTTCATATTCCTCCTAAGTGATATTGAACCAAATGTAGACCAAAATAAAAAGCTCTCTTTTAAGAATAAAATTCTTAAATCGAGAGCCGCTAGTTGTCTAGTAGGCTTACAAATTCATTTATTGCCTCGTTTGAATTCGCTAGAAATCAGATTATATGACTTCTTCTATCAACGACCATTAGCACATAAAAAACAGGTATCGACTGTAATATAAACACCTCTGTTCACGGTGAAGTTACCTAATATTTGGTCTGTTATCGATTCTCAACTAAACTGTACCCTTTGGTAATAGCCTTGAAATAAGTATTTCCAAATTACCAAAACTTTAATAAATCTATTCTGATACTTGTAAACTGTATATTAGATACTAATTAACTTTACTAAAAGAGTCAAGGGTTATGATGTAATATTTTGAATTTTATAATCAATTTAACTTCACTTACATACTCACTACAAACTGTTCCCATCTATTTTCTGAAAGAAATAATTTTTTTAAAAATTACACTAAAAATATGCACAGATTATCGTTATCGGTTAAAGTGACACAGATTACTATTAATATAAACTATTTTAAGCAAATAAAAAAAGACCCTACAAGTAGGGTCTTTTTATAGCTGTTATTAAGCTTTTTGAACGTTTGTAGCTTGTAGGCCACGTTGTCCTTGTTCAATTTCAAATGTTACACTTTGACCTTCGTCTAAAGATTTGAAACCTTCGCTTTGAATTGCTGAGAAATGTACGAATACGTCCTCTCCTGCTTCACGCTCGATGAATCCAAAACCTTTTTCTGCATTAAACCATTTAACTGTACCTTGTTCCATAATTGTTGCCTCCTAGTGCGGATATCCACACAATATGTTACTACCCTTGTTCAAATACCTTAGACGAAAAACAAAATTCTCAATCTGAAAAAGAACAAAAATAACTCTTAATAAGAATAACACATATACGATAAAATAGATAGCAATATCATTTGTTTCAGCATCCTTCTTCACCTTTTTATATACTTTCACGTTGTTAGAGTGCTAAAAGTCTACTTTCAACCAAGCAGTTTTAATGCACTAACCCAAGAATGATAATTGTCTTCATCAAGTTGAACTTCATTAAGCAATTTAGACGGGTTACGTTTACTTCTTCTGAATCGACGAGAGTGTCGAGATTTTTTTCATTCCATGTAGTAAGACCTCTTGTGAAATTACTATCCAAACGAGGTTGTTACACTTCACTTCCTACATTTGTATCTAGCAACCCTTCCGCTCCCTTAACTGTAGGCGTTGAAAGTTCTCCGAGGTGCGTTTTACTTCTGCGTTATCTTTATTGACTAAGAGCCATGCTTTGATTGCTTCTGAGTTCTTTGTTATTCATCCTTGCGCCCTTATAGTTCACGCCTATAAGGGCACAATAAATAAGCTTCTTTTAGGTCTATGCTCAAAGACCGGTTGCATAACGGAGCAACGAACCGAGATAGCGGATCACTTCCTCCCTAAAATATAATTGCGTTTAACAATATATCCGTGAAGCAAAATGACCCACCTCCTTTACCGTAATTTCAACCACAGTACAATATCACTATACACGAGTCGAACAGGACTACTCTACAATAATCACTTTTATCATTCTATTTTCCTTAAGCCCATTCCTCATAACTCACATACGGAATCACACAATTAGGCGGCGTAATCTCCTTCTGTGCCTTCTTCAATGCCTGTACATAAGTCATATAATCCTCACCCACATAATGATCAAGCTTATCCGCTAGTTTCTCGGAAAAATTTTATACAATTTGCGAGGATGGAGCAAGTCTTTCCGCAATTGCTAGACTCCAAGTGTTTGAAAGGTTAATACAACATATGGGTAACCTGCTTGTTTTCTTTTAGCTATTTATCTCCTATGTTAATTAGTCTTGTTAACCCATTCATTCAACCATTCAATTTCCCATTGCTGTTAACTCTGTTCGTCCTTTTATCTCTTTCTGCTAAATTGCGCCAATTTTCTTCTGATTCATTGGAATCTCAAGCAATTCTTCTAATGCCATATAGAGACACCGATATCCGATTTTCCCTCTAAAGGCATCATAAGCACATTTGAGTACAAGGTAGTCTTGATAGTCATTTTCATCGCGGATGGCATGGATATCTATTTTTTCCGATAATGCATAATAACCACTTCGATGTACTTTTGCGACTTCGCATAGATGGGTCGTTAACCTCTTTACTTGAAACTTACGAATCACTTCGTTAATCACCTGATATTTCTCTGCTGATGTTAGAGTTATTTCTCGGCTGACTCTCTAATTCCTCGAGCTTTTTTAACAATTCGACCTCAGCTTCAAGATATTTAATCCGCGCTTCAGCTTTATTAAGTTTCTTCTCAGGATATTACTCTTTAGTGGATGGGCGACCAGTACTTCCTTTTCAGCGCCGTTCCTCAAAGTACCCATCTTCTCCGTGAAGCTGATATGAATATCTCCAACGACTAAGTGAACTATTAGCTTTCTCGGTGCCAATCATTTCTAAGTCAAATCCAAGTTCAGTAAAAAATTGAGACGGGCCTTTACCGTTCTGATTCTCTACGACGGCTAATACTTTAAATTTAGGTTTATATTGGATAGAACGTTCTGAGGCTGAGTTCACATCAGGATTTGTTTCTAATAATCTACGTTGAAGTTCATTGAAAAGTATTTTTCTCATTTTAAACACTCCTATCAGGCCAGTTATCTTCAGTTTACATAGACTTTAAGACAGAAAAAACTCAAAATGGGATCGCTTTTTTAAAAGTGTCTACCATTTGGGGTTCAGTTCAGAACGGTAACAATGTGATTTGTTTCGTGATAAAAATGACTTTTGACAAGAGGGTGAAAATCATCCCACGTGACAACTCCTTAGAATCCTTCTGCTATCGCTCCAGTCAGACATGCACCCTTGACACTTCCCGTTTATAATTCTGTTGATAATTCCATGAATGACTCAATATGATTGTCCCCATCCTCTTTGTTTTACAAGAATATCTTAATAGTAAGATTGTCTTGTTTGAGTACAGACACTTTTAAAAATTAAAATGGAGGTGATGATATTGTCAATAGTTTTTAATAAAACTTATATTTACACAGTAAGTAAGAGCGATACATTATATTCAATAGCTCGTAGATTTGGAAGTTTTGTTGAAGCAATAGGAAGAGCGAATCATTTATTTCAGCCGGTAACTGATCCTGGTCATATTTATCCTGGAGATGTACTTGTCGTTCCAGTTCTTTCGAAAACTGATAAAATAACTTATATTGTTAAATCCGGAGATACAGTTAGTAAGATTGCTTCTAGGTTTGATGCATTTAGTGATTTAGTTTCTGGTATTAATGATATAGTAAACCCCAACATTATTTTCCCTAGTCAACCATTAACAGTACCTGTATTTATATACGAAATACGATCAGGTGATACACTTTCATCGATTTCGAATAGATTTGGAATTTCCCTTTCAAGCATAACAATGGCAAACCAAAATCGACCAGGTTACCAAGGAAATCTGATTTGGCCAGAATATGAGCTAATTCTGCCTTTACCAGCCTCTCAAAACATTGTCGTATGGACTCCACTTCCGGGAACAATAGTGGTTAATGGACAAAGAATAGAGGGTCAGGCAAGAGCGTTTGAAGCAAATGTTTTATATCAATTAAGAGACGCTAACGGAATTATTGTTTCTAAAGAACGTTCTACAATGGCTGACAAAGGAGCTCCTGAGTACGGAAATTTCACAAGTACTCTGCCATTCGACAGAACCCCTACATCAAATACTGGTGAACTTTGGGTTTACACAAGAAGTGCTAAAGATGGTAGTATCCAAGACTTGGTAAAGACAAAAGTCTATTTTTAAGAAAGTTTACCTTGTATTAATGCATAATTATGATGGGCGAGAGGGATTCGCGTTGACTGTTGTATTGTTTATCCTTTTGATCATCATTGGTGCTGCATGGGTAAACTAAAATAAAAGGCGAAGAAGCTGGATTGTAAATCAGCTTCTTTCCTTTGTATATTTACTTCAATTTTGGATGAGTATTTCACCATGAATTTCTAACCCCATCACATATTCTTTTTATTATTTCCGACAATATTGTATAAAAAATAAAGAATTGTACATACCATTCCTGATTCATAAATTTTAGCTATTCTGTAAGAATGAAAAGGGAATTAATCTTGCCCAGGTTCAATTCCCTCATGGACCTTTATCTCTATATCTTTTAATAACCATTTATCAACGAAAAACACATTCTGGTAATATAATCGTTCCTCAAGAAGCCAGTAAACTGCTTATTTTTTTAATGTAACCATGCTATCGTAAAGGGTTGTTGCGAAAGGATGTTTTTTCTTCTTATCTGCATTCCTTTGGTATAGTGTAAAAAAAAGTGGGAGTTGATTGGATGTTTTTCTTGGAACTGTTCCGGCAGTCGCCCGTAAAAATAGTAACGGTGGCACTGCTGATTCTACTCACGGTTTATTTGTTCCGCAAATCCATCAAGCTTTTCTTTGACAAAACGAGCATCTTGGATGAAAAGCGGGAAGAGACATTAATTCATTTCGCCAACCAGGTGACAAAGGCATTGGGACTGGTCATCTTCTTTATTTATGTACTTAGCTATTTCTACGACCTAACAAAGCTTGTCACTGGTTCGGTCGTGGTCGTAGGTGCCTTGGCATTGATTCTTCAGCATATCATCCGCGATTACATTATGGGGCTGACCTACTTGTTTGAGCGCCAGATCCATCACGGGGATTATGTGATCATCAATGGAAACCGTCAGGGGAAAATCGAGGATATTAGCATGCGCCACCTGAAAATCCGCCAGCATGACGGATACCTCTATACGGTCTCCTATAGCAGCATCATGGAACTTCAGAACGGGACCCGGGGAATGCGCCGGGTAACCGAAAGCCTTGTCCTCAACTATACGCAAAATCCTGACGTTGCTTTCAAAGTGATGGAGGAAATGGCACAAACATGCAACGAGAAATATGGTGAATACCTGTTGAAGGATGAGAACGGCGTTCCCGTGGAGAGTTTCAAATTCAACCAAATCACCGAACTGAACGTGGATTTCAGGGGTCACCGGTATTCATTATCAGGTCTTGTGAAGGAAGCGGATTTCGTGAATGCGGGCAAAAAAGTAAGGTATGAACTGGCGATGGCTGCCTACAAGAACGACTTGTTGATGGCAGATAGCCTCAACACAAGCCAATAAAAATCATAAAAAGCTAGGGTTCATATCTCTTGCTTTTTTTGTTGTTTTCATGAATACAACAAGTGAAGGCATCGAAGTCGAGTTCAGCTGGTTCGTCACCCTACCGTTGTGCTCCATATATAAAACTTGTTGGTTAACTTCCAAATACGCACTTCCATCCATACATTGTTATTTCTAGCCAGAACTACAAAAAGGCTAATTAAAATTGCTGACACCATCCTGGAAACAGAAGAGGAATTTGAACGGTAAACCATTCGTGGGCGAACAATTGTTGGATGACACAGCTAGAGCAAAATGCCGTAAAACTGGTAGACCTAAGATTAATCAGATAAAATTAAATTAGGCTATCGCCATGGATTCTTGAAGAATGACAGTTAAAGAAGCTCCCCAGATTTCGTCTGTTTCAATCCATTAAGCTTTTTATAATGTAACCTCTTTATTAACGGCCGTACTCTTTTATACTTCATACTCAATTAATTTTTGCTGGACTTTGTGAGCTTAACGAGTACATAAAGTTTCTAAAAACAATCTAAGGTTCGATAACTATGGAATTTTTAAGTTTTGTGTAGGATCCTTAGGTAAAAGAAGGGGTGAGGGAAGTTTCAATTTTGCGTTCAATTAAAATAATTTATCAATTTTTTGTTGATATACCTATAAAAGTAGGGACGGTGTTGAACGGACGCTACGAGGTTTTGAATGTTATAGGGACTGGAAGCTATGGCATTGTTTATCTTTGTAATGATTTGAAGTCACAAGAAAACAGAGTGGTTAAACAGCTTCGTCCAAGTAAAAGTCGTAACAAAAAAGAAGTTATGCTATTTAAAAGTGAAACCTCTGTGTTGCGTTCACTGAACCATAGAAATATGCCAATATTATATGAAGCTTTTTCAAATAACGGATACTTTTTTTATGTGATGAGTCTTATTGAAGGAGAGAATTTGGAAGACCATATTTTTTATAATAAGAAAACTTTTAATGAGAAAGAGTCTTTATTAATTCTTGGTCAAATGCTCGAATTAGTCAATTATCTTCACACAGAAAATATTTACCATCAAGATTTACGTATTCCAAACATTTTATTGAAAAATAATGAGCCATTTTTGATTGATTTTGGTTTATCTAAGCAAAGAGTCTCGGTTGACCCATTGCAATTACCATCTGGTTCTTTACATAACAAACAGAAAGATATCCTAGAAATGAAACAACAGGACTACTATGATTTAGGTGAAATACTTTTATATTTGCTTTATACGACGTACTCTTTCAAAAATAAAAAAGCTCTTCCATGGACAGAAGAGCTTTCTTTAGAAAAGGGAACCATATATTTGCTGAAAAGACTATTACAAATTAAAGAACCTTATCCAACTATTAGTGAAATTTCAACCGATCTTCATGCTGCAATTAAAGCTGTACAAAAAGTACATTAGCCCTAGTTAGGAAGGTTAGCTGCTGCTCCGCCCCTTCCGTTTGTAGCGGTTACTTCCGCTCATTGGAGATCGATTATAGTTTCGATTGCTGCTACTGCCCCGGCGATAATGATTTCCTCGTTCACTGCTACTCCCACGACGATATTGACCACGTCTTCGTTCGCTGCTTCCTTGGGACAGTTGCTTGATTTGCTTCATTATTTTTTTAAACATTTTCTTCCTCTTTTCATCATTTTTTTGGAGATTGTTGTTTGATGTTTTTTGTTTTTTGTTTGTTGTTTACTATAGCATTGAGTAAGAACAAAACTAAAATAATTTGTACTCAGCTAAGCTAAGACTAACTATTTTATGTCAAAAGATCTGGTGATTTTTTATCTCTACTCTCCACACTTTAGTGAGCTTGGTTTTATAATGGTAGATATATTTTATGTCAAAACCCGAACGGAAAATCCTGATTGTTCCTTCTACCCAACCAGCTAGGCAATTTTAAGATTATTCACCTTCTTTCTGCCCTGATTTAAACCAATCATTTACGACGTTGTAGCAATGCGCACGCATACAATCCTATTTGATGGTTATCACGAACATCGGGGCTGAATCTGCATCAGAATGTGGAAGTTGAAAATGAACCTCCGTATCACCCACGTTTTCATTAATCGATGCATGACTAACTCTGATATTTCATCCATAGTCACTACTGGATGAAACTCAGCCTCAATCATCCCATTTAAAAAGGCTTCGGAATGAGACACCCCATTAATTTTATCCTCGACTACTTTATGAACCCCTTTACACAAAGCAAAAGGGTATTTTGCTGAAGTAACAGCGTATTTTATATCATTCATCGAATTCATACTGAACAATTCCTTTCCGATTATAAAAACCCTTTTTTATTTCAATGTGCGTATGGAATGGTCAATTGGTTGTCTGAATCCGTCAAGATGGAAGCCCGTCTAGTGATTATAGATGAAGGCATGAAATCGTTAATTTAGGAGGTCGTCAACCCCTATTAAGATGAAAAATAAAGATAGTTGACCAGACTTATCCATTTCCATAGAATATGAGACCTTTGCAAGAGTATTCATTTTAGAATTGGATAGACTGGAAAAAAAACCCGATATTCTAACTCTCCCACGCGTTATGATAGATTGCGAAGGGAGGAGTAATGAGATGAAAAAATCGATTGCAGTACTCATGCTCGGTTCGGCGCTCATACTGCCGAACAACAATAGTGTAGAAGCTTCAAATTTGGACAATAATGTACAGGTGCAAAAAGCACAGCAGTACATTCAAAGCTACATAGGTGGGGACAAACAACCCTATATGGACAACACTTTACTCAAAAAAACGATTAATTTTGATCGACTTTATAGTTTAGCGAAATCTTATGCAAATAATACAGAGGTTGCTGTACCAACCCAGAACCAACAGCAAACTAAACCAGTTACGGTTAAGCCAGAAGCGAAACCAGTGAAGGAGCCTGTTACAGCTAAGCCGGTAGAAAAACCAGCTCCGACTAAGCAGCCGGCAGCGACACCAACACCGGAAGCAACTCCACCGGCTAAGACAGCACCGCAAAAACCGGCAGAAGTAGCGCCAGTAAAACCTGCAGAAACAACATCTGATGCATCTGTTTCTGAAATTGAAAAAGCTGTACTTGACCTAACAAATGTTGAAAGGCAAAAAGCAGGTCTTAAACCATTACAAACAGATGCTAAATTGATGAACTCTGCAAGACAAAAATCAACAGATATGGCATCAAAAGGATACTTTTCACATACAAGCCCGACTTACGGATCACCGTTCGATCAAATGAAAGCTAATGGTGTAACGTATAAATCGGCTGCTGAAAATATTGCGATGGGCCAACGTACAGCCGAAGAAGTCGTAAAAGGATGGATGGAATCACCAGGGCATAGACAAAATATCTTAACGGCTGATTTCACTCACATCGGTATCGGTTATGACAAAAACGGAAACTACTGGACGCAGCAATTTATCCAGAAATAATATGATTGAAGAGTCGTCCTTTGCACCGGAATCGTTCCGGTACAGAGGATGACTTTTTTTGATATATTTCCAGTTTTTGCTAACCATTGTTAAGTGAATCAATTTCATAATGTGTACTTTTAAAAAATCATAAAGAAACAGAATTTGAAATGATTTTAAAAAATTTAATAAAATTTCCGATTACTCTATTGTGGTTAGTTGAAGCTGGGTGAGTCGATCAACTGCAAGTTTACTAGCTTTGTACGCAATATGAACCAAGTCGATATGAACTTTGGCTTTCTCACCTGTACAATGATAAATCCGATCTAGTAGAAAATGAGTTGGGCATTTACACGTTCAACGGAACTTCCTTATAGATTCCATCTCATTTCATCGCCCCTCTTGCAGGTGCAGTGCAGAAGGTATTAAGCGTGAATCGCATATTCTTTTTGAAGGTTTGGGTATCCATCATCCTCAACAGGAGGTGGGATGTTTCAAGGACGACAAAACCCAGCTCGATTAGTTCGGTTGAATTTTGTTTTGCTACATGTGCTTCGACTTCAGGGTAGATATACAGCTTATTTCTAAAGATTTTAGTTTTGAAAAACACTATGCGGTTTCCCCCTTCCGTAAAAAGACAATAAAAATAACACGTTTCATTCAATGGCTGAATGAAACGTGTTTTGTGTCAAATAGATTATTTAAAATCTTACCCTTGTTCAAGTAATGCACCCGTTAGCTCGAGAAGTTACCAAAGATTATTTGTCTGTTTTTGTAACACCATTTCTAATTTTTTTCTATACTTATTCTGATAGGAATTTCTCCACATTTTTTCAATATTTATTTTACCAATGATGTGTCGCACTTTGTCATTTTCGTTGATTAACTTATTGCATTGGACATTCTCAATATATGCTTGAAACCATTTGTATTGTTTAAGAAACTCAATGTTCTTGTTAATTTCTTCTTTTGTAACATCTTTCATAGAAGAAAAAATAAGTGTTCCAATTGAACCTATCAGTTCGAGTAAAATTCCCAATAAATCTCCCCCCTTTGTTAATAAACACCTTTAGGTTACCAATTCGCACTTATAAACTAACCTGCCCTGTTACCCATACATGTAGCGCAAATTCAGCGCTACACCACAGAGGATGAAAATGTGTACAGAACGGGTATTGGATACCACGGTTGGATTCTATTCCTAGCGTTGCCACTCGTATGGCTGAACAAATCCTAGCTGAAGTCGGAACCGATGTCGGGAATCAATTTCCAAGCTCTTCCCATCTATGTTCCTGGGCAGGATTGGTCCCTGGTCATAATGAAAGAGCTGGCAAAAGGAAATCCACGAATATGAAAAGTATTCTGAACCAATAACTAGTCGCTGCACTTTTTTCAAAAAAAATGAGCTACGTTTCTTTTAGTGTTGCCATTTTCGCGAAGTTTGGCGTTTAATTTTCATGGGAGTTCAATAAGAAAAAGCTACCCTTACAGGCACTTACTTGTTTAACTAAAGCAGCCGTTGGATGAATATTCGAATATCTAAACTTTTAACTATCATTGTATCTCAATTGGAAAAACTACGCTTTAACTTATTTGTACTAGTTCCTTAGGTTCTACGATGTCCAAGTAATTTTTGATAAAACTGATTGTTTTGTTGTCCTTTTTTCGTAATCATCGAAATATGGTAGTGTCCTGCTATCTTGTTCATATTGGTTCCTCCCTTTAGGCAAAAAAAAGAGGTATTAAGCCTCTTTGTTCTCATTCATTAGTTCTACATCGCTACGTTGTTCTATTGTTTGTTTTGATGAAACTATTTCCATTGATTGATTTTTGATTCTTTGTTGTGCAATCTCTAACAACACAGCATCAATTAAAAGTCCTATCGCTAAAACGAAGAAAGCTGTTGGATGCGTACCATTGATTATTTAATTATAAGCATCTCCGCCTACCCAAGTATTAACAGGTTCATGTAAATAAAAATCCTCTTGGCTACCCTTGTTTTTATTGTTGCTCTGCATACTTTTTAAAATTATTTAATATTGACTGCCAACCTTCCTGTTGCATCTCGATTGGATTTTCTGTCTCTGGATCAAATACTTGTATGATTTTCGTGTCGTTTTCTTCTTGAAGAAAAGTTATTTCAACTTTTCTTCCATCCCCTAAAGTATAAGAAATGAACTCATTTAATTTCACTTCATCATATACTCCACCAAAATCAAACCCAAAGCTTCCATCTCTCGCTTCCATTCTGGAGGAAAATTTTCCACCTACTCTTAAATCATTTTCAGAAAATGGAGTGTGCCAATCATCTGAAGCACTATTCCATTTTGTTATATGATTAGGCTCTGTCCAATATTTCCATACATTTTCAACTGGTGCATGAACTGTTGTTTCAATAGTAATTTCCGAATTATTTTCTTTCGTCATTTTTTTTACACCTTTCTTTATAAGTTTTTTTGTATTTATGGTCACATAGTAACATAATATAGCAATATAGACCATAATGATGGTCTTGTTTAACTAAACCACCCGTTAGCTGAATAAGGATTATTTAGAAATCAATAGAATTTGCTATCTGAACGAGTATTTCGGGTGTTACTTTATCAGATACATCTGCATCAACACTAAACATATATTGCCAATTATCTCTTTCGAAGATTAACAAATTTAAACCAAATTTCAGGTCATCAATATATATTGCATTAGTTCCATTTTTTAACTTCAAGACTTTTGATTTATATTTTTCAAATGTGATTTTATGCTGAATAGGTCGAACATCTATTTTGAAATGATTATCAGGTAATTGATCACTTATAAATTTAACTTCCAAGGTATCGTTTATCTCGCCATCTAGATTACTAAACCTACCAAAGTAATGAGTAAAGCTAATTGGTGGTACTCTTGTAGGTAACTCAAGTTCTTGGTTAAAATGATGTTCAAAATCGTCTAAAGCATCAGCTACCGATTTGTACCCTACTTCTGCAAATTTTCCCTCAAAAGAAGGAGGAGTATCTGTCGGTTTTGCATTAACTGTCCCATAATACAACCCACAAATTAGTATACTAAATAAAACCAATAGAAGAGGTTTACTTTTATCCAAATTCATCACCCTAAATTATATTTAGGTTTAGTTTACCCTGTTCAGTTACAATCATTCCTTGTTCGACTAAACTCCCTCTATAAACATTGATGTATCAACGGCTTACACTACTTCAT
>NZ_JBYHFQ010000039.1:0-28905 GCF_057669665.1 Sporosarcina sp. Y1004 | reverse complement strand
CTTTCACGGCGGTATCACGGGTTCGAATCCCGTAGGGGTCACCAATACTTTTTCAAAACGAAGTTTTGAAAAGAGTAATCCATAAGTACTTTAAACGAAGTTTTAAAAAGAGTTTATCAATATTTTACCTAGGAGGATTAGCTCAGCTGGGAGAGCACCTGCCTTACAAGCAGGGGGTCGGCGGTTCGAGCCCGTCATCCTCCACCATTAAGTTTTTTAAGCAGATCCACCGCTTAAATAAACTTCCATATATTTACTTATATAAATACTGTTGTCGCGGGGTGGAGAAGTGGTATCTCGTCGGGCTCATAACCCGAAGGTCGCAGGTTCAAATCCTGCCCCCGCAACCAAATTTTATTGTGAATACAGCCTTGTACACACAATTCTTGTACATAGAAGGTTCAGGTTCATATACATTTATTGATATTTTATATTGTTGTCGCGGGGTGGAGAAGTGGTATCTCGTCGGGCTCATAACCCGAAGGTCGCAGGTTCAAATCCTGCCCCCGCAACCAAATGGTCCCGTGGTGTAGCGGTTAACATGCCTGCCTGTCACGCAGGAGATCGCCGGTTCGATCCCGGTCGGGACCGCCATTTTTTATATTAAAGGTTTAGAATAAGCAAGCAGATAGTTGAAGCAATCGAATATAGGATAGAACGTATGTATTTACGTGACTGACCGAATGATTGAATTAGACATAAAGGTGCATAGCTTAACAAAAGCCAAACATGTGGCTCAGTAGCTCAGTCGGTAGAGCAAAGGACTGAAAATCCTTGTGTCGGCGGTTCGATTCCGTCCTGAGCCACCATTTAACTTAATATGCCGGAGTAGCTCAACTGGTAGAGCAACTGACTTGTAATCAGTAGGTTGAGGGTTCAAGTCCTTTCTCCGGCACCATATACACCTATTGTGGTGGGGTAGCGAAGTGGCTAAACGCGGCGGACTGTAAATCCGCTCCCTACGGGTTCGGCGGTTCGAATCCGCCCCCCACCACCAACTTTTTTTAACATGAATTATGTGTTGAAATGAATTTCCATTTAGGGGCATAGTTTAACGGTAGAATAGAGGTCTCCAAAACCTTTGATGTGGGTTCGATTCCTACTGCCCCTGCCATTTTTTTAATTCAACTTATTATTTTGGCGATTGTGGTGAAGTGGTTAACACATCGGATTGTGGTTCCGACATTCGAGGGTTCGATCCCCTTCAGTCGCCCCATTTTTTACACTTTCTCAAATCAAATTAAACGTCATGGCGGTTGTGGTGAAGTGGTTAACACATCGGATTGTGGTTCCGACACTCGAGGGTTCGATTCCCTTCAGCCGCCCCATTTTTATATTTTTTCAATTCAAATGAGATATCATGGCGATTGTGGTGAAGTGGTTAACACATCGGATTGTGGTTCCGACACTCGAGGGTTCGATTCCCTTCAGTCGCCCCATTTATCTTTTTGGGGTATAGCCAAGCGGTAAGGCAACGGACTTTGACTCCGTTACTCGTTGGTTCGAATCCAGCTACCCCAGTTTTGCGGAAGTAGTTCAGTGGTAGAATACGACCTTGCCAAGGTCGGGGTCGCGGGTTCGAATCCCGTCTTCCGCTCCAATTTCTACGGCGGCATAGCCAAGCGGTAAGGCATGGGTCTGCAACACCCTTACCACCGGTTCGATTCCGGTTGCCGCCTCCATATTTTATTACTACAGTATGGAAAATGAATATTACTATGCCCGAGTGGTGGAATGGCAGACACGTCGCACTCAAAATGCGATGCCGCGAGGCGTGCCGGTTCAAGTCCGGCCTCGGGTATCATATGGAAAAAACACAACTTCGGTTGTGTTTTTTTATGCTTACTTTTAACTACTGTGGTATGGTTTTTCTAAAGTGATTGAAAGAAAATCGGGTGGAGGAATCAATATGCCTTTAATAGAACATCAGCAGTATATTCATGCCCCTATTGAACGCTGCTTTGATCTTACACGTGATGTGGATATTCATACTCGTACAACAGAAAGTACGAAAGAGAAAGCCGTGGGTGGCATTACGACAGGTTTATTGTCGGCTGGGGATGTTGTCACATGGGAAGCTGTTCATTTCGGTATAAAGCAAAGGCTGACTGCAAAAATAACAGTAATGAATAGACCCTATCTGTTTGAAGATATAATGGTGAAAGGCGCCTTTCACTCTTTCACACATATTCATGAGTTTATTGAAAAGGATAATGGCACTCTGATGATTGACAGATTTCAATATACATCACCTTTTGGACTGATTGGTGTTATAGCAGATAAGTTGTTCTTGGAAAGCTATATGAAGAATTTTATCATGAGTCGGGCTATAGCTCTGAAGGATATTGCAGAAAGTGAGTAACGGGTGTTTCGTCACGAAAAGGTGACTTGATAAATAAGTATTGAATTTATCTACTATATAAATTGAAATCAAGAATTCCTTCCAACCCGCTTCGACTAGACCTTTTAGGGCACCTACGCTCAGGCTATTAACCGGATTCAATATTTAAACTAATATAGTGAAAAAACTCCTTTTACCAAAACTTTTTTTAAATTGGTAAAGGGAGTTTTTTGGGGGAAGAAATAGGCGAAGTTTCATTCTAACCTTTGAAGTAACATGTCTTCTTATTTATCTGTAATAATTTACATAATAAATCGTCTAATAACTAAAGGGGGGGAGATTGTGTGACGAACCATAAAATCGAGGAGTGGTTTCGACTGTACGAAAGGGATATCACGAGTTTCCTAACTTACTATACAGGTTCACTGGACGTCGAGGACCTTGTACAAGAGACCTTCATGATTGCTATGAAAAAGATGTCTAGCTTCAAAAATCAATCCCATCCGAAAACGTGGTTGATTTCAATCGCAAGGAACAAGGTCGTCGATGAATATCGCAGAATGAAAGTATGGGGGAAAATCAAATACTTATTTTTCCGTGAGCAAAGACATTCAAATGAATTGGAAGACCAAACAATTCAGAACCAGGAGATTATCCAATTATACAAAGCAATTCATCAACTTTCTCCGCGATATAAAGAAGTGGTAATACTTAGGGGCATATTAGAGCTAACGCCTAAAGAAGTGAGTGAAATACTGAAAAGTAATGTGAATCAAGTGAATGTCACGTTTCATCGAGCGTTAAAGAGACTAAGGGAAATACTTGTGGAGGAGGGCTATGCTAATGAAGAGGGTGGAGAACTTACAAGAAAATCTGAAAAACCTTCCTAAATACACATTGAATGTAGAACAGAAAGAAAGAGTCAGCCTGGCTTTGAAAAGGAGGACGAAATCTAGAAAGAGAGCACAATTTGTTAACCCTATCATTGTATTCACTTTACTATGTGCGACTGTATTTGTTCTTGCCCTATCAAATAATTGGTTTTATGAACTGAGACAGTCGTTTCAGCCTCAAGTCGAATTTACATCGGGAGAAGCGGAAACCTTCAACTTAGCAGATAGTAATTATCAAGTGACTGGAATTGAAGGTAAGGTGGGAATGTTATTTAACGAGAAATTTGTTGCAGAAGATGCTAGAAGAGGAGCAAAGATGATGCTCTACTTTTGGGGGGATGCGTCAGAACTCGCAGGTGAAAATTACACAGTTGAAGCTAGAAATACTTACAATAAAAAGATTACAATGTCTGAAGGAATTTTTGATGGGTTTCTATTTGCTGAAGATATTCAACAGATATTGACTAGTTTTCCACCATTTCCGACAGAGGGTGAATGGCAACTTTCCTTCCTTGTGAATGATCAATTACTAGAGGAATTCACAATTGAAGTCCTTCCACCATTTCCAAAGACCGAACATTATACTTTGATTAATCAACCAATGGAACTTAAAGTAGGTGAGGAGACTGAAATCACAATTGAAAGTTCAGTGGATAGTGGGAAGGAAATAGAAGTGAAGTTACTGAATAAGAAAGGAAGTATAGTGTCTGAACATGTTTTTGCCCAAGGCGGCAGCTATATTGGAGCGGGTTCATTTATTTATCACTATCAAGGGAATTTAAAATTACCAGAGCATGGCACCTGGACATTACTCATCGATGGTGAGAAAACAAAGCCATTCAAAAATTGAAGCTGAAAAAATCGCTCCTTTCCGTCGATGCGGAAGGGGCGATTTCCATTATGGGAGATCAGATTATACTACATTGGGGTTGACCATTGCAGTTAGCTTGGTAGCTTTTCGGTTCATTCCCCTCAATTATAAACACTATCAGCCTACTTCAATAGATGTCTGTTCCTTATGTAAAACATAAGAACGAACGTCTCCGCCGCTAAGGCTTGTGAACATATTTCCACATGCTCTCGTCAGTTCAAAAGCTTTAGCCGCATCCATGGATGGGCGTAGAAAGTAGATATGCATTGCTTCAGTCGTTTCTTCAGTTACTGCTGTTCGGATTGAATCGACATAGGGACTTCCAAATGAGCTATAATCATCTTTCAAGAGTATAATGTCTTTTAACGAATTGAAACGGCCATTTAGCCCATCATATCCATCATCGTTGGTACCTGTCGTAACCAATACATCACCGACGATTTTTTGGAAATCATAGATGCCCATTGGAATTGAATGCTGCAAGGATAAGAAGTTGTTTAAGTCGACGGCATTATGGAATGGGTTAATGAAGTTTTCCTGTTTGATCCGACGCATAAGTGCTTCTGAAGAATTGCGGTAGCGATTTGGATCCGCGCCAAGTGTTTTCCATATCGTACGCCATTCCTTAATAGCGGGTAAATCAGTAATAGATTTATCCTCAAATTCAAAGAAAAGTTGCTCTTGGAATAATTGCAATTTTCCTTTTAACATTTGAGGCGATTCTGACACTGTAATTTTGGTATAATGGTTAATGCCCAATTTTAAATCGGGCACGGCTTCTAATAGGTCTTTCGCTAATTTAATATTCAATAAATTCACCCTTTATATAGTTTAATTCAATAGTAGCATAGTGGAGGTGATACAGTGTGAATGCTGTTCTAGTGCAACAGTTGGTGAGGGCTTATGCGGAGTCGATTGGGATTGATAAAGTCGGTTTTACAACAGCTGCACCATTTCGTGAATTGAAAAACCGCTTGAAGCGCCAGCAAGATCTTGGCTTTCAGTCGGGTTTTGAGGAAAAAGATTTAGACAAACGGACTGAACCTGGACTTCTGCTAGATCAAGCAGAGAGTATCATTTCAATAGCTATAGCGTATCCATCCAAAATGGCTGATTCACCGAAAGGGAAAAAAGGGGAAAGACGGGGAATCTTTTGCCGTGCATCCTGGGGCACGGATTATCATACGGTTTTACGGGAGAAGTTGAAACTTCTTGAAGAATTTATATTGGGACAAGTACCCGACGCGAGAGTAAAGTCTATGGTCGATACGGGGGAACTATCTGATCGTGCAGTTGCGGAACGGGCGGGCATCGGATGGTCTGCAAAAAACTGTTCAATTATTACACCTGAGTTTGGTTCATATGTATACCTGGGTGAAATGATCACGAATATTCCGTTTGCGCCAGACGTTCCGATGGAAGATGAATGCGGGGAATGTAGACTCTGTCTTGACGTTTGTCCAACTGGTGCTTTGATTCAAGGAGGGCAGTTAAATGCGCAGCGTTGCATTGCTTTCCTAACACAGTCGAAACTTCCAATCCCGGAAGAATTTCGGATGGAGTTTGGTAATCGAGTGTACGGGTGTGATACATGTCAAACGGTATGTCCGAAAAATAAAGGAAAGCATAATTTGCATCAGCACGCTTTCCAACCGGACCCTGAACTGGCTAAGCCACTTCTTCAGCCGATTCTTAAGTTGTCGAATCGTGAATTTAAAGAGAAGTTTGGCCATGTATCAGGATCTTGGCGCGGAAAAAATCCGATTCAACGAAATGCAATCATTGCACTCGCGCATTTCAAGGAGGAGTCTGCGGTACCTGAATTAATCAGTATGCTAGAGAATGATCCAAGACCCGTCATTCGTGGTACGATTGCTTGGGCACTTGGTCGAATTGGTTTGGAAGAAGGACATGTAGCTATTAAGGAAGCATTATTGAAAGAGGAAGATTCGGAAGTGCGCGCTGAATTAGAAAAGGCGGCAAATAGCTGGAAAGAAAGAGTTTAAGTGGAGGAAGTGTTGAAATGGCAATACATGTAGCATTATTTGAACCGCTCATTCCTGCAAACACAGGGAATATTGCACGGACATGCGCGGGAACAGGAACGAAATTACATCTTATCAAGCCGCTCGGTTTTTCGACAGATGATAAAATGTTGAAACGGGCGGGGCTCGATTACTGGGAACATGTAGATATTACGTATCATGAAGGAATCCGTGAACTATTTGCAGAAAATCCCGATGCCCTGTTTTATTTTTTGACGAAGCATGGAGATAAAGCTCATACTGCCTTTGATTATTCAAATGTTTCACAAGATATATTTTTCGTTTTTGGAAAAGAGACGAGCGGACTACCTGATGACGTTTTACGTGAAAACGAAGATAGATGTCTTAGGATTCCAATGAATGATAATATACGGTCACTCAACTTGTCGAATGCTGCTGCTATTCTTATTTATGAAGCACTTAGACAGCAAAATTATCCAGGACTGGCATGAAAAAACGGGACAGCCAGAAGGCATGTCCCGTGTATTAATCATTATTTTCTTTGACCAGGTATCTTAACTTTACCAGGCTTATCATCGTATCCACCTGTAAAAATTGCAGATAGGAATGCGAAGCAAACACCTATAATTAGAATTACTGTCATGATAGGTACCTCCTGTAAATTCATTAGTAGCTTTATTAAGTATACCCTATTTTTATTGGAATTGAAACGACCGTCTGGAAAAATTGTGACAGAGCAGAGAATAGTGAAACTTTTTGTTCGCTTGTCCGTATATAACATAACGACTAAAACGATATGGAGGTAAGATATATATGAATTATTCTACAGGAATGAAATGGGTGACAGCAATTGCTGAAGGGTTTCTCGCAATTCCACTCATTGGGGGAGCTTTTGTCATAGGTACTGGCTATTCGGCGCTTGTCGTAATGTTTGTACTACACGCAATTACGTTAATTCTTTCAATCCGT
This sequence comes from Sporosarcina sp. Y1004, assembly GCF_057669665.1. Lineage (NCBI taxonomy): Bacteria > Bacillati > Bacillota > Bacilli > Caryophanales > Caryophanaceae > Sporosarcina > Sporosarcina sp. Y1004. Next base: position 21,825 of record NZ_JBYHFQ010000039.1, on the reverse strand, counting down.
GAGATGCAAGGCAAGTCTGCATCGATCCTAGGTCTTGTAACAAGCGTAGTGAGTGCCATACCACTCATAGGCTGGTTCATGCACCTACTGACTGCAGGAGCGCTCTTACTATCGGCAATCACTTCTAGCCGCAGAGTAAATATATAAGAAAATGCGCTTCCGCTTAAAAACGGAAGCGCATTTTTTAATGTGGTAAAAAGAACAGTTGATAGGTGAACAGTACTGCGAAAATATACAAAAGCACAGGAACTTGTTTCCCTTTCCCCTTAACAACTTTTAAAAGCGGGTAGGTGATGAAACCTAGTGCAATACCTGTCGCAATGCTTGAAGTGAGCGGCATCGTCAGAATAACTAAAAATGCTGGGAATGCTTCATCGAAAGAATCCCAGTCTACATCTTTGACAGCGCCAATCATCAGACTTCCAACAATGATTAAAGCAGGAGCGGTTATCGCTGAGACACTCGATAACGAACTAACGAGCGGACCAAAAAATGCCGCGACAAGGAATAGAATTGACACTGTCAGTGTTGTCAAACCTGTCCGGCCACCTACTGCTACGCCAGAGGAAGATTCAATGTATGCTGATGTAGGGCTCGTTCCAAACATGGAGCCAAATGTCGTTGCAATAGAATCTGCAAGTAATGCATGATGTGCACGTGGTAGCTTGTTTCCTTTCATCAGGCCAGCCTGTTTTGCAACGCCAATCATCGTACCAGTTGTATCAAACAAGGTCACGATAAGGAAGGCAAAGACGACACCATACAAACCGTGTGAGATAACATCCCCGACTGCCGTAATGGGATTCCAGACTAAAATACCCTCAGGTAAATGAGGTATTTTCCATAAAGCGCCTTCAAATTTAAGCTGACCTGTAAATGCTGCGACAATTCCCGTCAATATCATTCCGATGAAAATCGAGCCATAGATATTCAGCGTCATAAGAATTATCGTAACTAGAAGGCCGAATAAAGCAAGTAGAACCGGTGGTGAGGTTAGGTCGCCAAGCTTAACAAGATTCGCTTCATGTGGAGCAACGAGTCCGGAGAGCCGTAAACCAATAAAGGCAATGAATAATCCTATCCCGGCCGTAATTCCCAGTTTCAAGCTCTCGGGAATGGATTCGATTAATTTTTCGCGGAAAGATGTCAATGATAAGAGAACAAATAAAAGTCCAGCAACGAAAACTGCGGAAAAAGCGGTCATATAATCGAGTTGTCCATCAGAGGCAAGAATAATAGATGTGAAATAAGCGTTTAATCCCATCCCTGGAGCAATCGCAATTGGATAGTTTGCGAAAAGGGCCATCCAGAGTGTACCAACAACAGCCGCGATAATCGTCGCAATGAATACTTGTTCGAACGGTACACCTGCGTCAGCAAGTATAATAGGGTTAACAATGACGATATAAGCCATTGTTAAAAAAGTAGTCATACCGGCTAATAGTTCAGTTTTTACTGTGGTATTATTCTTTTTTAAATGGAACAACGTAATTCTCCTTTCAAAATACGAACGAAATGAGGTTCAATTACAATAATATTCGTTTTTACAATTAAATTCAACTCTGACTTTTAATCAGGGAATTCGTACTATTCGAATGACGCTTGTACAATTAGTAGTATAAAGGTTAGAAAGGAGAAATACACAATGTCAAAACGATTTACTGGAACAATTGAGCTTGGAAATGGTGTGGAAATGCCACAATTAGGTCTTGGTGTTTATAAAATGACAGAACACGAGCAGACGGTCGAAGCAATTGCCTATGCAATCGAAACTGGATACCGTGCAATCGATACAGCAGCCATCTATGACAATGAAAGAGAAACAGGAGAAGCGGTTCGACATTCCGGAGTTCCAAGAGAAGAGCTGTTCATTACATCAAAAGTTTGGAATACTGATCAAGGATATGACGATACATTGCGTGCGTTTGAGACTTCTTTAAAGAAATTGGACTTAGATTATTTGGATCTCTATTTAACACATTGGCCAATCACTGGAAAATACACGGATACATATAAAGCAATCGAACGACTATATGACGAGAAGCTCATTCGTGCAACGGGTGTTTCCAATCATCACAAACATCATCTTGAAAAAATAATCGTTAAAGCGAATGTTGCACCAATGGTAAATCAGATTGAACTTCATCCACGTCTGACGCAGGAACCGCTACGTATGTTTTGTAAAGAGAACGACATTGCTGTCACGTCTTGGTCTCCGCTAGCACGTGGGAAATTGCTTATGGAACCAACACTTCTTCAAATTGGTGAACAATACGATAAAACCGCTGCACAAGTAATTATTCGTTGGCATCTGCAGAATAATCTTATCGTCATACCCAAATCAGTGACGCCTGAACGAATTCGGGAGAATAGTGAAGTTGGCGATTTTGAACTAAGGCCTGAAGAGATGGATTCGATTAATGCACTAAATCTCGACGAACGAACGGGAACTGATCCGGATACTTATTAAGTTGAAAATGGACGAGCGTTTTGAGATTGGCATCTGTCAATTGACCTTATAACTTCATTCAGCAAATCTTTTTGTACTGAAAGCGAAGCGTCAGCTACAGAAGTCTTCCACTTTTATAAGTAGTGAGATGAATGCGAACAAAGTCTACAATTCAGCGGGGGTTTAAACCCTTGCTGAATGGGGAGAAATTGAGTTCCATTTCTCCTTGTTAAGCCTCCGGCGGATGTCACAGATTTTGAAGGGAGTTAATTGAGCAAGCTCAATTCAAAATCTTGACGCAATCACACCGAGGCGTGATTGATTACAAAAAAATGCCATGGAGAAACACCCTCCATGGCATTTTTTACATATCTCTCATTTCAACTAGTGTCTGTTGCTCTGTAAATGGATGGATGAACGATACTGCAGCTGCAGTTAATCGATAATTGCCATCTTCCGTTTCACTGCCATCGTATAATGTATCGCCTTTAACGGGATGTCCAAGATGAGACAAGTGCACACGAATCTGATGTGTGCGTCCTGTTTCCAGTTCAGCTTCAACAATGGACGTATCTTCTTTGCGCTCAATGAGTCGAAAGTTTGTAACAGCAGATTGTCCTGACGTTGAGACCAAACGTTTCGCTGGATGATGTCGATCGCGTCCGATAGGCAGTCTGATTGAACCTTTAGGCCTTTTCAGGTATCCGTCTACTTCTGCAATGTATTTTCTGCTGATGTCGTTATTCTCAATCATCCGGTCGAAAAGTGCTTTCGCAATTGGATGCTTCGCAATAAGGACGACACCGGAAGTACCTTTATCGAGACGATGGATATGCTCAGCATATTTACCGCCATTGCTTTTTATATACGCCATGACAGCGTTCATCAGTGTACCGGTTTCACGCGGTCCATCGGGATGGGTTGAAATGCCGGCGGGCTTTACGACTGCGAGGATATGTTCGTCTTCGAATAACACAGTTACGTCGACTTCTTCGTCAGGAACGTATGTTGATGCTGCGTCGGGAAAAGTGAAAACCAACTCTGTACCAGAAACGAGGGGTTCCCGCCAATCATCGACAGGCTCGCCAGTTGAGTCTAGTACACTTTTCCCCATTCGCATTAAATGGACTGTCTTTTTCCCACCCTGCCATTTATCCTTGAGCAAATGCTCGACCGTCATATTGTCTTCTGTTGTCTTATAATGAAATAACGTCATCCAAATCAACCTTCCTACACGTATTCATTATTTTCCTTCGAATTCATTGAAAAACGCACGAATATTTTCCTCTGGTTGTCCACCAAGCATTCGTCCAACTTCTTTTCCATTCTCATAATGGACAAGTGCTGGCCAAGATTCGATTTTGTAGTCTGTATTCATTCCTACTTTATCTCCATATTCTAGCATGTTAAATTGCTGCACATTGACATTCATTTCCTTGGCGATTGGCATCATTACGGGCGTCATTGCTATGCAATATTGACATTCAGGATGGAAATAGTAAGCAGTAACTGATTCACCAGCTTCGATTTTTTTGAAAAGTTCATCTGGTTGTACGATATTGCTATAGTTTTCATTGCCAATCAAATCAATGGTTGATTTCTCGAGATTGTCCGTATCATAAGGATTGTCTTTCAATTTTGTTTCGTTTGCTTTGTTCGCTAAGACGACAATTAGAATAAAAATAGCAATAATAACTCCGCCGATAATCAATAGTTTTTTCAAATTACTTCGACTCCTTCTGCCATTTTAACATGAAAAGGCTTGTGATAAAGATGATTAAAAATGCTGTTAACGCCAAAAAAGGAATAGTGATGAATCCTAGGTAGTTTATGTATTGCCCGGTGCATGAAACATTTCCACATGTCGGCGCACTGTCGCCCAAGAAACTAATTTTTTGGAGTCCATAATGATAAAGAGAAATGCTGCCTCCAATAATAGAAAAAACTGCTGTGGTTAAAGCAATCTTCACATTTTTTTGGAAAAGGGCAATACCTGAAATGAGTACAATAGGGTACATCAGGATCCGCTGGTACCAACATAAGGTACATGGTTCATACCCTTTTACTACCGAAAAGTATAACGAACCGAGTGTTGCCACCAGCGAAACTGTCCAAATAAGAATTAGACTGTTTTCCATTCGTTTTTGCATAGTTTCAACTCCCGCTTTAGTAACTTCATACATGTTTGATTATAGAGCGTGAAGTGAATCAAGTAAAATATTATTAACTGAAGGGACACTGCGATATAATGAATACAAACAGGTTTGGAAGAGGTGTTTCAGGTGAGTGAGGAATTTGATTTGTCCAATTTTGAAATAAGTATGATTATCCGTCAGATGAAATTTGAGGATATAAAGAAGCTTTTAGGTATGCAGGAACTGTGTTTTCCGGGTATGGATCCATGGGAAGAAGGTCATCTGAAAAGTCATTTGGAGAAGTTCCCAGAAGGACAGCTAATTGCTGAGTTAGATGGAGAAATCATAGGTTCTTGTTCAAGTCTAATTATCAACTTCGACGAGTATGACGACCGTCATACATGGGATGATGTAACAGATGAAGGGTATATAACCAATCATAATCCCGACGGTTATAATATGTACGGTATTGAAGTGATGGTTCATCCGGACTATCGACGTATGAAAGTCGGTCAGCGTTTGTATGAAGCGCGTAAGGAGCTTGCAAGAGAGCTCAACTTGAAGTCGATTATCCTCGGAGGGCGTATTCCGAACTATCATAAATTTGCGGATGAAATGTCCCCACGAGAATATGTGGATTCTGTGTCACGCCATAAAATCTATGACCCTGTACTAACTTTTCAGTTGATGAACGACTTTACGTTGATGCGGGTTAATCCGAATTATTTACCGGATGATAAAGCATCTAAGAAATATGCAACACTTATGGAATGGAATAATGTTGATTATAAACCACTGACAAAACGACATTTCAAAACGAGTTATCCCGTTCGTATTTGTGTTGTTCAATATTTAATGCGTAAAATCAATTCGTTTGAAGAGATGGCTCATCAGTGTGAATACTTCGTGGACGTCGCTTCGGATGCCAATTCTGATTTCGTGGTTTTTCCGGAAATATTTACGACTCAGCTCATGTCCTTTATGGATGAAGTATCACCGAGCCAAGCGGTTCGTAAAATGACAGAGTATACACCACAATACATTGAGATGTTTATGAACTTAGCGGTGCGTTACAACGTGAATATTATCGGTGGATCCCACTTTGTAGAAGAAGAGAATGAAGAAATCTATAACATCTCCTACTTGTTCCGTCGTGACGGTTCAATTGAAAAACAATATAAGATTCACATTACGCCAAATGAACGGAAATGGTGGGGGATTAGTGCAGGTGATGCGGTGCGCGTGTTTGATACGGACTGTGGGAAAATCGCGATTCAGATTTGCTATGATATCGAATTCCCGGAACTCGCACGTATTGCGACCGATATGGGGGCTAATATTATTTTCACACCATTCTGTACTGAAGACCGCCAAGGATATTTACGCGTCCGTTATTGTGCACAAGCCCGTGCCATTGAAAATCAAATTTATACCGTGATATCAGGGACAGTCGGCAACTTGCCACAAACGGAAAATATGGACATCCAATATGCGCAATCAGCGATATTCGCACCATCCGATTTCGAATTTGCCCGTGATGGCATCGTCGGTGAAACGAATGCTAACTTGGAAATGGTTCTTATCGGAGATGTTGACCTTGAGATATTACGCCGTCAGCGTCAAGATGGAACTGTTAAGCAATTGAAAGATAGAAGGCATGACGTGTATCATATTGAGTATAAGAAGGATTAATAGTTGAAAAGCGCCACGCATTCCGAGAAATCCGGTGTGCGTGGCGCTTTTTTCGTTGAATTAATTCTTCTTGGAAGGATGATTCCGCATGCTTTTCGTAATCTTTTTCCACTTATTCCGTTCTTCAGCTTGAGCGGCGGTGTCCATTTTGCGCGCGAGGAATGCTAATTCTTTTTGAAGCTTCAAATAGCTTGCATAGCGGTCTTCGGGTAAAGCGCCGGTAGCAAGTGCTTCCTGCACAGTGCATCCGGGTTCATTGTTATGTTGGCAATCGTTGAATTTACATGCATCTGCAAATGCTTCCACGTCTTTGAAACCTGAATCCAAGCTCTCGCCATTATCCCAGAGCTGGAACTCTCTCATTCCTGGCGTATCGACAAGTACACCACCGCCAGGAATTTTAACAAGTTCACGATGTGTCGTTGTATGCCGCCCTTTGTCGTCATCATCGCGAATATCTTGTACAACCATTGTTTGACCGCCACAAATGGCATTTGTTAGTGAGGATTTACCAACGCCAGAGGAGCCTAACAGCGCAGCAGTTTTACCGCCTACTAATAGTGTCGTTAGTTCTTTAATACCCTCACCCGTGACGTTACTCACTGCAAAAACATCGGCACCCAGTGCAATATTACGTGCTTCTTCTATATAATGTGATGGGTTATCGCAAACGTCTTTTTTTGTTAAAACAACAACAGGGCTTGCACCTGAGTCATAGGTAGCAACCAAATACCGTTCTAATCGTCGTGGATTGAAATCTTTATTCATCGACATAACCAGAAAAACAACATCAATATTGACTGCTATAATCTGTTCGATAATTGTTGAACCCGCCGCTCTTCTGGAGAACAGTGACGTGCGAGGTAAAATGGCATGAATGATGCCCCGTTCCTCACCTGGCATCTTTTCAACCGCAACCCAATCACCGACAGCAGGGAAGTCCCGTCGATCATCAGCAACATATTGCATCGTACCTGAACAAACAGAAAGCCATTCACCTTCAGTTGTAACAACGCGATACATCCTCTTATGTTCAAGTGTGACACGCCCAGGGACGTATTTATTCATTTTTGCGTTTTCATTTAATTTTGCCCAATTAGCTTCGTGGGATATATTCCAACCGTACTCGTTTAAGTTAATCAATTTGTTTTCCTCCTATTATGTGCATGCTAGAAAAGCGCAGAGCGCTAAACAATAAAAAAGCCGTAGGTCCTGATCGGACACCACGGCTTTCACGCGCATAACAGAAGAAGCATGCTTACTAAAAAAGCACGGCAGGTGAAAGTATGGGTCCGATCAAATTGACATTAGGTACATTTAAATTAGCCATAAAACTTCACCTGCTTTCTGTAAGATGAATTAATATTAACAAAATGAAAGAGGTAAGTCAATGCAGACTTTTCACTCTACTTATAGAAGAAAAAACTTTCCCTGAATTTAACAACACATTCCAAACAGGTCACACTAAATTCTGCTCTTAGCGAAGATATTTTGGGATTAATTTTGATAGAAAACCAAAAGGCTGTCCAACAAGTCAGTGTACTGACTTTCTGGACAGCCTCATTTAACTTACTAGTCTCTTTTAAATAAATCTCATAATTAGTTTAGTCAGTTCTTGCACACCAAGGTATCCAAACATGATAAGACAACCAATTAAGACTGTGTTTGGCACCCATTTGTTTCTTGATTCTTTTTCTACATCTTTCGAATTCAATAGGAATAGCAATGAAGCTGCCAAAAACGGCATGAACAGAGCTCCTAATGCGCCGTATAGAATAATGAGTTCAACAGGCTTTCCGAAATACATTAAAATCAATGGAGGGAATGTCAGCCAAATCAAATAAAATCGGTAAGCAGGATCTTTTGCGGACACTTCTTGTTTCCCAGGTTGTTTCTTTTTACGTACAGTTTTCACAAAATCAGCAAAAAGATAAGGCACGCCATTCCATACGCCTAGAAGTGATGAATAGGCTGCGGACCAGAATGCGACTAGGAACATCCATTTCATTGGAGTTCCGAACTCAGCTCCAAGCATACCCGCTAATTTAACCAATCCTTCATCATCTCGAATGCTGACGCCAGTTCCAGCTAAAAACTGTGCACCTATGATAAGTCCAGCTAATGTGAAAAGACCAGTCAGGATATAAGCAATTTTTGCATCCGTTCGCATTGCGGGAATCCACTGTTTACCGCTCCAACCTTTTTCTCTTAGCCAATACCCATAGGATGCCATCGTAATCGTTCCACCCACACCACCTATTAAACCGAGCATGAGAATAAAGGAACCTTGCGGAGCACGAGGTACTAAGCCGAATGCAAATTCACCGAAACTCGGTAAGAAAAGGGCTGCTGTTCCGATTATCGTAACGAACATGACGCCAATTAAGACGGTCATAACTTTTTCAAAGAGGAGATAGCGACCAAACCAAATTAAGATAAAACCGACGACCGCGTGTATGATAGCCCATGCCCAAATTGGCATGATAGGGAACATAGCATGCATCGCCATTCCGGATGTTGAAGATGCGGCAGCGCCGTAGACGAAGCCCCAAATAATCGAATAACCCCCGAAATAACCAGTAGCCCAACTTCCTAGCTGCTGCCATCCGTCTAAGATGGTTCTGCCAGTTGCCAAGGAGAATCTACCAACGCCTTCGTTCAAAAAATACTTCAAAATAGAACCGACGATTACGGCCCAAACAAATGTCATTCCAAATTGAGTCCCGATTACAAGCGAAGTGATTAAATCCGCTGTACCTGCCCCAGTAGCTGCAACAACAATCCCTGGACCGATATTTCTCAATTTTTCCCCAATCGTTTTTGGTGGAAGAAGTTGTTGATCAAGCTGCGTTGTCATAAAAATACCTCCTAAGTTTGTAGTGAAAGAACCGATCATGACTGAAGGGATTCTAACTGACTTTCCTTGACCTCCACCAACACAAAGTGTCGCGATGCCAAATTGTTCGTTTTAATCATGCAAAATCAGTAATAAGTGTAGAACTGACATTTTTCGCAGTGATTGGCCACCGGTGACATGATAAATGGCTCTTTGGGTGTAACTAGTAATCTGTGCAAGTTATCCTTGCTCTTTATAAAGAAATAGTCAGTCATGTAACCCCTTACATTTCTTTTCAAAGATTAGTGGAAATTTGCAATTCTGAAATGTTATAAATAGAGAATAATGGCTGTACGTTATACGTACAATTGTACGAATGGTGTAACTAGGGTAATTATAACTTGATAGTTTCATTTTAGCAATCAAAATTTTGCATAGTTTTTAGAAAAGGGACTAAAATTATTGCATTGGAAATGTAAATTGTAGTTTTGTTCCAAAAAAGGAAAAAATGAGCCGTTTCGAATTGCGTCGTTTTGTAGCGTTTTGTGAAGTTATGAAAGGTATAAGGAAGTAACGGACTGAAGATTGGTTTGCTTACACTCAAATACATAACAAAAAAGCGGCCTCCAAAAAGGAGACCACCTAAAGTTAGGATTACATCGACAATTCCGTAACGTCGTCGGTTTCCTCCTCTTCATATTTCATAACTTCCAGGTAAAGAATGTGATGACCTTCCACATCTTTAACAGTGAATTCAAATCCTTGTTCGATAATTTTTTCACCTTGTATAGCTTCGAAACGTTGTGTCATGAACCAACCGCCGATTGTATCGATATCTTCTTCATCAATCGAAATGCCTAGAATTTCATTTACATGTTCAATCCGAATCTTTGCATCTAAAATATAATGGTTTTCTCCGAGGTTTTGAATTTCGGGTACTTCGTTCATATCAAATTCATCTTGAATATCACCGACAATTTCTTCGAGAATGTCTTCGATTGTTACAAGACCGGATGTACCACCATACTCATCCATCAAAATTGCCATATGAATCCGTTCTCGCTGGATTTTAAGAAGCAAGTCTCCGATTGGCATTGTCTCAATCACATGTATAACCGGTAGCATATAGCTTGTCACCGCTTGATTACCCGCAGTGTCGGGATCTTTAATGAATGCGGTTAAAAGGTTCTTCATATTGACGAGACCGATGATATGGTCCTTATCGCCGTCTGTCACTGGGTAGCGCGTATATTGCTCAACACCCATTACTTCGAACACTTCACGTAATGTCATGTCTTTTTCTATTGTAATCATTTCTGTCCGAGGAGCCATGATTTCTTTGGCAATTCGATCGTCGAATTCAAAGATCTTATTTACATATTTATATTCAGCCTGATTGATTTCACCGCTTTTTAAACTATCGGACAAAATCATCCGAAGTTCTTCTTCTGTATGGGCGACTTCTGATTCGGACATTGACTTATATCCGAAAAGTTTAATAAGAAATTGAGCAGAACCGTTCATTCCTCTGATGATTGGGTAGGCGATGCGATAAAAGATAATAAGCGGTTTTGAAAAGCTTAAAGTAATCTCTTCCGCTCTTTGTATTGCAATCGATTTTGGAGCCAACTCACCAACGACCACATGCAAAAATGTGACGATTGAAAAAGCAATAATATACGAAATAATACTTGAAGTGCTAGCTGAAATGTTTAAGCTTTCCCAAAGGGGAGCTAGCATAAGTTTGACCGTAGGTTCCCCAAGCATCCCAAGCCCTAGAGCGGTAATGGTAATACCCAATTGGCAAGCGGATAAGTATTCGTCCAGGTTACCGACCACTTTTCTCGCAACTACCGCACGTGGATTTCCTTCCGCAATCAGTTGGTCTATCCGTGTAGTTCTAATCTTTACAATTGCAAATTCACTCGCAACAAAAAATGCGGTGAGAGCGATCAAGACAGCAAATGCTGTCAATCGTATGGCAATTTCCAAGTAAATCCTTTGTTCCAAACCCAGATGAGGGGGAGAACAAAGTGTACACCTCCTATAGTAGTAAAATCGTTAGTTAAGTCTATGATAATTTATTTACAAGAAAAAAACAATTAGTTACGCTTTTCTAGCGTATAATTGTAGGAAACCAAGGAACTTCTATTAGTATTTACGTGTAGAAAAGGTTGACGAGAAGGACTTAAAAGCCAATATTTTCACGGACTATTTCCGGCTCGCTTTCGGCGAATTAATCCCGACATCTTAACCAAGGGGCAAGTGTGGACAGAAGTGACTCCGTCACTTCTGTCCACACCCTTTACGGTTATCTTGTTGTGAATAACTGCCTGCAGCGTACCTACACTATTCAAGTGAAAAATGCTGTTGCTTTTAAAGAAACGAATAGATACCTTTCTTTAAAGAGTGTAAGTGCCCGAAGATGCAATTTCGGGCACTATTGCACGCTGGATAATGTATTCTCTACTTTACTATACTCTGTTAGTAAGTGATGACATCCCTAAATTAAGAGTAGAGACACTATTAGAGAAGGCACGAGCGGCCAAAATTGTATCTTTGGCCGCTTCTCTCGATGTGAGAAGCGATCTATTCTTTCGTCCCAAAAAGCTTAGACAATACTTGTATTAGTATCTTTGGAGTGCGACGGATGAACAATCACCATACGATTACCGAAAAAGTAAATAGGGATGCGACAACGTCGCATCCCTATTTACTAAGACACCTCGATAATTCTATAGAAGTTGTTCAATCCAAAGCAATCCAAAACCAACTCTACACGTAGTGCCCGGTGTTTAATCAAGTTACTTTTGGATAATCGGTAGTGTGCCACTATTAGGAACTATCCTCATTTTCAAAAGGTATTGACAACTAGGAAATGGAAATGCTAATCTGGAATAGTTAGATACTCGAAATAGAAAGGGAGGTACGGAAAATGAAAAAAGGTATGATGACTAAAAACAATTGCATAGAAAAGCCGTGCCTACTCATACACTAGTAATCTGTCACTAATATCAGATGGAGCGGTGCAATACCGTTCCTTTCTATGAGCACACGCTTATTTTAAAAGGCGTGTGCTCTTTTTTAATTTTAAGTTTAAAGAAAATTCGGTGTTATCACGCTTTGCGTGTTTCATAAAAAAATAGAAAAGGAGTGTTGACGGTGTTAATCATCAAACAGCAAAGGAAACTATTGAAAAAGGAATCTCTTGAAAGCGGATAGCTGTAAGAGAATATGGAAGAAGGTAGATTGAATTATGTTCTCAGTGTTATTTAAATTGAAATGGTTTTTCAAAGAAAATAGAAAAAGGTACGTTGTAGCACTACTCCTACTGATGGTGACGAATATTCTAGTCGTTATCCCCCCGTGGCTGATTGGTCAAGCGATTGACTCGATTTATACGCAATCATTGACTGCAAGATTACTTATTATCTTTATAGCTTCTATGATTTTTATCATGATTTTCAATTATGCTTGTAACTTCGTTTGGCAATACCAGTTGTTTGGTGGGGCTTATGTAATTGAGCGGCAATTACGCGGGAAACTCATGCAGCAATTTTTGAGGATGACCCCAACGTTTTATGAAAAAAATAAGACAGGCGATTTGATGGCAAGATCGACCAATGATTTAAGGGCGATTTCTGAGACAGCGGGTTTCGGCATTATGACACTTGTCGATTCGACACTCTACCTGATGACGCTCATTCTGACAATGGGTTTTCTCGTTTCTTGGAAATTAACACTTGCTGCAATTTTACCGCTTCCACTACTCGCTTTTATCATGCAAGTGTTAGGAAAGAAAATCCACGAAAGATACATGGTAGCTCAGCAAGCATTCGGTGATTTAAATGATAACGTCTTGGAAGCAGTTGCTGGAGTCCGGGTTGTTCGTGCCTACGTTCAGGAGCGTGCATCTGAAAAAGGATTTGCAGAAATGACGGAAGACGTATATCAGAAAAATATGCATGTCGAGAAGATTGATGCCCTATTCATGCCAATTTCGAAAGTATTGACAGGTCTAACGTATATGATTGGGCTCGGTTATGGTGCTTATCTCGTATCGATAGGTGATATGACGCTCGGAAAACTCGTTACCTTCAATGTCTATCTCGGAATGATCGTTTGGCCGATGTTTGCGATTGGTGAACTGATTAACGTCCTTCAACGCGGCAATGCATCACTTGACCGTGTGACAGAGACGCTAGATAGCGCGGAAGATGTGAAAGACCCCGAACATCCAATAAAAGTGGAGCATCCTGATAGTGTTGGTTTCCGGGACGTTACGTTCACGTACCCAACCTCACATTCGGTTAATTTAGAAGCGATAAAACTTCATTTGAACCGTGGTGACACGCTTGGTATTGTTGGGAAAACAGGTAGCGGAAAGACAACGTTCGTCAAACAACTATTACGTGAATATCCTCCAGGTGAAGGAGAAATTGCCTTCTCAGGTGTACCTTTGCAATCCATGACAAAAAACCAAGTGAGGGATTGGATTGGTTACGTTCCTCAAGATCATGTACTGTTTTCACGATCGGTCAGGGAAAATATTTTATTCGGCCGGCCTGATGCAACGGAAGCAGAAATTGTAGAAACAATTAGACTGTCTTATTTTGAAAAAGACCTTGAAATGCTTCCTAAAGGACTTGAAACGCTTGTTGGAGAGAAGGGTGTCGCACTTTCGGGGGGACAGAAGCAACGAATTTCCATCGCTCGGGCACTTGTGAAAAATCCTGAGATACTCATTTTAGATGACTCGCTTTCTGCAGTCGATGCAAAAACGGAAGCGAAAATCATAGAAAATATCCAAGCAGAACGAGCTGGGAAAACAACAATTATTACAACGCACCGTCTGTCTGCGATACAACATGCGGACTGGATTATCGTTCTCGATGATGGTCGAATGATTGAAGAAGGAACACATGAGGACTTACTTCGGATGAACGGCTGGTACAAAGAACAATTCGACCGGCAACAGATTGGGGAGGTTGAATAATATGAGTACTGGCAAACGATTAGTAAAATATGCACTGGTTTATAAAAAAATAATTATTTCGGGTCTTCTCCTTCTAGGGATTGCAGTCGCGGCAGATTTGATGGGACCGATGATTGCTAAGAAAATCATTGATGAACATATTGCAGGAGCTCCTGGTGGTGGAATTGATTTTAATCCGATTTTTAAACTGCTAGCGGTCTTTTTCGGGCTAGCTGTTGTTACAGCCATTATGAGGTATTTTCAATATCTTTTGATGCAAAAAGCGGCTAACCGTATAATTCAAAAAATGCGGAATGACTTATATGAACATATTCAGACATTGCCGATCCGTTACTTTGATAATTTGCCTGCCGGTAAAGTTGTGGCACGAATTACAAATGACACGGAGGCAATCCGTAATCTATATGTAACAGTTGTTTCGCAGTTTGCGATTAGTGGGATGTACATTTTAGGTATTTTCATTGCGATGTTTATCTTAGAACCTAAAATGGGTGCCATCACTTTATTTGTCCTACCCATTTTGTATATTTGGATGAAAACGTATAGGAAGTTTGCTTCGAAAGTGAACCATATCATTCGTGGAAAAGTGAGTGATATGAATGCAATGATCAATGAATCAATTAATGGCATGACAATCATTCAGGCATTCCGTCGTGAAAAGCAGATGGAAGATGAATTCCAGGAGTTGAATGATGAGCATTTCCGTTACCAGAACAAGTTATTGAAAGTGGAGGCGGCTACGTCACATAATCTTGTCGATGTTATCCGATCATTAACGTTTGTATTATTCATCTGGTATTTTGGCGGCGCATCGATGTCTGTCACAAGCGTCATCTCAGTGGGGATGCTTTATGCATTCGTGGATTACATTACAAGGCTGTTCAATCCTGTCACGGGTATCGTTAACCAATTCGCGAACCTGGAGCATTCACTAGTAGCTGCGGAGCGGGTATTTAAATTATTGGATCGTATTGGTGAGCCCGTAAGCGACGATAAAATAGCTCGCTACAGTGGAAATGTCCGTTTTGAGAATGTTTGGTTCGCCTATAACGAAGATGAATATGTCTTGAAAAATCTTACGTTCGGAGCGAAGCAGGGAGAAACGGTAGCGCTAGTCGGCCATACTGGATCCGGAAAAAGTTCGATTATGAACTTGCTGTTTCGTTTCTATGATGCATCAAAAGGGAAAATAACGATTGATGACATGGATATCAGCGAAATGCCGCGCCAAACGGTCCGTAATCATATGGGCATCGTTTTGCAGGATCCGTATCTATTTAGCGGAACTGTAGAATCTAACATAAGCCTAGGAGACTCACGTATCAGTCGTGAAAAAGTGCAGCAGTCTCTTGATGCAGTCGGTGGGGAACGCGTATTGAAGCATATGCCAAGTGGAATTGACGAGGAAGTTGTCGAGAAAGGGAGCACGCTCTCTTCTGGACAACGCCAATTAATTTCATTCGCAAGGGCACTAGCTTTCGACCCAGCCATTCTTATACTGGATGAAGCAACTTCCAACATTGACACGGAAACAGAAGAAATTATCCAACATGCAATGGACGTTCTAAAAAAAGGGCGTACAACTTTCATTATTGCCCATCGACTCTCCACCATTAAAAACGCAGATCGTATTTTAGTGTTAGATCGCGGAGAGATTGTCGAAGAAGGATCACATGATGAATTGCTCGCTCTAGGCGGGCAGTATGCACAAATGTATAAATTGCAGGCGGGTACTTCCACTCAAATTGAAACTTAAATGAGTGGGGGACTCCCTGCTTTTTTTGCATAAAAAAATGAGAATTGTGAAATGAAAACAAAACTCCCTGCAACGAATATGCAGGGAGTTTTGTACTTATTCGCCTCTTTTATATTGCGTTTCTTTCCAAGCGTTTTGCTCATTGGGAACGCGACTCTTATCTTCAAATACATTTTCGGTTTTCTGATCTTGTACTTTTAACTGTTCCTTTTCTTTGAGCAACTCTTCGGGGGATTTTTCTTTATTCATACTGCGCCTCCTTATTCGTCATCAAGCGTAGTATTCCCGACATTACCGAGATTCAGTCGTAGACGTGAAAAATCATTAATTCATGAATCATCTTTTTTAGATTTTCTTCTTCAGAGGGTGTGTTTCCGCTCCAAGTAATTGCGCCATCAGGCATATATTCACCCGTATACCTTGAATTGCGGTAGAAAAATGAAAATGTCCATCCTGGCAATTGTGTATTCTCAAACATTGGTTTGTAACTGAAATGCTGTAGCATATAATACTCCTCTCATAAGACGTCGCCCAAGCGCATAAAATCAAGAAAAGAAAGCGAAAGGGTGCTGACTTGTTTGTTGATAAATTAAAGCAGGCCATCGAAGGCGAGTACAAAGATTATCATTTTTATAAATCCATGCATGGCATGACAAATGATCCGCTCTGGCAAGATTTCCTCACACATATGTACGAAGATGAAAAAAGCCATTATGAAATGTTCCAACAACTCTATTATATGATGACGGGGACATTTGTACAAAACCCTAAGAAACCTTTGCCTTGTTATAACCTGAAGGTATGTGTCCAACGAGCGCTTGTAGATGAGTTGGAAGCAGTTGAAACCTATAAAGAAATGTTACTGACCATTCCTATTCAGCAGGCCTACAATCCGTTATTCATTGCTATGCATGATGAGATGGAGCATGCCATTCGTATGTCAACAATGTACAATGCACTTTAACAAGGCTTGTCATTTTTCCGTTGGGTTGAGTTCTGCTATAATTAGGACTTAATGAAACGGAAAAAGGTGAAGAAATTGGGCTTTTTATGGACATTGTTATTTATGGCCTTCATTGGTGCATTAATCGGTGGACTTACAAATCATTTGGCGATTAAAATGTTATTCAGGCCGCATGAAGCGAAATATATTGGGAAATGGCGCTTGCCATTCACACCGGGCTTGATACCCAAACGGCGTGGCGAACTGGCAACGCAACTTGGCAAGACAGTAACGAATTATTTATTGACACCGGAAACGTTTCAAAAAAAATTGTTGACACCTGACATGGAGAAAAAAACGGAAGATTTTCTACAGGCAAAACTGGAGCAACATATTCTCCTCTCCGATAGAACGTTGAATGACTGGCTCGATACTGCCGGAGCGACAAACGTAGCCGTTAAAGCAGAGCGGAAAGTGTTAGAAGTACTCGATACCCAGCTTAACGCCGTTCGTGCAAAACTGACGACGGGATCGGTAGAAGAGGTGCTACCGCAAAAGTGGCGGGTTGAAGCAGCAGGGCGCATTCCGGATGTGACAGCATATATTTTAGGCAGGTCGGAACAATATTTCGAATCGGATGAAGGAAAAGCAATGTTCCGTAAAATGATTGATGAGTTCCTAGCATCCAAAGGTAAACTTGGAAGCATGGTAAACATGTTTTTTGGAGAATCGGAATCACTGGTTGGAAAAGTGCAAGGGGAAGCATTGAAGTTTGTCGCAGCTCCAGGTACTTACGAGCTTGTAAACACGATTATACTAAATGAGTGGGAAAAGCTTCAAAAACGTCCAGTCGAAGAACTTCTTTCCGGATTTGATTGGAATGGATTGTTCGATTCGATTCGAACTTATGCGAAAGAAGAACTTGTATTGAAAGATCGGCTGAATAAGACAATCCGGGATTATTGGCCGGAAGGGTCTGAATGGACAGCTGTCAATGTGACACCAGCGTTGACGAGTTTTGCATTCAAACAAGCAGAAGAACAAATAGAAATATCGCTCCGCAAATTGAAAATAGATGATATGGTTAAGGAGCAAGTCGATACGTTTCCGGTTGCTGTTCTTGAGGATCTCATGCTAGGTATTTCGAAACGGGAATTTAAGATGATTACCGTACTCGGGGCATTACTTGGCGGTGTGATTGGAATTGTTCAAGGCCTTATCGTCTATGCAACAAATTTAGCTTAGGGGGACTTTAAATGACAGTAAATATTTACGATGATTTAAACAAGTTAGAAGGAACGCTTAGACAAACAGCGGAGTTTAAAGAAGTAGCACAAGCGGTTGAAGAAGTGAAAGCCGATAAAGACGCACTTGAATTGTTCAAGAGTTTCCGTAAAATCCAATTGAGTCTGCAGGAAAAACAAATGGCTGGTGAAGAACCGCTAGCTGAAGAACTAGAGTATGCGCAAAAAACGGCACAGCTTGCACAGCAAAATCCTAAGATAATGAAAATGCTTGAGTCAGAAATGGGTTTGAGCGGTCTAATTGAAGAAGTTAACCGCGTACTTATGAAACCAGTTCAACAATTATACGAATCCATCTAAAAACCGGCCTCGGCCGGTTTTTCTTCATTCACCCCGTAAATTTGCTATAATGAATGGTATATTCCTCTACAAAAGGGCAAGTCTGTTGATTGACCATTTACTAGCATAAAACGCTGGTGAGTAGGGCTTGAAAGCCACTATATTCACTGGACTATTTTCGGCCCGCTATTGGCGAATTAATCACGACGGTTTTACCGAGAAGCAAGTGTGGCTAGAAGTGACTCCGTCACTTCTAGCCACACTCATCTCAGTTTTACTATTGTGATTATTAGCCTGTCGCGTTCCTACAATATCTAAGTGAAAAATGCAGTTGATTGGGAAGAATAGAATAGATGACATTTGATAAAGAGAGCAAGTGCCCGAAGATGCAATTTCGGGCACTCTAGTACGTTGTATATTGTATTCTCTTCTTACTATTAGCAAAGACTATGTGATGCTTTATAAGAAAGTGACACTTCCTTAAACGAAAAAAAGAGATACGATAGTAGAAGGTTTGAGCGGTCAAAATTGTATCTTTGACCGCTTCTTTCCAGGTGAGAGGCAAGCCATTCTTTCGTCCAAAAAAACTTTGGCACTTCTTGTAAATATGTCTTTGGAGAGCGACGGATGAACAATCACCATACGATTACCGAAAAAATATGTAGGGATGCGACGAAGTCGCATCCCTACATATAAAGTCATCTCGATAATGGTATAGAAGTTGTTCAATTCAAAGCGATTCTAAGCAATTCTACACGTAGTGCCCAGGTCGATCAAATTATTTACTGGATATTCTTAGTTAATCAAAAGGCGTAATAAAAGGGTTCACTTTATCAATAGAAAGTTGGGTTTACACAATGCAAAAAATAGTCATGAAAGAAAAATATGAACAGGGTTGGATTAGGATGTTTACACATCTTGCAAACCTATTCTTTGAACAATCAAAAATAGTCGATGAAGACGAAGAGGGTGCAATTCTGGCAGAGCTCACATTGGAGCGGACGCTTGATGGGCACCTTTCGGGGAAGGCAATTCTTACGTGGGAAGGCGAAGAATATTCTGCCGTGTTTTCTGAAATGGAAGAAACTGACGATGAAAAAGTGATAACCCGCCAGTTGAAACGAATCTATTCACACGTCTTTCTTGAAACGCTTGAACAGGCAACAGGAATGCAACAATCGTGGGGAATTCTTACCGGAATCCGTCCCATGAAGCTGTATCATAAATATCGCCTTGAAGGACATAGCAGTGAAGAAGCCCAGCAATTGCTGATGAAGCGGCATCGCCTTTCAAGTGAAAAAAGTGCACTTCTCGCAAAAATTGCCAATGTGCAGTTACGAACAGTACCTGATCTGCATGACCTAAGAAATGAAGTAAGCATTTACATCGGAATCCCATTTTGTCCAACGAAATGTGCCTATTGCACATTCCCGGCTTATGCAATTAATCGGAAAAATGGACGAGTTGAAACTTTCCTAGACGGATTACATGATGAAATCCGAGAAATGGGAAAATGGATGACAGAGCATGATACGAAGATTACTACGATTTACTTCGGTGGAGGCACACCTACTTCTATAGAAGCGGAAGAAATGGATGCGCTCTATGAAACGATGTATGCTTCATTCCCGAATATGGATAAAGTACGGGAAATCACCGTAGAAGCGGGTCGTCCTGACACGATTACACCTGCTAAAATTGATGTGCTGAAAAAGTGGGGTATTGACCGAATTAGTGTCAATCCACAATCGTATACTGATGAAACATTGAAAGCGATCGGACGTCATCATACTGTCCAAGAAACAATTGATAAGTTTTGGTTATCCCGTAACATGGGCATGAAAAATATCAATATGGATCTAATTATTGGTTTACCAAATGAAGGAATGGATGAGTTCAGGCATTCACTAGCTGAGACTGAAAAGATGCAGCCAGAATCACTGACTGTTCATACATTATCATTTAAACGGGCATCTGAAATGACGCGCAATAAAGATAAATACAAAGTAGCGGATCGTGAAACGGTTGAACAGATGATGCATCTCGGAGAAGAGTGGAATGCGGCGAATGGTTATGAACCTTATTATTTATATCGCCAAAAAAATATTTTAGGCAACTTGGAAAATGTCGGATACGCAAAACCAAATGAAGAAAGCATCTATAATATCATTATTATGGAAGAAGTACAGACGATCATTGGTGTTGGATGCGGGGCTTCAAGTAAGTTCATCGATCCAATCTCAGGGAAAATCACACAATTCTACAATCCGAAAGATCCGGCGGCTTATATTCTGACGTATGAAGAGTCAATCGAAAAAAAGCTCGCTCATCTAGATTCAATTTTTCCGGAGATTGTCACTAAATAAAGGATTTACAGAAAAAACATCGAATGTAAGAAGTGAATGGTAATTCATTTCATACAGGGGGTGTTTTTTTGTATACAACAATTGAATTGAAAAAAGAAGGGCGTCTTGCGCGTCTTACGTTGAATAGACCGACATCGATGAATGCTATGAACATGTTAATGATGAAAGAGATTGCTGATGCATTTGAAGACTTGAAAAAGGATATGACGGTACAAGTACTGATAATTCATGGGGCGGGTCGCGCATTTTCGGCAGGCGGAGATATTAAGGCGATGGTGGATCCGGACAGTCCATTTGAAATCAGTGAAGTAATGGTGGATGTGAGCCGCCTTGCAAAAGCGCTTTACACGTTACCACAGATTACAATTGCAGTCGTCCACGGTGCAGCAGCGGGACTTGGGTTTAGCTTGGTACTTGGTTGTGATCACATTATTGTTGAAGAAGAGACTAAACTTGCAATGAATTTTATTGGTATTGGCCTAATTCCGGACGGAGCCGGTCATTTCTTCTTAAAAGAACGTGTAGGAGTTCCTCAAGCGAAAAACCTTATTTGGTCAGGAAAAGTGATGAATGGACAAGAGGCACTTGAAAAAGGGTTAATTGATGAAGTGACTGCAGAGGGGAAAAGCATTGAAACCGGAGAGAAATTTGCCCATAAACTACTTGCATCACCGATTGCTGCTATGATTGCAACGAAGAATATACTTCATGAACAAAAAACGAAAGAACTTGAAAGTGTGTTGGAAATGGAAAGTGAAGCACAAGTAGCAATGAGGAAAACGGAAGATCACCTAGAAGGCGTGCAAGCATTTATAGGGAAGCGCAAACCTGATTTTACAGGAAAGTAATTTTGTGCAGTACGTCTGTTGATTAACTATGTATTTGCGTAAAACACTAGAGAGTAGGACTTGGAAGTCGACATTTTCACTGGATTATTTTCGACCCGCTTTCGGCTAATTAATCATGACACCTTAACCAAGGAGCAAGTGTGGCTAGAAGTGACTCCGTCACTTCTAGCCACACATTTTTGTGCGCCCGGCATGGGCTATAACTTGGTGGTGAAAGTCCA
>NZ_JBYHFQ010000038.1:0-34269 GCF_057669665.1 Sporosarcina sp. Y1004 | reverse complement strand
TTAATAAGCCTCCTTGTTCTTATTAAACTAACGGGTGCTTTACTTAAAGATTCGGAAACCGAATTAAATAGTTTTATTATCGATTTTTGAAACAGCTTTAATTCCATGATTTGTATATAAAAACTTTAAAGAGCCTTACTACATAGTCCAATGTGGTAAGGCTCTAATTTTATGTGAAGAAGATTAAATGACTATGTTATATCTATACATAAAAGTAACTATGAATATTTAGGGGCGAGGAATCGAATTTGGAGATAAAGTTTAATATACTTACAGCTAACCGCTCCGATTGATCAATACACCGTATGAAAGTGAAATGAATACTCTGAATACAGCTTAATAGTCATGGTTTTCAAGTGCAAATTATCAAGGGAGTTTTGAAGAAATACGTGATACCTATAATGTAATAGAGGTCTAGAGGAGTACTGTATATGACGAATGAAAAGTATAGTTTGATTTTTGCTCTTTAGGAAGAAGTCTAGACAATAAAGTGAAAAGGAATAAGAGAAAAGGCAAGTCGCTACTGCTCCTTTCCTATTCGCTTCGCTCACTACCTCACTCCGTTCGGTGGGGGCTTCGCCCCAGCTATTACAATTATTAGAGTTTCATAATTAATGATTAAACTATTACAAGTAAATGTTAATCACCTTGTGTAGGTCGCAGGAGGCGAAGCCTATCTGCAAGATAGGTGGTGTAAAGTAATATTACTTTACACAGTAGATTAATTTAACAAAACAGGGCATATATGATATAATATAATTATAGTATTGTCAAGGGTGTTTATACACTTTTATATACTCTTTGTTTAAGGGGTAGAGCTTGAAAGCCTTGGTACATAAGGGTTTATATTTGGTTTATGCACTTTTAAAAATGATGAAATGCAGTGGAGAAATCTAGATTTACGTTAGGGATTTACATAAGAGTGTATATCATCATTTTGGCAGTATAGTTATTAAATAAGTAAGATGGGAGAGTTAGTGATAAGAGGATTTTCAGTTTCTATCAAAGGAATAAATAATAAAAATAGGGAAGGTAAGATGTGAAATGTCAAAAGTAACGGTTATTGATTCAATTATGGGAAGTGGAAAAACATCATGGGCAAAGGAGTATATGAACCGACACCAAAAAAAGAAAAGGTTTATATTTGTTTCTCCTTTTTTAGATGAAATACATAATAACATCATAAAAGATTGTCACTTTCTTGTTGAACCAGACACCAAAATTGGTAAAGGAAGTAAGTTAAAACACTTCAAGGAATTAATAGTAAAAGGGGAAAGTATTGTTACAACACACGCTTTATTTAGGTTATTCGATAGTGAAGTAATTGATTTGTTAGAGGGTGCGGGATACACGTTAATTCTAGATGAGGTAACAAATGTTATTGAAAAAATAGACGAGGTTACAAAACATGATATTGAAACATTAATTAAAGCGAATTTGATTAATGTGGAAGACAGAAAAGTAACTTGGCTTAATGATAGTTATAAAGGTGTTTATGAAAGCAAATATGTTAATGTGAAATACCATGCTCAACAAGGTAACATTTATTTACATAGAGACATTATGATGTTTTGGACATTCCCTGCAAAGATATTTGACTTATTTGAAAAAACTTACATACTTACATACTTTTTTGATGGACAAATTCAAAGATACTATTATGATTTATTTAATATTGAATATACATACAAAAGCGTTGAACGATTGGGAAAAGGATATTGTTTAGTCACATATAATCCATTATCTGAAGACAGAGAGAGGTATAAAAGGTTAATTAATGTTTATGAAGGAAAGTTAAATAGTAATTATGTAGTAGATGGCAAGGTGAAAGGAAATGAATTATCCTCAACATGGTTAAGAAATGCAGATAAAGAAACATTAGAACGATTACAGAAAAACTTGTATACATACTTTAGAGGTAAAGGGAAATCAGGCGATAATCTTTGGACAACAAAGAAAGATAAGAAATTTAAACTTCAAGGTAAAGGATATACAAAAGGTTTTATCCCTTGGACAACAAGAGCCACAAATGATTATCAAGAAACTCATAATTTAGCATTTGTATATAATCTTTACATGAAACCATTTGAAAAAGCATTCTTTGAAGATGCAGGAGTCAAAGTAAATCAAGATTTGTTAGCGGTAAGTGACTTATTACAATGGATGTGGAGGAGTGCAATTAGAAAAGAAGAACCTGAGAGTATTAACATTTATATACCAAGTATAAGAATGAGAACTCTGTTGAATCAATGGCTAAATAATGAAGAAATTAAGTTTAAGAAATAACATAACATCTCTAAAGAACCCATAATAACGAGTTTACTTGCAATTGAACTTTGGATTAACTTTAGGTGTGAAACATAAACCCGAGTCAATGGGGAAACATAATGTTAATCGAGAGATTTCAAACACAAAATAATAAACATTAAGATTATTGCTAAAGCCCCTTTTTAAAAGGGGTTTTTGTTGTATAAAAGTGAGGTTTTATTCACTAGAATGGCTATACTTTGTTAACTTCACTAGGATTAAAGATCTTATTATTCATGGTAAACTATGTTCTATTTAGAAAAGATGAGTACAGAGGAGTTTTTTTCAAAGTTTATTTCTAAATGAATTTTGAGGGTTAAAAAGTTTTAAAATTATTGCTATACATTTTATTAGACTAGCTTTATATTAAAGCAAGTTATTAAATATGGAGGTTGTTTTTTATGAGTAGTAATTATGAGAGGGACAAGAAGGAAGTAGTTGAGTATAAATTTGAAAAAGATCATGTAGATTTATTCATAAAATTACAGAAGGAAATTGACAAGAGGGAAGTAGTTGAGTATGAATTTAAAAAAGATCATGTAGATTTATTCGCAAAATTACAGGAGGAAAGTGACAAGCCAAATGAAAGAAAAAATAGAACATTGAAATACTTTTTAGCCTTATTAATAGTGTACATTTTCATTTATATATTGGTATTAGGAGAAAGATTTAAATGGGATTTGGCAAGTACAGAGTTTAAAGATAATATCCACGTATTCAGTGTTTCATTAAACGAACTATTAGATAATAACTTTATCAAATTATATGGTAATTCAAGTTTGAATTTAGCGAATTTTTTTAATGAAAAATATCCTGAAAGCTTTCAATATTTCGCAAGTAAAGTTGAATACAATTTAAATTACATTATGCTCATACTTTTACTATTAATTATCAAAATGTTATATGAATTATTTACGGAGAAAATGAGATTAGGAACCTTAAATTATTTGATAGAAAATAAAACTGAGAATTTAAAGGAATTAATCACAACATCTATGAAAGTTAATAGAGAAGGGATAGCACGAGTTAAAAAATATATATCGTTAGACTACATATCTATAGATTATTTTTCTGCAAGAAAACATAAAGAGGTATTATTAAGTTTAGATTGCCCCCCTTCGACAAAAGAAAGAAATAAACAAAACGGATGGTATGCGTATAGTGACCCCAAAACCAAAGAGAACTTAATTAGCAATTATAATTGGGGGTTCATAAGAATTAGAAGGAAATTTCTAATTGAAATTAATAATTGGAGAAATGTTACTTTTTCTACTGAAATCTTTTTATTTGCTCTACTTTTTAATTTCGTAGATTTTTTGAATATATCAAAAAAAATAGTGTGGGGCTTTTATATTGTTTATTTTAAGGAACTAATTTTATTATTGTTGTTAGCTTTTATACTTATTCGAATTACTTCTAGAGGAATTGAAATAGTAATTTCCTTTTATGGGGATGTAGTAAAATTCAATCCAAAAATGTTTTATCATTATAGTTCAGGTAAAGTTGAAAAGAAAATATATATAAATAAATTTAATTCTTCTTTATTAAGAACAAATGCTAGACTTTCATTAGCCATACACACTTTAATTGAGTTAATAATTTTATTTGCTGTAGCATATTGGCTTTTGTTGGTATTATTTAGTGATTCATCAAGTTATATAACTCTAGTTGAATCTTTGTTATTTAGTTTTAGTGTATCTGCCTTTAATTTTTCATTTATGACTTATGATTTTATGATGTTTACTTTTTTGCATGTTGCTCAGGTTTCAATGAGTGTGATTCTTATATTAATATCAATTGCACAATATATTAGTGGTGAAACATTGACATTCGAAGAGGGAAGGTTTTATTCCGATGTAAAAGAAAAGGAAAATAATGAAGAAGATTGAGGTAGGTAGAAATTTTAGAAAGTCTGTACTATAGAAGGTACTCGAACTCAGTTTCTAAATAATACTATCTAGTAATTAAGCCTTCATATTTGATGACTTTAATAAATATATTCCTTAGACTAATAGTGGACCTTATTGCTATATGTTTATAAAAGTATACCTTTAAAGGCACTATAAAAACCATTCAAATATTGTTTTTAAAGTACAGCTTCCTAACATTACAAACGTTTATAAAGGATATGCGCATTTATCAAGGCAGGAATCATACTAGTAATTATCATAGCCAACTTATTGAATTTGCTAACTGGTGCAGATTTTTAGCTATTAATATGTACAAGTCATTTGCATTTCACTGTACTAAATTTATGCAAAATAAATAGTTTTATCGTGTGAATGTTAGAAAGTAAAAATCACACTAAATAGTTAATTGTTATAGTAGGAAGTAATGGTACATTGGTATTATATAATGAAAATTTGTAGGGTGAAAAGAGGCAGTGTTGATGTTGAAAAAATGGGCATTTATATTATTATCACTAGTAATGGTCATGGGGTGTTCTAAAGAAACAGAATCTGAAGAGAAGACTCCACAGGTAACAGAACCGAAGGTAGAAGAAACACAGGAGATAAGCCAAGATATTGTGAATGCTATCGCTTCATATGCTACACCAATTACTACAGAAGTTGATACGTCAACACCTATTACGCCACAAGAATTAGAGTATCTTACACTTATGAAAAAGTTTTTAGAGACTTATTCGCAGATAACGTTGGATACATCAGAATTAATCTCTAAACCCGATATCACCTCTCAAGAGTGGTTCAAAAAGTTGAAAGACCATTTTTTGGTAATAACTTATTTAGGTATTTCCCTAGAAGATACTACTAGAGTAGGTGGTGTCCCCGTTAGGTTTGAAGAGATGAATGAGCAAGCTTTGGAGAGCGTAAGATTTATGAATTTAGCAGGTGAAAAGATTATAGAAGGCGCTGAAAACGGTTTCGATGTACCTTTAGTAAGTGAAGGATTGGCATTATGGGAGGAGAGCATTGCGCATATAAACAAAATAAAGAACACTTTTGAAGAATTAAAAGCAAGCCAAACAGAATAACTATAGAAAATGGGGATGTTGCTAATGATTAAAGAGTCAAATTATAATACAGTAAGCGAAATCAAACAGACTGAAAACGAGTATTATACCTAAATCATAAGTAGCTAAAAGAGTGTTAATTGACAGTCTTTTAGTACCTATGATTTATGGTTGAAAATGAACTTAAAGGACTGAAGGGGGAGTCATAGCGACTGCTCTTTTTGTCTGTATAAAATTCGATTTTAATCAATGATATGATTGTTATGTGAAAAGTAGTATTCCGCGCTCATACTAGATGAAATTTCATGCCATAAAATTATTAACTGTGAAAAGCCGTTTGTTGATCCAGTTTTTACGTGTATTTATACAATCTAAGAATTATGTTACTTTGTTAAAATACTACTTAGTGCAACTGATGGTGAAATTAGCCATGTAATTTATAGGATTTATTCAGACAATATAAGGAGGTAGGATATGGTCACAATTACTATTTTTTCATTATTCTTAACAATAGTTTTAATAATAATAGGTATTCTTTTTCTTTTTTTGAAAAATAGAAAGGCAAGGAAAGTATTTAAAATATCGGGTATTGCTTTTTCGGTATATATAGTAAGTCTTATTTTATCGAGTGATAGTGGATTTTGGTATACTGCTTTTATTTTAGCGTTTCTTGTCACGCTGATTTCACTAGTTATTGGAATTATATTTCTTTTTTTGAAAAATGGAAAAGCCAAGAAAGTATTTAAGACATCAGGTATTGCTTTTTCGGTATTTATAGTAAGCCTTAGCTTTACAGTAGTATTTAATGATACAGATGATAATTCACCACATAAAGAACTTAACACAGATGCTCCTTCCGTAAACACTGGAGATAATAATTCTGATAGAGAAACTGTTCCAGAAGACCAACCTATTCCTGCTGATTCTAATGATGGTAAGTCACAATATTCTAAGGAAGAACTTGAAGCTGATCCTAATAGACCGATCGATAATCCAGCTGATTATAATGGTAATGGGGAATATAAACCAGCTGATGATATGACACAAGAAGAAATACAAGCAGAATTAGAAAAAATGTTAGAAGAGTCTTCGACAAACCCTGCTGATTATAATGGTGATGGGGAATATAAACCAGTTGATGATTTGACGCAAGAAGAAATAGAAGCAGAATTAGAAAAAATGTTAGAAGATTCGCTTGGATTATAGTAATTAGGTAATTAAGAGGGGGAATAGAGATTGGAAAGACATACTGTTTTTACGCGCAATATAATATTTATCTCTTCACTATTTTTATTAAGCGGTTGTGGACTTGATACTGATTCACAAGTGATTCGTGTTGCAGAACAAGGGGTTCGTGACGGTTTGATGTATAATGCAAAAGAAGCAGAGTTCAGCAGTGGAGAGGAAACAGAGCTTTTCTTTTATGGGGACAATGACGAGTATTGTGAAGTAACGGGTTGGGTAATCGCATCAAATGTTTATGGGGCAACAACCGAAGTCGAATATGTAGCAGAAGTAGAGAGAAATTCAGGTACATGGGAGTTTGAAACATTTGAATTAATCGAAGAGTAAAAATAAGGGTAATATCAATTTAAGACAATACCTTTTTCATTATTAAGTGATTCGAGGAAGTTGAATATGAACAACATTGTAGACACTTTTAAAGGGTGTCTCTTTTTTGTTTTAAGATGGTCATATATTGACCAAATATTTTAGTTATGTAATACAGTTGTAGCAGTCTCTCTCCTGCATTGATGTACCTTTTTATGTGTACATTGTGTAATAGTATGGAATGAAAGAGTAGTTACAGTGACTGCTTTTTTTAATTTGATTTCAATCCATTTTTCAATAAAAATTTATGTTTGAATGTATGCTTCTACATATTAGCATACATAACAAATCGCTTTAAATCAGTAATTATTAGTTACTTCTATTTTGAATGTATGGTAATGTTTAAATATAAGCAATAGCATACTAAGAAATGGGGATTTTTGATGGCATATGCAGGCGGAACCAAAGGCGATATTATAAACGTACAACCGTTAAGAACTACTAAGGAAATAACCGATATGATTGAAGCTTTAAGTATGTCACCTAATACAGCAGATCGTAACGTCTTGCTATTCAAAATAGGAATCTCAACAGGGTTACGGATAGGCGATATTGTGAAGTTACGAATATGTGATGTTAGAGGAAAGTCCAACTTCAAGATACGTGAAGGTAAGACTAAGAAGGAAAGAACTGTTCACCTTAGCGCAATTATGGCGGATATAGCAGACTTTACAGAAGGATTGCACAACGAAACTTATTTGTTTGCTTCAAGAAAAGGCGAAAGTCATATTACGACTACACAAGCCTATCGAATATTAGCTACAGCAGGTGAAATGTTAGGACGAGAAGACATTGGTACCCATTCAATGCGTAAAACGTTCGGCTATCATTATTACAAGCGTACACATGACATCTTAACGCTAATGAATATATTTAATCATTCAGACCAATCAACGACTAAACGCTACATAGGTATTACAGATGAAGAGGTAGCGGATACATTGAAAAATTTCCGTTTGTTTTAAAAGAAGCGAAGAATAGTGGTAGAAAGATTACAAGGAAAGCATCTAGGCAGACCCAAATTAGATTTAAGAACCATATCTAAACACCGAAGTCAGACACTTGAACAAAACTATAGCTAAAAAAACATCTGAATGGGGAGTATGAGAAAGTGTTGTAGGCATCCGTTATGGGTCTCACTTGCTCCTATAGTGGGGGTACTAATCACCAGAATAGAGTAGGTAAATATGCCGAATGGCTATAGCTGTAACGTTCCTGCAATCAGTAGCGGTATTAGTAAGGTATAATGAATTTGAAAAAACTCAGATTTACACCTTATAAGCTTTGGTACTAGAATCCCAACATACATGATGGAATGTTTAATTAGTATAAATATGGAATGAATTTTCTTACCTTGGAGGCTTATTTTAATGAATGAAAATAAGATTACTAAATGGAATATAGAAAAATGTATTCAAGAACTTAAAAATCAATATGAGCAACATGGAATCCTCAACGCTACAACTGTTCATAAGTACAAAGGTGGTATGGCAAAACATATAGAGAGTAATTTTGGTAGTATTTCAGCCTTTTGCGAAGATAATAATATAAGTTATCTGTTTAGAAGTGGGAAAAATAATTGGACAGAAGAAAAAGCTGTAAAAGAGCTGGAAAAATTATATGAGGAAATTGGTTCTTTCAGCACGACGGAGTTAATGTCTCGTAATAGTGGACTTGAGAGGTATTTGAGAACGAAAAAAGGAGGAGTGAGGGAATTTTGTAATAAAAATGTCCTTTCTCATGTTCTCCAAAAACCAAAGTCTAATAGTTGGTCTAATGAAAAAGCTATTGAGGTGGTAAAATCTTTACATGAAAAATATCATGAGTCAGTAGGACTTAAAACATTAACCAAAGGTGGTTATGGTGGACTATATCAGTGGGCGACAAAACAATTTGGTAGCTACAAAGAATTTATTATTCAAAATGATTTGACGGAGTACACTAACTATCAAAATAGTTGGGATGACGCTCTTTCTTATCGACTAATTAAAGAACAATTCATATTAAATGGAGGAGCTTTTAATCCTGAAATATTGAAAAAGAAATATAAGGGTGCTTACTCATATATCTATAACCAACATGGAAGTTTTGAAAACTTCTTAAATACATTTGATTTGCAGGATTATGTTGAAATAAATAATACCATTTACACGGACGAAATAGTAAATCGAAAAATACTGGAAGCTTACACCTTACTAGGTGAAAAAGTATACAGTAAATGGCTTCATGAAAATGGATTTGGCGGAGTTGCTACTTATATGACTAAAAAAGGTGAAGGTAGCTTTTTAGAGGGAGCAGATTTGTTAGGGTTAAAAGATTATGTAGTGTCAAGGTACACTGACTGGAACGATGAGTTAGTTTTAGAAAAAATAAATGAGATGTTAGAAGACAAAGGGGAAGCAGTTATTTCTGCCGATTTTGTAACTTACAAGTTAACTGGAATGAGAGACTGGATAATTAAAAAACATGGTGGAATTATAGAGTTTTTTGTTAAGTATGAGATGGAAAACCAATTTGCTAACATGAAACATATTGGAAAAGAACTATGGTCTTATGGTTTACAATTCGAAGAGTTAGCTAAGGAAGCAATTGAGCTATTCTTTGAAAATGTTTCTTATAATAAATGGATAGATAATTTAAGACCAGATTTCGTAATTGGTGAGGGAGTTTGGATTGATACTAAGTTATCATCTTTTGCCTATTTCACTGATGAAACAGTACAAAAGTATACAGCAAGAAATGAATGTAAAGAACTCTGGTTGTTATACTTAAGAGGACATAAATTTAATCATGGTAAAGATGATGTTAAATTGATTTCAATAAAAGAATGGTATGAAGACTTGATAAAGTTGGGTAGGCAAGATTTAGTAAATAAGTTTGATGTATTAAGAGAAAAAGTTTATGAGAAAGAAAAGATTGATGGGAAAAGAGTTCATAAATAATTAGCTTACAGTGCGCCATAAGTAAACAGGTATGGATGATTTAGAGTAAGGTGAAACGTCAGAAATTGAGGACTTAGTTGAAAAGTACAATCCTAAAGCCACAATAAAAAAGAGTTATATACTTATTAGATAACTGTAAAATCATTCTTTTACCACAAACTATGCAAAGGCTTCAAACGGCTTCTTAGAGCTTTAGTGAGCGTGTGAAGACATAACAAAAGGACTTGCATATATGAAGTTTAATCATAAATGCAAGTCCTATTCTTCTTGAACTAAAGCACCCGTTAGTTGAATAAAAATATTTCAATTATAGACTACTACTCTACTACAAATAACCCTTAACAGACTTTAACATCATCTTTTAATCCCACTCATTGGGAAGACGACTAATATTTGCATCATTGAAACGCTCGTCAATAACCACATCTACAATAATTGCATTCTCTTTTAATCCATAATCTAATTCATAATCTACTTCTTTAGATAAACTTAACTCAGATAACACATCTTCTTTCGTTACACCATCTTTTAATTCCAGTTGAGCTTGAACAAGTTGACCATCCATAAACGTACCAATTGCATAATCAAAGGTTTCACCCTCTAAATAAAAATACCAATCTGCGTAAATAATAGAGCCATCTTTCAACTCAAATTTGCCACCTATAATCGGTTCATTATATTCCGTGTCTTGTTCATAACGATTGTTAAAATCCTCTAAAGTTAATGGTGTTAATTCACTTACTTCTGTTTCTGGCTCAATTACCTCAGTTTCTTCAGATGGCTCAGTAATTGATACTTCTGTTGGTTCGGTATCTGCTGGACTATTTCCTGTTACTTCTTTATTTGTTGATGGTTCTGCATCACTACAAGCAACTAAAACCATTACGCTAATTAAAATAGAAATCCATTTCTTCACAGATAAACCCTCCATTTATCCCACTCCTTTAATACATAGACGTATTTTTTTTTGGAAAAGTTACACAATATTCTTATTGAACTAACCTCCCTTTAGTTGAATAAGAAAAGGGTGCTTAACCCCTAATTGAAGTAAAGCACCCGTTAGTTGAATAATATCGAAAAATCATTTTATTAATTTTTCAGCATTTTTCACTTTTATTGAAACAACTTCCCCGCAATCCAAACAAACTGTAAAGATTCTCTCAGAACCAATACTCATTTTTTTATCTACTGGACGAAGATTTACGAAATCCATTGCTTGTACAAACGAATTTCCTCCACAATCTTTACATTTCATTTTCGAAACATCCATTCTTCTTTCCCCTCCCTTATATCTATTTTTAATACGTTCCTAACTATAGGCTATATTGAAATGATAATAGTGATTTTTCGGTTGCCTATCGGTACGATAATCGCTATTTCAATGTAACTGCTTCTTTTTCTTTCTTTATTTCAAAAAGTTATTTTCAAAACACCCGTTATTTATATTGAACTAAACTGCCCTGTTAGTTGAATAACGGAATAGTCAGTTATTTGGTATAGTCTACCAAATTTACAAATATTGGTGTAGAAAGGTGTAAGTGTAGCAAGTTTGTTTACCTGTTTCAGCAGGTGAGGCGATAGCACATCCAATGAACGCAACAGACAGTCATTAAGTCATAGGGGAACATTCAGAACCAGTAGCAGGCGGTAGAGCCATCACTCTATCGCTTTTTACTATGTGTGAGAGCATAACAAAAGCACTAGCAAATATGAAAAACAATCATACTCGCAAGTCCTATTCTTCTTGAACCAAAGCACCCTTTACTTATAAGTACATTCCTTCACATAATTTATACTTTCTTCTCATTGTTTTTCCATTTCACATAATTATAAACGATGTCTAGTAAGACTAGAAATAAGAAAATGAATCCAAGGATTTTGTATTCATTAGATGTTAAATCACTAAACCAATATAGAGCAAGATATATTATGGATACTAATGGAATATCCCACAAGCAACGTATCAACCTTCTTCTGTACGTTAATTTATGATAGTTTAGTACAAACCCTTTATCCTTTTTTTCTACGTCCTTATAGATTACCGACGATATTGTACTAACAATTAAAACCACTATCAATGGTCCAATTATATACAGTAGAATATTCATAATTTCCCCCTTGTAAGACAATAATCGTTTTGTATGTACACTTCAACTATCCTGCCAGTAGTTTAACGACTGAATAATCAGCTAATTGTCATAGTGTAACATCTTTACAAATATTGGTGCAAGATGAATGTGTAAGTGTGGCAAGTTTGTTTACCTGTTTCGGCAGAAGACACGATAGCATCCAATGACCGCAATAGGCAGTTATTAAGTCATTGGGGAACATTCAGAATCAGTAGCAGGCGGAAAAGTCATCACTCTATCGCTTATCTATGTGTGAAGGCATAGCAAAAGGACTTACATATATGAAATTTAATCATAAACGTAAGTCCTATTCTTTTTAAACTAAAGCACCCGTTAGTTGAAGTACATAACTTCACAATCTGCTGGTCAAACGATGCCTAAATTATGTATTAAAAAGCTATCAACGTTGTACTTGTATCATTTTCATCTGTAATATACTCTATATTTTTGTAACCAGCAGTTACTGCCTTAGAGAAAATATGCTTAATAGTTATTTGGTCTTTTGAATAAATCATTACATATGAGGAATCTACCAATAGGAGTACAAATGTACATTCACTTTCAACAAATTCTTGATAAGTTGCAATTTCTCTCACATCTGACTTTTTCGGAAATCCTTTTAAATCAACAAATATAAGATAATAATCCTCTCTTGAAATTTCCTTATATAGTCCTTCCTCATTTAACACGCTGATATTTGGAAATAGGGGGTCCCCTAATGTATTATTTTCAATAAAATATGATTCTCCACCACCAATTTTCCAAGTTAATCCTTTTAAATTGATGCCATCTAATATCTCAAGCAAATATTTCCCGTAAGCGTTTGGAATTTCAAAAGATATACCTCTCACTCGTAATCCCCATTTCTCTTTTTTTTAATTAACCTGCCCCTTTAGTTCAACAACAAGAGAAGCCTTACTGTTGTTACACTAAACCAGCACTCGTTAGTTGAATATCGATTCTCCTTTTGATTCAACCGATCTGCCTTTAGAGTAATAAGAGCTTATTATTACTTGATTTTTTTAATTTCTTTTTTAGGAATAGCTTTTTTATCCAATAAATAATAGGAAGTACCAGCTATAAATAGACCTGTACTAAGCCACATCGTTATGCCGTTCCACTCTCCATTAAATAATGTAATGTTTGTGAAGTTAATAAAGTGTATTAAAACAAGAAATATATATAAGCCAGTTGTTACTTTCATTATTTTCGCCCCCATATATAAAAACATCTTATATCTCATTACAATAAACATAACCCTTGTTCAACTAACCTTCCTCAATATGTTTAATAAGAAAAAAGGCTTTACCTCTTCTTGAAGTAAGGCACCCGTTTGTTGAATAAACTCTGGTTATAATCTCATTTCTATTAAACTAAGACAATTAAAATTATAAAACCAAATCTGTCTACTTTAATATATATTTCTTTAATATACTTGGGTTTACGAACCTTATTGAAACTACCTCCCCACAATCCAAACAGACAGTTAGTTCTTTTTCAAACTCTGGTACTTTTACAAATGAATTTCCACCACAGTTTTTGCATTTTTGCATTTCATATCCCCCCTTGTTAAAAGTTATTTATCTTTCA
The DNA here is from genome assembly GCF_057669665.1 of Sporosarcina sp. Y1004. NCBI lineage: Bacteria > Bacillati > Bacillota > Bacilli > Caryophanales > Caryophanaceae > Sporosarcina > Sporosarcina sp. Y1004. Next base: position 20,716 of record NZ_JBYHFQ010000038.1, on the reverse strand, counting down.
TTACCTAATAAATTCCACATAAACGAGCATTAATCCTTCTTGAAGTAACCTGCTTCGTTAGTTGAATGACGTAATAATCAGTTGTTTGGCATAGTCTAACACATTTGCAAATATTGGTGTAGAGAGGTGTATGTGTAGTAGGTTTATTTACCTGTTATCAAAAATCGAGTCGATAGCGTATAAGTGCCTTATAATCCTGTTAATTGATTATCCATAATGAAACGCACTTAAAATCTGTATAGATTGCTCTAACTGGATAACAGGTCATAGAGTAGCGATACATGGGTCAAAATGTATGGTCATTTAAAGTGTGTGATTATGGAAAGATATTTTCATGCAGTAACTAAGGTCTTGACGATATCGTTTGGGTACACTCTATCGGTAATGAAAATGACCGTCTATGAATGGCTCTATATCGACGTTCTTAAATTACCGTTTGACCATTACCGTATATGTTGATACAATTACGGTACGAATCGGTAATGGAGGAGCAGGCACATGACAGTTTACACATACATACGTGTTTCATCGGTAGACCAAAATGAAGCACGACAAATTAAGACAATGAAAGAGAAAGGTATCCAGAAAGAATACATGTACATTGATAAGATGAGCGGAAAGAACACAGACCGTCCGCAGTATCAATTACTAAAGGAGACTGTACAGGAGGGCGATACAATCATTTTTGACAGTATCACACGCTTGTCTCGTAACTATTACGATATTAAAGATGAATATGAGCATTTCATTAAGTGTGGAGTGTTCCTAGAGTTTGAGAAAGAGCCAATCTTAAACACGCCAAAAGAGAAGGTTGATGATATTGTACAGGTAGCACTAGCAGACGTTATTCTTTCCCTTCTATCTGCTTTTGCACAGAAAGAACGTGATGATATTAAGCTACGTCAAGCAGAGGGAATCGCAATCGCTAAAGAAAAAGGTAAATACAAAGGTCGTAAAACTAAGTTGGTTGAAGGCGGAGAGGAAGAAGTAAGACGAGATGCAATCCTCGAAGCGTACAAGAATAGAACTTCAATAGCAGACATAAGAAAAACGTATAAAGTAGGCACAGGAACGATATACAGATTGTTAGAGCGTGAAGGTATAAAACGTTAGTATCTATTGGAAAAAAGGAAAACTTGTTCTATAAGATTGTAGTTATTAAGAAAGGGGCTGTAAATATGGTTACAGGACATACGTGGGACGATTTTAGTTTAATGATTAAGTTAGATACACTTAATGATTTCACACTATTGTTTGAAAATACAAATCAAATGTATAAGGAACATTTTGATGATTTAGTTCAATCAGCAGAGAGTATAGAAGATGAGGAAACAAAACAGGAGTTTTATGATTATCACATTGATAGTTTTATCCTCTATAGAGATACACTACCGAGAATTAGCAAATACGGAATCTTAATGAACTTGTGGGCGTATCTAGAATACAGTGTGTTGGAGTTAGCCAATGAAGCGATAATTAAGTTGGGTCTCGATGGTAAAGTTAAAGGTCAGGGCTTTGGAGATTATTTGAATTTTATTAAAGAGAATGTAGATGAAGAACTTCTTTGTTCAGAAAATCGAGATAAAACAGAAGTTCTTAGAGTGATTCGAAATCGAATTATGCACAGTAATGGTATTGTTGATAGGGAGAGCCGAGCGATACAACATGTTAAAGTAATTGAATATGTTGAAACAAACGACTTTTTAACTTTTTCTGAAAAAGACCAAATTATAGTTTCTGATGATTACGTTAAAGAATGTTTAGATTTAGCGTATGTAATTATAGAAGAAATACATAATACTATCTATATAGTATACAAATAAAAGTTCCATTTTAACTAGAAATAAAAAGGTAGGTGAGTGAGTGGTTGAGAGAGCGACAGAGCGACAGAGCCATTCATGAAGCTGTCATAGCATCCCAGAGCGACCCTGTTTTTGATGTAGGAGAATGAAGAATCTAAGCTACCTACTACACTCACACGAAAAGAAGTTGTTAACGAAGCGACTAAACATACTTAGGAATGGTTTTTTTAAATTAGTTAGGGTACAATTGGATTAGCGACATACACAATCATAGAGGCACGGGATACACAATCTAAGCTGTGATTTATAATCCATCAAAACAACAACAAACGCTGATATACCGCCATTTATAAAGAGTCCCTCATGGGGGGCGGATTCATAATAAATAACCCGAACGCTATCGCGTCATGCGGTTGCGGTACATCATTTAGAACTGCTAAGAAAGCAGGAGCTCCAGCAGACTGCTGATTGAATAGTACATCCTTCCTGAATTTTATTTGGGAAGGATTTTTTACCGTTTAGAGAACTTTCTTTTTTTGTCAGTATTTTCAAAAAAGTTCTATTTCAAATATACTATTGAAAAGGCGTTTCAAAAGGGCTACTATTAGAAATAGAAGTTTGTCGAAAAAATGACAAAGGCCAGGACTGTGTAAATCGTCAATGTAACCGATTTCACCTGGGCCGGGCATATAAAAAAATCAAAGGTGGTTTCGATCTTCGTGAATAGACCGACAATTTTAGTATTGGGTGCAGGTTACGGTGGTTTATCGGCTATTGTTAATTTGCAGAAATCTCTAGGTGCGGACGATGTAGATATCGTTCTAATAAATAAAAATGATTACCATTACGAATCGACTTGGCTTCATGAAGCCGCAGCAGGGACAATGTCTCCTGAATCTGTACGGTATGATATCAAAGACGTTATTAACAGCAATAAAGTTAAATTCGTTAAAGCTGAAGTTCAAGCTATCGACGTTAATGGGAAAGTTGTAACAACAAATGTCGGTACACATTCATACGATTACCTAGTAATTTCACTTGGGTTCGAAGGAGAAACATTCGGTATCCCAGGTCTTGATAAATATGCGTTGTCTATTGCGAACGTAAAAGCTGCTCGTCAAATTCGCGAACATATTGAATATCAATTCGCGACATGGTCAATTGAAGAAGTTAAAGACGATAGCCGCCTGACAATTATTGTTGGAGGCGCAGGCTTCACAGGTATTGAGTTCCTCGGTGAACTTGGTAACCGTGTTCCTGAATTATGTAAAGAGTTCGACGTTCCACAAGAAAAAGTACGAGTCCTTTGCGTAGAAGCAGCTCCAATGGTTCTTCCAGGATTTGATCCTGAACTTGTGGATTATGCAGTAAAACAATTGAACTCTAAAGGAATCGAATTCTCAATTGGTACGCCAGTTGTTGAAGCTACTCCTGAAGGCGTCAATATTAAAAAAGGTGATGATGAATTTGAATTCATCAAAGCCGGTACAGTCGTTTGGGCTGCGGGTGTTCGTGGTAATCGTCTGATTGAAGAGACAGGTATCGAAAACATGCGTGCTCGTGTTAAAGTTGACAAAGATCTTCGGGCTCCAGGGTACTCTGATGTATTCATCATTGGAGACTGTGCACTAATGATCAATGAAGCAGTTAATCGTCCTTATCCTCCTACTGCACAAATTGCAATGCAACAAGGTGACATGTGTGCGAATAACCTAATCGCGCTGATGAAAGGCGAAGCTACTTCAGAATTCACACCGGATCTTAAAGGTAGTCTTTGTTCACTTGGTGACAACGACGCTATTGGTGAAGTATTTGGTAAAAAAGTTACAGGTACAAAAGCTTCATTCATGAAGAAAATGGTTGATAACCGTGCGCTCTTCATGATTGGTGGAGTAGGATTGACACTGAAAAAAGGTAAGTTCAACTTGCTTAAATAATATGCATTTCAGCACTCGCCAGTTTTGACGGCGGGTGCTTTTTTTTGAGGAAATTCCCAATGCGATGGATAGAATTAGTTCCCGCTAATACCGCTTCTGCGCTTTGCGGATGCCTTCCGCGAAAAGTGAGGGCACTGAAAAAGTCCGGTTTCCTTCAATCCCGTTGATTTCCGTTCCGAGCGGACGCTTTCCGCGGGCACGGCTTCAGCCTCCTCGTCACTACGTTCCTGTGGGGTCTTCAGCTCGCGCTGTTCCCGCTGGAGTCGCCGCTCTCCACTACAATCAACTAGTTCTTATTATAATAAAGGACTTTTTCAGTGGCCTCCGATAAGCCGGAAAGAAGAGTAAGGAGGGATTGAACTACGTCCCTCCATCAGTCTTATCGCTTCGGCTACCACGAAGTCACGCCTTCGCTGGATGGTCTATTTTAGAAAGCACATTTCGTTATTGGGGATGAGATTAGTGAATATTATTTCCATAAACTGAGAGGATGAGTTTGACAACAGTATGTATATAGAACGAATTAGAAAGCCTGCTAATACCGCTTCTGCGCTTTGTGGATGCCTCCCGCGATAAGCCGGAAAGAAGAGCACTTTCAGTCTTATCGCTCCGGCTACCACGAAGTCGCGCCTGCGCTGGATGGTCTATTTTAGAAAGCACATTTCTTTATTGGGGATTTGACTTGCAATCTATAGTGCGTTTTTCTCCAATGAAATTAGTATCAAATAGTAATCACATTATAATCTCAATGCATACATCTCAGAATTACTATTAATAACGGAACACTCCAGCGCAAGCGCGACAAGGGGTAGCCGAAGCCATGAGACTGGATGCGAAGCGCTAATCCAGGCTCATGGCGAAAGGCCTCCCCAAAGCGCCAAGCGGTGTAAAATCTACACTCCGACTCAGAACTCTGTCAATAATGTATACCCCAGCGCAAGCGCGACAAGGGGTCGCCGAAGCCATGAGTCTGGATGCGAAGCGTTAATCCAGGCTCATGGCGAGAGGCCTCCCCAAAGCGCCAAGCGATCTATATTCCACACTCTGAATTACAACTCTCACTCAGTAATGTACACTCCAGCGCAAGCGCGACAAGTGGTAGCCGAAGCCATGAGACTGGATGCGAAGCGCCAATCCAGGCTCATGGCGAGAGGCCTCCCCAAAGCGCCAAGCGGTCTACAATCCACACTCTGACTCACAACTCTCTCAATATGTACACCCCAGAGAAGGCGCGGCAAAGTGATAGGATTGGTATTTAAAGACATCAAAAATAGTAACCGTGTGACCCATTCTGATATACTTCTGATATACCTTACTTCATAAAATGACGAAACTAGATCATATTATCACCACAACGAAATTCGACAAATTATCGAACAGGCATTGTAATGTTGAAAGCATTCATCCGTTCCTGTAAAATTATAAATGGAAAACGGAGGTAGTCACATTGGGAACCATTTCTATAACGCACGTTGTATTATCCGTAATGATTTTCATTGTTATGTTTTTTGGTATAGGATTCCTACTAAATATGCTTCTGCGAATGACTTGGTTGATGGCCATTATTTATCCGATTGTCGTCATACTGATTATTGATGAAGTGAAAGTCTTAGAATACTTCACGAAGCCGAATTACGCATTCAACCTCCTTGGGGAAAAGATTATGTCACTCCACACTGTGGATGTCGTTATTTTAGCGAGTGGACTGGTTGGAGCGATAATTTCAGGCATCGTTATTAAGCTATTGAGAAAACAAGGCTATCAAATGTTTTAGGAATGGCCTAGCATACTTAAACAGCAACCCAAGTTGAATAGTTTTACCTTTCTAAATTTAAAAAGAGGGTGTATACAAGCATAAAACTGCTAGTATACACCCTCTTTTTGCTATTAAATGATAAATGAATATAGAATGACTGAAATTAGAATACCAGTGACAGCTCCTGCAAATACTTCACTTGGTTTGTGACCAAGCAATGTTTTTAACTCTTGGATTTTTTGCTGGCCGTCTTTATGCTGCCAACCTTTCGCTTCTTGAACGAACGTCTGGAAGTCTAGACGCATTTGATTGATAATGAGTGCTTGTTGTCCCGCCTGATAACGGATTCCTGTCGCATCAAACATAACGATAACGGCAAAGATGGCAGAGACTGCAAAGAGAGGAGAGTCAAGTCCAGCTTCATAAGCGATTGCGGTCGTTAGAGATGTGACGGCAGCCGAATGGGAACTGGGCATCCCGCCTGTTGAAGTCATCAATTTCCAATCAAGTTTACCTGTAAGAAAAAAGTGAATTGGAATTTTGATGAATTGAGCAAAGATGATTCCGAATAATGCCGCAAGGAGCGGGGTGTTTTGTAATAAGGCCATCTAGTTCAACTCCTTTTAAAGTACGGAATTCATACAAACAGTATACCATAAGGGGATGATACAAAAAACGATAGTCCGCCTCCCGAACGAATCAATATAAACGGCTGAAAATTTCCGCTATACTAAACAATGTATTAAAAAATGGAGGTAGTCAAATGAAAACCATAATTATGGAACCTGATTTTGGTAAAGTAGAAGCAGATGTCTTAGTAATCGGTGTACCGGAGCATCCTGAAAATGTAGAAGGCTGGAGTAATTTTGTCAGTTCTTTTAGTCCCCGTGTGCCAGAATGGGTAAAATCAGGCGATATTAAAACAGAATTTAAAACGATTACAAAAATGCCTACTGTTGAAATACGAGGTTATAAGCGTGTCTTATTCATTGGGCTTGGTCTGCAAAAAGAATTGACTGATGATCGGTTGCGTCAATCATTTGCAGCGATTGGCAAAGGCCTGGCAGATCTCAAAGCGGCTTCTGCTGCAATTTGGACTGCTCCATTTACGAACGACAAACTGACATGTGCTGATGTGGTCTTTGCGGCGTCAGAAGGCATCGGACTTGGACTGTATAAGTTCGAAGGATATCGTACCGATTCAAACGAACGCGATGTTGCACTCGGAACACTCTCGTTTTTATCATCATTTGACGAAGATGAATTGAAAGCGGCATTTGAAGTGGGGAAAGTACATGCTTATGCAGTTAATGAAGCACGTAACCTTGTCAATATGCCGCCAAATATTTTAACTGCAACTAAAATGGCTGAGTATGCAAGTGATCTTGCTAAAAAATATGACTTTGAAATTGAAGTTCTAGGTAAAAAAGAGATGGAAGAACTCGGCATGGGCGCAATTCTTGCTGTTAACAAAGGTTCGGTAGAAGAACCCAAGCTGATCGTTTTGAAATATGCCGCAACAGAAAAATGGGAAGATGTCATCGGGCTTGTCGGTAAAGGTATTACATATGATACCGGTGGTTATTCCTTAAAAACAAAAGATGGAATGGTTGGCATGAAAGGTGATATGGGCGGTGCTGCTGCAGTACTTGGCGCGATGACCATCATTGGTGAGCTACGACCAGAGAAAAATGTAATTGCTGTGATTGCTTCTACAGACAACATGGTTTCTGGTGACGCTTTTAAACCGGATGATGTCATTACATCACTGAGCGGTAAAACGATTGAAGTGCTCAATACAGACGCAGAAGGGCGTCTTGTACTTGCAGATGCAGTTACATACGCTTTGCAAGCAGGTGCAAGTTACCTAATTGACGTTGCTACACTAACTGGCGGCGTCATCGTTGCGCTCGGTATGGACAAGACGGGAGCGCTTACAAACGATGAAGGTTTCTTTGAAGAATTCATGCATGCTTCAATGGAAACAGGAGAATTTGTCTGGAGGCTTCCACTTACTGAAAATGATAAGAAGAGGCTTCGTAAGAGTGATGTAGCAGATTTGAATAATTCACCAGGTAGAGACGGTCATATGATCTTCGGCGGCGGGTTTGTCGGTGAATTCGTTGGTAACACACCTTGGATTCATCTAGACATCGCGGGAACGTCGGATGCACAGTCCGCACATGACTTAGGTCCAAAAGGTGCAACGGGTGTCATGGTAAGAACGCTAGCGACGCTTGTTGAACGTCTAGCCGAAGCTGAACTAGAAGGCTGATAGGCAATTGTCCCCCTTTGAGACGCCTCACTTGAATAGTATAAGTGGGAAAGGAGGATAACTATGACGAGACGTTATGATGGTTATCGCGGCCGTGGTCATGGTCGTGGAAATAGATATGGTGGATTCGGTGGATTTGGAGGATTTGGTGATTTTGGGGGTCCTTTTCTCGGAGGCTTTGCTGGTAGCTTGCTCGGTTCAGTCCTAACCCCATCGTATGGATATGGTGGTTATCCTTATGGTGGATATCCTTCCTATTACGGTTACCCTCCATATCCATACGGCTACCGACCGTACCCATATGGATATTATGGTCCTTATTGAAAATAAAAAACACATGACAACCTGAAAATAGGGTTGTCATGTGTTTTTTAATCTTTGGTTTTATACGTTGCAGAAGCTTTTTGTTTAGCTTCTTTAATCACTTCTGCAAGATCATCACCAACAGTTAGTTCTGTTGGTTTAACACCCGAAATATATGCTGCGCGACTCATCAGATGTCCGCCAACCGGAGAGGTAATAAATAGAAATGCGATTGCAAGTAGGAGTTGTATACTAAAGTGTCCTTCTTTTAACCAAAAGTGAAAAAATACACCTAACAGAATACTGAGCACGCCCAGAGTCGCACTTTTAGAAGCCGCATGCGCTCTTGTATACAAGTCTGGTAAACGAATGACGCCAATGACTGTCACGATGGTAAAAACAATGCCAACGACGATTGAAAGGACAATGAGGATATTAGCTATTACGATCACGCTCAATTATCTCTCCTTTCTCAATGAATTTAGAGAATGATGCGGTTCCGATGAATGACATAATTGCAATCAGCAAGATGACTTCCATGAAAAACCCTGTATCGAAAATGACAGATAGCAAAGCAATCGCTGAAATAAGCATGACGCCAATTGCATCAAGTGCAACAAGCCGATCCGGGATTGAAGGACCAAGGTAGAGACGATACAATAGTCCAACAATCGACAGGATAACAAGAATGAGAGAAACCCATATGAATGTTGTCATGGTCGACTCACCTCCTTAATTGCTTTTTCAAATGTGTTTTTAATAGAGTCAATTGCATCATCGACATCATCGACATCGATGGCGTGGACATAAAGTGTTCGTTGATCATCCGAAACGTACAAAACAATCGTTCCAGGAGTCAATGTGATCAGACTAGATAACAATGTGATTTCCCAGTCATATTCAAGGTCTGTCGGCAAGGCGAAAATCATCGGCTGAAGATTTAACTTCGGACGCAGGACGACCTGTAACACTGAAATATTGGACAATGTCAACTCCTTAAAGAAGAGGAGTACTAATTTCAATGTCGCCCAAAGTCGCCAAATGTATAGTCTGTTCGGGAAAAAACGTCTCGTCATAATGATTAATAGCAGACCAATCAAGAATCCAATGATGAATGTCGAAGCAGTGAATGAGGTGCTTATGAACATCCAGACGAGAGCGATGAAAAAGTTCAATAATAGTTGAAATGCCATCGTCATCTACTCCTTTAACACCGCATCAATATAGATGGACGGTTGTAGTAATACATCTGTTGCATCCGTCATGTAAGGAACGAGCCATTCAGTACCTACCCCGTACAGCACGGACAAGATGACTAATACAATAGCTGGAGCCATCATCTTCCGGTAGGAACGACTGTCTGTTTTAGGTAATTCTCCATGAAGTCCGGGCTTGCCCCAGAATGCATAGACAAAGATTCGAATAACGGATAACAGTACAACAAGACTCGATGCCAGGATGACGATACTTCCGAAGACGTGACCTGCCTCAAATGCACCTTGGACGATTAAAAGCTTTCCGACAAAACCGCTTAATGGCGGAATACCTACCAAACCAAACGCTGCGATTAAGTAAATCCAACCAAGGGAAGCATGAGTGTTCATCAAACCACCCATTTTACGCAAATTGTATGTACCCGTTACATAAGCAATGATTCCAATTAGAAGGAATAAAGCTCCTTTAATTAGCATGTCATGGATTAAATAGAATACAGCACCAGTTAAACCAGCCTCGTTCATTTGCGCAGCGCCGAATAAAATGACGCCCACGGCAATTACAATATTGTAAATGATAATTTGTTTTAAATCGAAATAAGCGAGTGCACCTATACAACCCGCAATGATTGTGAGTAGAGCGAGTATGGATAATAACCCATGTGTAAAATCTAAATCATGAACAAAAAACAGTGTATACGTTCGGATGATTCCGTAAATACCCACTTTAGTCAGCAACGCTCCGAAGAGTGCAAGAATGGGTGTGGGCGGTGCTGCATAAGAACCCGGCAACCAGAAGTAAAGTGGAAATAGGGAACCTTTGACACCGAAGACGATAAGAAAGAGGACTGCGATTACGGTTATGATACCGGGTTGTCCAATTTCAGCTATCTTCACTGAAATATCGGCCATATTTAATGTACCGATGACTGAGTAAAGGAATGCTACCGTAATAACGAAAAGGGCAGATGATATAACATTGACGAGTATGTATTTGATTGATTCGCTGAGCTGTTTTTTCTTGCCGCCGAGAACGATTAGTAGGTAAGAGGCGATAAGCAGCACTTCGAAAAATACGAACATATTGAAAATGTCACCTGTTGTAAACGCACCATTAATGCCTGTAATCATGAACAAGATAGCAGGATAATAGAAGTATCGCTCCCGCTCTTCACCAATCGCTGTGAAGCTGTAAATCACAACAAACAGTGTTATTAGGAGTGTTGTCGTTACTAGCAATGCGGATAACATATCTGACACCATCGAAATACCAAACGGTGCCGACCAACTTCCGAGAGTGATTGCTTGCACGCCATCTGCTTTCACTTTTGCAACAAGAAAAAGTGCGGCAACCAAGCTTACCAAAAGTCCGATGCATGTTAGCGAGCGCTGTATCTTGATATTCTCCTTGAAAAAAAGAAGAATAATTGCGAAAAAGAAGGGCAATAGGATTGGAAATAAAAGCAGATTAATCATGTTCGTCATTTCCTCTCATGAGATTCATGTTATCAGTCTTGTGCTCAGCATATGTACGATAAGCCAACACGAGAATGAATGCGGTCACTCCGAAACTGATTACAATAGCCGTTAATATTAGCGCCTGTGGTAAAGGATCTGCATAATCAGTGATGCCTTCGGCCAAGACAGGCGGAGAAGCACCACCAAGTCCACCCATCGTAAGGATAAGTAAATGGGCACCATGACTCAACAGGCCTGTCCCGAGAATGATTTTAAGGAGGCTTCTGGAAAGTATCAAATAGACAGCTGCCATGAAAAGAATTCCGATGACGATAGCCATTATAAATTCCATTACTCATCTCCTCCAATCGTTTGAATCATTGTAACGGCGGCACCAACAACAACGAGATAGACACCGGCATCAAAGATCATTGCAGTATGAAGGGAAGTTGTCCCAAATAGAGGCAAAGTGAAATCATCGTATACATGTGTAAAAAATGGAACGTTGAAGAAAATTGAACCTGCAGCCGTTCCGAGTGAAAGTAGTAAACCGATAGCTGTCACAATTGTGAAGTTAAAAGGCAAAGCTCTTTGCACAGTTTTCAGGTCGAATGCTAAAAGTAGCAGAACAATTGCGCCGGTAGTGAGGAGTCCTCCTACGAAGCCTCCCCCTGGTGTGTAGTGTCCCGCAAAGAAAATATGAATTGAAAAAAGGAAAATGATGAAGAATACGAACTTTGTTGCCGTTTGCAAAATGACATCATTTGTTTTCATCCGTACTCTCCTCCTTTTTAGACAGCTTTAGGCGAACCATCGCAATGACGGCGATTCCGACGATTGATAGAACGGTGATTTCAAATAATGTATCAAAACCACGATAATCAACGAGAATGACGTTGACGATATTCCCGCCCCCAGCTTCTGTAGCGACTGTATCTTTGTAATACTGCGATATTGATGGAATCAGTTTTTGTGAATGGGCTGATAGAGCTACCAATGTTACTGTAATCCCTACACCGGCGGCTATAATCGCATTACCTACCTTGTTGCGCTTCGTTTGTCCATGGTTATTAAGCGACGGCAAATGTTTATAGGCCAACAGGAACAGTGCAACTGAGATGGTTTCAATTACGAGTTGTGTAAGCGCTAAATCCGGTGCTTTAAACAGAACAAAGAATAATGCAACCGAATATCCGACTGCGCCGAGTGCGATAATTGCCGACAGCCTCGTCTTGGCTAGAAGAACCATACTAACCGCCAGAACTAAGATAATCGCAGTCAGGATTCCATATAAGGTTACCGGTGCAAAACTATTCATATCTAAGACGAATGCTTCTTTGATAAAGAGCGTTGCCGACGTTATGGCAGCGATAAAAGCAAACATATAAATCAGATACGTACGGATTAACCCAGTCATGTAAAAACGAGAAAGACGGTTCATTCCGCCTTCACTAAATAACATGGCTGAATCATAAAATGCATTTATTGACAAATACTCCGGTTGAATGTCGTATAACTTGTGCCATCTTTTAATTGTCAAGAAGAGAACGAGACCTACTCCGACAAGTGAAATCGTCATCCATAGTTCAGGAGCGGCGATTCCGTGCCAAGCCGCAACATGTACTGCAACTTCCGATGGATGGCCATACAAATCAGGCTGGACAGCTATCACAGCTGGCTTAACCAACCATTTCCCAATCAAATTCGGGATAAAGAAGATAGTGACAACGAGTATAGCTAGAATGACAGGAGCTACAAGCATGCCAAAAGGTGCTTCATGCGGTTTTTTCGGAAGTCGTTCACTTTTTTGTTGTCCAGTGAATGTCTTAAATACAAAGTAGAAGCTGTAAACGAATGTGAACACACTAGCAATCCAAGCGATAACTGGGAAGATAATTCCCCAAGTTGCAAAGTTGAACAGTTCAAAATGACGAATGGCGAGCATTGATTGAAGGAACATTTCTTTACTCAGGAAGCCTCCGAATGGGGGCAATCCTGCCATCGACATAGACCCGATGAATGCCACTGTGAAACTGACGGGCATGATGCTCATTAATCCGCCAAGTTTACGAATATCGCGGGTACCGGTTTCATGATCGACAATACCTGCAACCATGAACAAGCTTCCTTTGAAGACCGCGTGGTTAATCAAATGAAAGATTGCTGCGAATGTTGCGAATTTTAAAATTGGATCGTCTGAGTGATAGGCAAGTGCACCTGCACCGAGCAAGGACATGATAAGTCCAAGTTGACTAATTGTCGAAAAAGCAAGTATCGCTTTCAAATCGGTCTGTTTCACTGCAAAAAGAGAGCCCCAGAACAATGTTAGAAGGCCGATGCCGGTAACAAGCCAAATCCAAACTTCAGAAACTGCGAAGATAGGAGTGAACCGAGCGACAAGGTAAAGGCCTGCTTTTACCATGGTTGCAGAGTGCAGATATGCACTTACCGGGGTAGGCGCTTCCATCGCATCGGGCAACCAGATATGGAACGGAAACTGAGCTGATTTCGTAAATGCGCCTAGTAAGACTAGAACGAGTGCCAGCATGAAGTATTCATGTCCTACAAACGTGGAAGCATTTGCGATAAGTTCACGTATAGAAAACGTGTCGCCCATTATTCCGAGTAAGACAAATCCACCAAGCATCATTAATCCGCCAAATACGGTAATCATCATCGATTTTAATGCACCAAATCGAGAACGATCACGTGTATTCCAATAGCCAATTAGCAGGAATGATGAAATGGATGTCAGCTCCCAAAATAAATAGAGGGAAATGACATTATCCGATTGCACGACTCCTAACATGGCGCTCATGAAAATAAGTAGAAAAACGTAAAAGTTATTTAGTTTCTCCCGATTTTTATCGAGATAAAAAATGGAGTAGAGGACCACGAGTGCGCCAATACCTGTAATTAGCAAGGTGAACAGCAGGCTAAGCCCATCAATATACGATACGAACGAAATACCGAGCGATGGAATCCATTGAAGCTCTGATACAGCATGTCCGCCGTCCATTGTTGTCTTGATAAATCCAATGTAATAAATGAAAAGGGCTACAGGAACTAGTAAAACGAACCAACCAGTATGTATATCTTTTAATTTCCTGAATAGGAAAGGTACAAATAAGGCTGCCACAATAGGCAGAAAAATCAGCAATACGAAATTCAAGAAAATTCTCCTTCCTGATGATTGAAACATAACTTTCTGCAATGTTATAAAGTATAACGTATATTGGGGGTATTTGCATTGAACATTTCCGCACCTTATTGCATCTTTCGACTCTCTTCTTATATTATAGAGTTGAAGAAAGAGAACTACTTTTGAGGTGTAAAATGAAAAATCCATACATATTCGGTTATTTGCCTTTCTTTACAATTGTGCTTTTCAGTTTAACATTCGGCGTTTACACAGTAGGCGTGTCTGTTGAGCAGTTCAAAGGAATTGGTCTGTATGCAGGTATGCGAGAATTCCTAACGGAAATACAGTTACGTATTTTCTTACTAGTCATCTATTCATTATTGTTTTTCATGGTGCTTTCAGCGTTAAAGTTAATTGCGGAGACAATTCATGAAACAGCAATGCTGTTCTTTTCAAAAGACGTATTGGGAGAATCGTATAGCCAGGCCCGGGGAGGTAATGTCATTTACTTTTTCGGCGCGCTTGCATCAGTTTTTGGTATCAATTCAGTCGTACTATTAGGGATAGTGTTTTTACTGACGACTTTCATTTACTTTGTCTATGTCGTATACAAGTTAAGCAGATACATGACAATTGTCAGCACGATTGGATTTATTATTTTTGAAATAACATTATGGTGTGTTCTCATCTCCACAATTGTCTATATTTTATTGAAACTCTATACAGGAGTAATCGCAAGCTTACCGTTCATAGGCGAAAAAATAGACTAGCCATTTGGTGAAGGGCTAGTCTCGGAGTAACGCTGAAAATATCTGGAGATGCAGTTTTTGGTCACTCACGTTTTTAACTGACTGCGGAATATCATAGCCGACCCAGACAGCCGTTGTATAGGTATCGTTCATGCCGCCAACCCATAAATCTTTATAATGATCCGTTGTTCCAGTTTTTGCACCAGTATAAGCTGTGTTATAGCTGATGCCCCGCCCCGTCCCGTTTAATACAACATCCTGCATCAAGTCACGAACTATTTTAACTGTAGAAGGGGACCAGACATCGCTCTTTTCTTCCGGCCATTGATAGAGAATAGTACCCTTTCTATCCCTCACTGCACGAATCGAATGGACAGGTGAATACGTCCCGTTGATGAAACTCGAATAGGCACCTGCCAGTTCAATAGGCGTCACACCTTTTGAAAAACCGCCGAGTGCGGCTGAATAGTTCATATCTCGTTTTGTAACGGATTTAAATCCAAGGGGTTCTATAAAACCGAATGCTTCTTCAATTCCAACCATCTGAAATAACCTAACGGCTGCCGTGTTATGACTCTGTCGGAATGCCTCTTTGACCGTAACGTCGCCATAGACAAAACCACCAATATTTGTTGGACAGTAGGAGCCGATGCATATATTTCCGCTATTGATGGGCATATTTTCAGTATAGGGACCACTTTCAAATAGCGGGGCATAGACTAGAAGCGGTTTGATGGCGGAACCCGGTTGTCTCACTGCCTGATATGCACGATGGAAGTCAAATTTCTTATAGTCGACCCCGGCAAAGATACTGACTATTTCTCGTGTTTCATTGTCGATAACGGCAGATCCTGCTTGGACACCAACTGGTTTTAAAATAGCAGAAATTGTCTGTTCATCGCGCAACTGTTTTTTAGAATCAAGGGCAGTTTCAATAATGAGTCCGTCTGATAAAACCTCAGCGGTACGCTGTTTCACTAACGCTTCAAGTGCATTTTTTTCTGCATCACTTGAAGCGTTTGCTACTGCTTCTGACAAACCTTCTGATTGCGCTATAAGATTAGTAAGTTCAGCAAGGACATATGTACTGTATGCAGGAAAGGCATTCACTTTTTGTTTTAAGTTTAATTGAACGCTCGTATTTTTATATCGTTCAGCTTCATCGGCAGTAATGCTCCGAGCTTTTACTAAGACAGAAAGAAGACGTTCCTGTCTAGTTTTTGTCTGATCGAAATGCTTTATAGGATCATACATACTTGGGTTATTCGGAATCGCTGCTAGAAAGGCAAGTTCAGCTTCATTCAGCTCATTTAGAGGTTTGCTGAAGTAGTATGTTGCAGCGGCACTAATTCCGTAGACTTGATTGCCGAAATACATTTCATTCAAATACATTTCTAAGATTTCATCTTTTGATGATTGTTTTTCCAGCTCAGCTGCATAGAAAAGTTCAGTCAGCTTTCGTTCGTAGGTCTTCTCTGTGGATAAAAAGCGCATTCGCACGACTTGTTGTGTAATAGTAGATGCTCCCTGTCGGATATCGTCTGTCGCTGTGTTAACAGCAAAAGCACGCACGATTGCTGCAATGTCATATCCACGGTGCTCGTAGAAACCTGAGTCTTCACTCTCGAGAAAAAGTTGGCGAACGAATAGTGGAATGGTGGATAGTGGGACAGGGTCGCGCCACTCTATGTATTCCTCCGCAAAAATTAAACCGTTGCGATCCTTCAGTGCTAAGGGATTGTTACTCGTTGGGGGTGACAGCTCAATGGAATTATTTATCTGTTCTTTGAAAGACTGTGCACTTCTCAATTCGACCGCAATCTCTTTTTGAACAATGAGTAGCAAGGGAATCGTGAGAAGGATAAATATGAAACCAATAAATTGCTTCAATGTCTTTGAGCTCCGTTCAAAAATCATATGATAACAAAAATATAGCACACTACGGATATCGAAGTGTGCGAATTATAAAGGATGTATTCGTTTTTCTTCAGATGCTAGGAAATCCTCAAAGTCCTGAACGGGTTTTCGTTTGGCATAATAGAGAAATGCGAAACCTAGCAAGAATAGAACGCCGGTGACCAGGAAGACGGAAGAAATACCAATATATCCACTGATAATCCCACCGAACATTGGACCGATAATATTCCCAAGAAAACGGAAGCTCGTATTATAACCCATGACTTCACCTTGAATATCGATGGGTGCTTCGCGTCTGACCAGTGCAGTCGTTATGGGAATCATTCCACCAAGTGCTATTCCGAACAGTAGCCGCCAGAAAATCAGCTGCCATAGCTCTGTCACGAAAGCTTGGGGTATGATAAAGACGAATGATAAAATCAGCAAAACTGAAAGAACCTTTTCATAGCCGATATCGTCGCCGAGCTTACCCCAACGCCGTGCAAATAGGAGATTACCAACCCCCGCTGCACTGAAGGTGATACCGGCGAGGAACGCCACATCTTTCGCGTCTGTCAGATGTGAAACATATAAAGAAAGAAGTGGCTGGATACTGAAGTTTCCGATCTGGATTAGTGCTGTTACAATCATGACATTTAACATAAGTCTGTGATGCAGAAGGCCACTTATTATTGACTTTCTGGAGTATTGAATTGCTTTCGGATTTTTAATCCGTTTCTGTTCTTTAATCCCGAATAGGACAATAAGTGCAGCGACGATAACGGAGATGGACGTAATGATAAAGGTGTACTGAAAGCCGAAAGTATCCGCAAGTAACCCCCCGAAAACTGGACCAAATAACGTTCCTGTAACACTGCCCATCTGTAGCGTACCGAGCATTTTCCCAGCTTCTTTTTTTGCGGTCTGTGAAGAAATAAACGCAAGTGACGTAGGTATAAATCCAGTGACAAGCCCATTTAAAAGACGTAGGAGGAAAAATGCCTCAACGGAATCGACAAATCCCATTAAAAAAACGGATGTTGCAATGCCGAATCCGTTGATGAGAAGGATAGGCTTGAAACCATACTTATCGGCGACCCGTCCCCAAACGGGAGACATGATAAAAGCGGTAACAAATGTAGCGCCAAAAATTAAACCAGCCCATTTTTGAACATATGCATCGGAATGGTCACCGAATGTTTCAATATAGAGAGATAAAAAGGGCATAATCATCGTCATGGTTCCAGCAACGAGCACGTTCGAAATCCAGATGATGATAAAATTCCGTTTTTGCACGTCCATATGAAAACCTTCTTTCTGCGTCGTGCCTTTAGATTAAGTATAAAACAGTTCGGTAAACGAAGGAAGTTTCATGCTTATTTATCGAAATAGAAGATATGATATGATAAACTGATTCGGGGTGAATCATAATGAGGAAAATAATTTTCTCCCTTCTAACAATTTCTATCAGTCTCTTACTATTAGCCGCTTGCGGAAATAGTGCTGCAGAGAACGAGAAACAAGAAGATGAAGTGCCTGTTGGTAAAACGCCAGCGGAAAAAAATAATACTAAGAACTTAGAGGAGGCAACAACAATGTATCCACAATTATCGAATGAAGTAGCAGCAAACGAGGCGCTCGTTGTTATGAACACAACTATGGGGCCAATCAAAATCAAGCTTTTTCCTGAACAAGCACCAAAAACAGTTGAAAACTTCTTGACACATGCAGAAAACGGTTACTACAACGGCATTATCTTCCACCGCGTTATCGAAGATTTCATGATTCAAGGTGGAGATCCAACAGGTACAGGTATGGGCGGAGCTAGCATCTACGGCGATTCCTTCGAAGACGAATTCTCTGAAGAACTATTCAACCTAAAAGGAGCTCTTTCGATGGCAAACGCTGGTCCTGGTACAAATGGCAGCCAGTTCTTCATTGTTCATGCATCACAAGCTCCAGGTACAGTTGAACAAATGACAAAAGGCGGATGGCCTGCTGATATTGCACAAGCATACAGCGAAATGGGCGGAACACCTCACCTAGACCAAAAACATACGGTATTTGGCCAAGTTATCGAAGGCATGGATGTTGTCGATGCCATTGCAAAAGTTAAAAAAGGCCGTCAAGACAAACCAGTTGAAGATATTTCAATTGAATCTATCGAAATTCTTCAAAAATAATTTTGATTATGTGAAATTAATAAGGTAAGGAAGTGGATGGAAGTGAACGCTCTATTAATGCCGTTCCTTTACTTTCCGGAAGATAAATCAGAATACATCCCGGCTGCGTTATCGTTTGTAGCCTTCATGGTTCTCATGTTTTTCGCTTTTAGGTGGATTCGAAAAAATTCGAAGAAACAGGAATTGGAAACAAAAGAACTTGAAGAACGCATTTTGCGAGAACGCCGCGAAGCGAAAGAGAAACAGCATCCTCCCAACTGAGGATGCTGTTTTTTTGTTGAACTGAGTAATCTCTCATTACAACTATCTCAATCACTCAATGCAGTGATAAAGCGATTGACGCCATCTTTGACAACTGACAATGGTGTTGCCATATTCATACGAAGAAATCCACGTCCAGCCTCTCCGTACTTCGATCCAGGTTCGAGCGCAAGCTTCCCTTTATTCAAAAGCTTGTCCATTATTTCTTTTTCTGAAAATCCAGTACCACGGAAATCAATCCAAAGAAGATATGTCGCATGCGGTTTAGCTATTTTTAAACCAGGAATTGCTTTTGTTAATTCAAGAATTGCATAATCCATATTGTGTGAAATTATTTCCAACAGCTCCGTCAGCCAAGGTCCGCCTTCCTTGTATGCTGCAGTTAAAGCGACACTTGCGAATGAATTCAATCCCATCTGGCCGTGTGCCATGGCATTTAGTGAAAGCTTTCCTCTCACATCTTCATCCGTCGCAATCATTACAGCAGCTTGAATTCCGGCAAGGTTAAACGTTTTCGTAGGTGCAACACATGTTATGATACGTCCGGCTTCTTCGCCAGCAACGGCAGCCAGTGGAATATGCTTATGTCCTGAGAAAACAAGGTCTGAGTGTATTTCATCCGATAAAATCAGTACATTGTATTTTGTACAGAGTCGCACCATTTCTTTCAGTTCGGCTTCTGTCCAGACGATGCCGCCAGGGTTATGCGGATTACATAAGATGAATAGTTTTACATCTTGCTGAAGGCTTTTCTCGAATTCTTCAAAATCGATGGAGTAAACGCCTTCCACTTCATTCATGATACATTCGACCAGGTTCCGTTCTTGACGTTTGGGAAGTTGGAAGAACGGTGGATAGACGGGGGAAGTGACTAGGATTCCGTCACCCGGATTTGTAAACGTTTCAATTACTGAAGCGATGGCTGGAATAACACCTTGATGGAATAACATCCATTCGTTTTTTGTTTCCCAACCATGACGTTCAGAAAGCCATGAGCTAACTGCATCTTTACATTCATCGTGAATGTAAGAATAGCCGAATACGGCATGGTCGAGTCGTTCTTTCATGGCATTTACGACAACTTCAGGAGCGGCAAAATCCATATCCGCGACCCACATCGGTAAAATATCGGATGCATCTTTAATACTATAGACTACTTCCATTAAGTCCCATTTTGCAGAACGTGTTTTACGTCGTTCAATCACAAGATCAAAGTTATTCATGGAAATCCCTCTTTTCTTTTTTCTTTTCTATGTTATCATAGTCTAAAATAATGAGAAAAATTAGGTGACTCATCGTGCATACAATTGAAATGAATAAAAAGGCTGTTGCACTTCTTGAACAATGGGACCCATTCGAAGTCGGACCAAAAGCGTATGCACTTGAAATTGTCGATATCGTAGCGGATTTACATCGACTTGATCATCCTACAGACCTTGCAAAGCGAATTCGGGAAGTTTATGAACATACCCATGAGCAATGGATTCCGATTGAAAACTGTGTACAAATTTCTTATAAGTTGCTAGCGATTAAATACGAGGCGAAATGTATCGTCTAACCTGTAGAGCTGTACCCGCATTCAAATGGGTATGGCTTATTTTTATCTTTATTCAGCATTCATCTCTCACCTTCATAGGTGGGAGATGAATGTAGTTTTGTTTTCCTGTTCAGTGGGTGTCCAAAAGCCCGCTGAAAAAGGAGGAATGAAGTTCAATTCCTCCCTGATAAAGCCTCCGGCGG